>NZ_JBITEO010000019.1:0-150155 GCF_044455245.1 Streptomyces sp. NPDC051310
ACGTGCTGAACGCGATCGCGACCGACTGACGGCACGGTCACGGTGGGGGCCGCGGTCCCGGTGGGCGTCCTCCACGCCCACCGGGACCGCATCCGCGGAGGAAGCCCCCCGTCCGGCTCAGGTGCGCCGCTCCAGGACGATGTATCCGGCGGCCGCGCCGGTCAGGTCGTAACGGGCGCCGGGGTGGAGCTGCTTGGCGTAGCCGCGGGGGTCGCGCACCCAGCCGGACCTGTTGTTCAGGGCGATGTAGTCGGGGGCGGGGTTCCTGGCGTCGCCGATCCACAGGACGCGGCAGCGGCCCGCCAGGCGGCTGATGGGGCCGACGTTCGCCTCGACGGTCGCACCGTCCGGGATGCGGGCGAGGAGCCGTTCGGCGGCGACGGCCCCGGGCGGTGTGCGGTACGTCCGCGCCTCGGTGAGCGCCGACAGCGGCAGCGAGGTGGTGAGGGCGACCGCGGCCGCGGCGGCGCACGCGGGCAGCCGGTTCGCGTAGGTCCGCAGCCAGGGGCGCGGGCTGCGGCGTGTGATGTCCGCGGCGTCCGCCAGCGCGAGGAACACGACCGGCATCAGGACGGCGCTGTAGTGCCAGTCGGTGGACCAGTAGTGGGGGTCGCCCGACAGGAACCGCCAGCCGAGGGTGGGCGCGGCGGCCAGCATCAGCGGGGAGCGCAGGGCGAGCAGCCCGGCCGGCAGCAGCAGCCAGCCCAGGGTGCGCAGCTTCGTTTCGGCGCCGGCGAGGGGGCCCGGGCCTTCGCCGACCTTGCTCCAGTAGTCGTAGCCGCCCGTGGTGTTGAACGCCGGTATGACGGCGAGGAGCGTCAGGGCGGTGGCGGCCGCCCCGAGGAGCGCCACACCGGTCGCGTACACGGCGGCACGCCGCGAGGTGCGCCGCGCCCGCCAGGCGACGACGAGCGCGAGGGCGGCCAGGGTCAGGCCGAGGTCCTCCTTGACCAGGACGAGCGGTGCCGCCCACAGCAGCGCGGCGCGCCACCGGGCGCGCAGGACCGCCTCCAGGGAGAAGGCGATCAGCGGGACGGCGAAGCAGATCTCGTGGAAGTCGAAGTCGGCGGCCCGCTGGATGCCCCAGGACAGTCCGTACGCGACGCCGAGGGCCACACCGGAGGACCGGCCGAGCAGGCGGGTCGCGGCGCGGGTGACGGGGATGGCGGCGAGCGCGAACAGCGCGGCCTGCGCGACGAGGAGGGTGACGGGCGTGGGGAAGAGCCGGTAGGCGGGCGCGAGGAGCGCGGTGACGGGGCTGAAGTGGTCGCCGAGGATGTTCGTGCCCGGCCCCTTGAGGTCGGCGACGGGCGCCTGGAGGTGGGCGTAGCCGCGGACGGCCTGCTCGAAGATGCCGAGGTCCCAGGAGCGGCTCCCCATGCGGCGGTGGCGGAGCACGGACAGCGTGGTGTACGCGGCGAACAGGGCGAGCGCGAGGAGGTAGGGGGCGCGGCCGCCCGCTGCCGGTGCGGCGGCGGGCGGCCCGGTTATCGGTATCGGCGCCGTCGGGGGGTTCTCCGGTGCGGTGCGGCGGCCGGCGGGTGCGGCGAGAACGGTTCCACGCATGCGTGGCGGGCTCCTTCGGGTCACTACGGGTGGCGGGACCCGATGGCGGGCGCGGCGGGCGGGACGGCCGAGGCCGAGGCGGTCGGGGCCGCGGCCCTCGGGGCGGGGGTGGCCGGGGCGGGGGTGGCCGGGGCGGAAGCGCCCGGGGACGGGACGGCGGTGGCCGGTGCGTCCGGCGCGGCCGGGGTGGTCGGGGCGGACGAAGGGGTCGCCGTGGCCGGGGTGGGAACGGTCGGGGCCGGGGACGCCGGCGGTACCGGCAGCGAGGCGGAGTATGGCGGGACGGACGAGGGGGAGGCGCCGGTGGGCGGGGCGGACGAGGGGGAGACGGAGGTCGGCGGGGCCGACGGCGAAGGGGACGGGGACGGCGGCGCCGTCGGCACGCCGGGCCGCTCGGGCAGCAGCGTGAGCGCGGCGAGCGTGCCCGTGGCACCGAGCACGCACACGGCGCACGCCGCCGCGGCGGCCAGCGTACGGCTGCGGCGCCGCCGCCCCCGCAGCGCCACCCGGGCGGCGGGCTCGGGCGTGACGAGCAGGGAACCGGTGCGGGCGGCCCGCTTGAGCGCGGCGGCGATGGCCTGGTCCGTGTGCTGGCTGCGCTGGTCAGACACCGTGCTGCTCCTCGGTCAGATGGGGTGCGAGGGCGGCTCTGGCCCGGGACAGGTGCGTCTTGACCGTCCCGGTGGCGAGCCCGGTCTCCGCGGCGACCTGCTCCACGGACAGGTCGCACACGTAGTGCAGGACGGCGACGCGCCGCTGCCGCTCCGACAGCGTGCGCAGCGCCGCGACGAGGGCCACGGAGCCGGCGTCCGGCGCCGGCACGCTGTCGCGCAGACCGCTGCCGTGCCGGCGCCACGCCTCCGCGGCCCGGCCCCGCCGCCGCCACCGGCTGACCGCCAGCCGCCACGCCACCGTACGGACCCACGCCTCGGGCCCGGCGTCCCGCAGCAGCCGCGAGCGGCGCCCCCAGGCCCGTACGAACGCCTCCTGGACGACGTCCTGGGCCTCGTGGAGGTCGCCGGTCATCAGGTACAGCTGACCGACCAGGCGCGTGACCGAGTGAGCGTAGAGCTCGTGGAACTCCTCTTCGGTCAACGCGGGCCCCCAGTGGTCGGACGGTTCTCATGGCCTATACGCACCCCGGCACGTGTCCGGTTGACATCCGGCCCCGGATTGTTTCGAGCGCGGTGGTCCGGGTGACGTCGTAGGCTGGGAACCCCCGGCCCGTGCGACGTGTCGGGCGGTTCGCGTTGCCCCACACACCGGGATGGAAGTCTCCATGAGCCTGCACGGTCTGCTCGACGCCGTCGTCAAGGACCCCGCCCTCGCCGAAGCGGTGAAGGCGGCCTCCGACGGCCACCGGCACCATGTCGACCTGGTCGGGCCGCCCGCCGCGCGCCCCTTCGCGGTGGCCGCGCTGGCCCGCGAGGCGGGGCGTCCGGTGCTCGCGGTGACCGCGACCGGGCGGGAGGCGGAGGATCTGGCGGCGGCGCTGCGCAGCCTGCTCGATCCCGACACGGTCGCGGAGTACCCGGCCTGGGAGACGCTGCCGCACGAGCGGCTCTCGCCCCGCTCGGACACCGTCGGCCGGCGCCTCGCGGTGCTGCGGCGCCTGGCGCACCCGTCCGCGGACGACCCGGCCGCCGGCCCGGTGTCCGTCGTCGTCGCGCCCGTGCGCTCCGTGCTCCAGCCGCAGGTCAAGGGGCTCGGGGACCTGGAGCCGGTGTCCCTGCGCACCGGCGCGCAGGCCGATCTGAACGAGGTGGTGGAGGGGCTCGCGGCCGCCGCGTACGCACGCGTGGAGCTGGTCGAGAAGCGCGGCGAGTTCGCGGTGCGCGGGGGGATCCTGGACGTGTTCCCGCCCACCGAGGAGCATCCGCTGCGCGTCGAGTTCTGGGGCGACGACGTCGAGGAGATCCGCTACTTCAAGGTGGCCGACCAGCGGTCCCTGGAGGTCGCCGAGCACGGACTGTGGGCGCCGCCCTGCCGCGAGCTGCTGCTGACGGAGTCCGTCCGGGCGCGGGCGGCGGCCCTGGCCGAGGCCCACCCGGAGCTGGGCGAGCTGCTCGGGAAGATCGCCGAGGGCATCGCCGTGGAGGGCATGGAGTCCCTGGCCCCGGTGCTCGTGGACGACATGGAGCTGCTGCTGGACGTGATGCCGAAGGACTCCATGGCGGTGGTGTGCGACCCGGAGCGGGTCCGCACCCGGGCCTCGGACCTGGTGGCCACGTCGCAGGAGTTCCTCCAGGCGTCGTGGGCGGCGACCGCCGGCGGCGGCGAGGCGCCGATCGACGTCGGCGCGGCGTCGCTGTGGGGCATCGCGGACGTCCGGGACCGGGCGCGCGAGCTCGGGATGATGTGGTGGTCGGTCTCCCCGTTCGCGGCGGACGAGGAGCTCGACGACGACACCCTCACCCTGGGCATGCACGCCCCGGAGTCGTACCGCGGCGACACCGCCCGGGCCCTGGCGGACACCAAGGGCTGGCTGGCGGACGGCTGGCGCACGGTCTTCGTGACCGAGGGCCACGGCCCGGCCGCCCGCACGGTCGAGGTGCTCGGCGGGGAGGGCATCGCCGCCCGCCTGGACGGCGACCTGACGGAGATCTCGCCGTCCCTCGTCCACGTGGCGTGCGGTTCCATCGAGTTCGGCTTCGTCGACCCGGGCCTGAAGCTCGCCGTGCTGACCGAGACCGACCTGTCGGGCCAGAAGACGGCCGGCAAGGACGGCCAGCGGATGCCGACGCGCCGCCGCAAGACGATCGACCCGCTCACCCTGGAGACGGGCGACTACATCGTCCACGAGCAGCACGGCGTGGGCCGCTACATCGAGATGGTGCAGCGCACCGTGCAGGGCGCCACCCGCGAGTACCTGCTGGTCGAGTACGCCCCCGCCAAGCGCGGCCAGCCCGGCGACCGCCTCTACATCCCCACCGACCAGCTGGAGCAGGTCACCAAGTACGTCGGCGGCGAGGCACCCACCCTGCACCGGCTGGGCGGCGCGGACTGGACGAAGACCAAGGCCCGGGCGAAGAAGGCGGTCAAGGAGATCGCCGCCGACCTGATCAAGCTGTACAGCGCCCGCATGGCGGCGCCGGGCCACGCCTTCGCCCCGGACACGCCCTGGCAGCGGGAGCTGGAGGACGCCTTCCCGTACGCGGAGACGCCCGACCAGCTGTCCACCATCGCCGAGGTGAAGGAGGACATGGAGAAGACGGTCCCCATGGACCGCCTGATCTGCGGCGACGTCGGCTACGGCAAGACGGAGATCGCGGTGCGCGCCGCCTTCAAGGCGGTCCAGGACGGCAAGCAGGTCGCCGTCCTCGTGCCGACGACGCTCCTCGTGCAGCAGCACTTCGGCACGTTCTCCGAGCGGTACTCCCAGTTCCCGGTGGTCGTGCGGGCCCTGTCGCGCTTCCAGTCGGACGCGGAGGCGAAGGCGACGCTGGAGGGCCTGAAGGACGGCTCCGTCGACGTCGTCATCGGCACGCACCGGCTGTTCTCGTCCGAGACGAAGTTCAAGGACCTGGGCCTGGTCGTCGTCGACGAGGAGCAGCGCTTCGGCGTCGAGCACAAGGAGCAGCTGAAGAAGCTCCGCGCCAACGTCGACGTGCTCACCATGTCCGCCACCCCCATCCCGCGCACCCTGGAGATGGCGGTGACCGGCATCCGCGAGATGTCGACCATCACCACGCCCCCGGAGGAGCGGCACCCGGTCCTCACCTTCGTCGGCCCGTACGAGGAGAAGCAGATCGGCGCGGCGATCCGCCGTGAGTTGCTGCGCGAGGGCCAGGTCTTCTACATCCACAACCGGGTCGAGTCGATCGACCGGGCGGCCGCCCGGCTGCGGGACATCGTCCCCGAGGCGCGGATCGCGATCGCCCACGGCCAGATGTCCGAACAGGCCCTGGAACAGGTCGTCGTGGACTTCTGGGAGAAGAAGTTCGACGTCCTGGTCTCCACCACGATCGTCGAGTCGGGCATCGACATCTCCAACGCCAACACCCTGATCGTGGAGCGCGGCGACAACTTCGGCCTGTCGCAGCTGCACCAGCTGCGCGGCCGGGTCGGCCGCGGCCGTGAGCGGGGGTACGCGTACTTCCTCTACCCGCCGGAGAAGCCGCTGACCGAGACCGCCCACGAGCGGCTCGCGACGATCGCCCAGCACACCGAGATGGGCGCCGGCATGTACGTCGCCATGAAGGACCTGGAGATCCGCGGCGCGGGCAACCTGCTCGGCGGCGAGCAGTCCGGCCACATCGCCGGCGTCGGCTTCGACCTGTACGTGCGGATGGTGGGCGAGGCGGTCGCGGACTACCGCGCGTCGCTGGAGGGCGGCGTGGAGGAGGAGCCGCCGCTGGAGGTCAAGATCGAGCTGCCGGTCGACGCGCACGTCCCGCACGACTACGCGCCCGGCGAGCGGCTGCGTCTCCAGGCGTACCGGGCGATCGCCTCGGCGAACACGGAGGAGGACATCAAGGCGGTCCGCGAGGAGCTGACCGACCGTTACGGCAAGCTGCCCGAGCCGGTGGAGAACCTGCTCCTCGTCGCCGGCCTGCGGATGCTGGCGCGGGCCTGCGGCGTCGGGGAGATCGTCCTCCAGGGGCCGAACATCCGCTTCGCGCCGGTGGAGTTGCGCGAGTCGCAGGAGCTGCGCCTGAAGCGCCTGTACCCGCGGACCGTGATCAAACCGCAGACCCACCAGATCCTGGTTCCCCGTCCCACCACGGGCAAGATCGGCGGGAAGCCGGTGGTGGGCCGCGAACTGCTGGCGTGGACCGGCGAGTTCCTCACCACGATCCTGGGTTCGTAGGTCCGGTACGGCGCTGGGGGCGGCGGCTCTCGCGGAGGGCCGCCCCGCCGCGGGTCGAGCCGGGTCAGGGGCGCTTCGGCTCGTAGTGCAGCGCGGTGATCCCGCAGTCGAAGGGGCGGGCGGTGACCAGGCGCAGGTGCTGGTAGGCGTCGGTGTGCGGGAAGACGGGCATGCCGGCGCCGATCGCGGTGGGGTTGACGAAGAGGTGCAGCTCGTCGAGCAGGCCCTGGGCGATCAGGTCGCGGACGAGCGTGCCGCCGCCGTAGGCGATGATGTCGCCGCCGGGCCGGGACTTGAGCTCGCGCACGGTTCCGGCGAGGTCGTCGGAGACGACGGTGTTCTCCCAGGGGGACGCGGTGAGCGTGCGGGAGATGACGACCTTGGGCGTGTTGTTCATCTTGTCGATGGACGCCCGGTCCTCGCCCTCGGGGCCGGCGGCCCAGGTGGGGATGAAGCCCTCGGCGAGCCTGCGGCCCAGGACGATGCAGTCGACCGGGGCGGTGAGCGCGTCGACGTAGGTGTTGATGTCGTCGGTCCACGGGCACGTCATCCAGTCCATCTCGCCGTTCGGGCCGGCCATGTAGCCGTCGGCGGTGACCTGGACCTGGAGCTTGAAGGTGCGCATGGGGTGACTCCCGTGGTGTCGTCGGTGCTGGTGGTGTGGAGACCGGGGGCGTACGGAAAACTCATCGGCCGGTGCGCCGCGGTGTTCAAGGCGGCGCCGCACCCCGCCACGCCTTGCCGTCAGGTCCGCCGCGGTGGGCCGCTTCAATGCGTCGCCGCTGTGGGCGGCCGTCAGGGGCCGTCCGTACGGAACAGCAGGCCGGCCAGGGTGCGGAAGGCGTCCTCCGGGTCGCGCCCGGCCATCGGCCCCTCCAGGTTCCGGGTGAGCAGCAGCGTCGCGAAGCCGTGCGCCAGGGACCAGGCCGCGACGCCAGCCAGCCGGGCGTCCTCGCCGCGGCCCCCGGCGGGCACCGCGGTGACGGCTTCGCGCAGCCGGTCGCCCGCACGGGTCCTGGCCTGCCGCAGCTCCGGGTCGTCCGGGTGGTGCAGGTCCGGCTGGAACATGACCTGGAAGTGCGCGGGGTGCTCGACGGCGAAGCGGACGTACCGTACGCCCGCGTCCCGCAGGTCCGCCGCGTCGCCGAGGGTGGCGGCCAGCAGGTCGAAGCCCTCGCTCGCGATGGCGGTCAGCAGGCCGGCGCGGTCCTTGAAGTGGTGGGCCGGCGCCGCGTGCGAGACCCCGGCGCGCCGGGCCAGGTCCCTGAGGCTCAGGGACGCCGGGCCGTCGCTGCGGATGGCGTCCAGGGCGGCGGTGATCACGGCCCGCCGCAGATCACCGTGGTGGTAGCCGCGCCGGCTGTCGCTCGTGCTCATGGAGGCAGCGTACGCCCCATCTAGGCATTGACAAGTTTGCCGGGCCGGAGCAGTCTGGGGTGCAGCAGATCTAGGCAGTGACTAGATGGGAAGTGGTCCCCGTGTTCCAGCCCGACCCCGCACGCGTCCGGCAGATGTGGCACTTGCTGGAGCCCCTGCACGCCGTCCTCTACTACGCACCCGAGGCCGTCGAGGAGGCCGCCGCGCTCGGATACGCGACCGACGAGCGCTGGCCCGCGTACTTCGCCTGGCGTGCCGCCCCCCTCGGCCCCGTGGACGCCGGGCCCGTCGCGTCCGCCTTCTACAGCTTCAGCCCGGCGATGGTGCGGCGGTACGTGCCCGCGGCCTGGCGGACCGCCGCTCCCGGCGACGTCCTGGCGGCGCGGCTGCGCGCGGTGGACCGCTTCTACCGTCGACTCCTCGGGGACGCGGTCGCCGGGCCGGAGCTGGCGGAGGCGGCGGCCCTCGCGCGCCGCGCCGCCGAGGCCGCCGAAACCGCCGGGCGGCCGCTCGCCGCCGCGAACGCCGCGCTGCACTGGCCCGAGGAGCCCCACCTGGTGCTGTGGCAGGCGGCGACCGTGCTGCGCGAGCACCGTGGGGACGGGCACCTGGCCGCCCTCCTCACCGCGGGTCTCGACCCGGTGGAGGCGCTGGTCTCGTTCGCCGCCGTCGGCGCCGCGCCCGTCACCACGTTCGCCAGCCGCGGCTGGAGCGAGGCGGAGTGGGCCGCCGCCCGGGACCGGCTCGCGTCGCGGGGGCTCGTCACCGCGGACGGGGACGCCACCGACGCCGGGCGCGCCCTGCGCGACGACGTCGAGCGCCGCACGGACGACCTGGCCGCCGGCCCCTGGGCGGCGCTCGGCGACAAGGCCATGGCGGAGCTGGCCGAACGGGTCGGCGGCACCTGGGTCGCCGTCCTCGGTGCCGGGCTGCTGCCCCGTGAGAACACCCTGGGGGTGGGGAAGGTGTAGGGACGGGCCCTACCGTGGAGCCCATGCCCACGCTCCGGAAGACCCTCCTGCCCGCCGCGCTCCTGGCCGTCTCCTCGCTCGCCGCGGGATGCGGCGCCGCCGACACCGGTGACGTGGCATCAGGCGCCGCGCCCGGCACCCGCGCGGCCGTCCCGCTGGACAACCCGGACGGTACGCGACCGGGCCTCGCGCCCGTCGCCTCCGAGGCGGACCGCGCCGAGGCCCGGCGGCTCCTCGAACGCCTCGCGGTCAAGGGCCGCGGGCCGCGGACCGGTTACGACCGGGAGGAGTTCGGCTACGCCTGGAAGGACTCGGTCGACGGCGTACCGCTGGCCCGCAACGGCTGCGACACCCGCAACGACCTGCTGCGGCGCGACGGGCAGGCCCTGCGCCTGCGCTCCGGCTCGGACTGCGTGGTCGTCGCCATGACGCTGCACGACCCGTACACCGGCCGGACCGTCGAGTGGCGCAAGCAGAAGGCCGCGGAGGTGCAGATAGACCATGTCGTACCCCTGTCGTACAGCTGGCAGATGGGCGCCGCCCGCTGGCCGGAGGCCAAGCGCGAGCGGCTGGCCAACGACCCGCTGAACCTGCTGCCGGTGGACGGCCGCGCCAACTCGGCCAAGGGCGACTCGGGTCCGGCCACCTGGCTGCCGCCGGACAAGCGGATCCGGTGCGCGTACGCGGTGCGCTTCGCCCAGGTCGCCGTGAAGTACGACCTGCCGGTGACGGCGGCGGACCGTCGCATGATGCTGCGGCAGTGCGACGCCTGAGGCCCCCGCGCCACTCGTACCCGCCGCGCCCCCACCCGGCGCGGACGAGCGCGGGGGCCGGCGCTGCGGCGCGGGCGGGCGCGGGCGGCAGGGGCCCGGGGTGTGAGCCCCGGGGCTGACGCCGGGCGGCGCGGGATGTACCGTACGGCGTCCCCTTCCGCACGACCGTTCCCGCACATGCGCCCGAGAGGTATCCGAACGTGAAGCACGCCGACGCCGTCGCCGCCGAGACGGTGGCCCGACCGATGAGAGGAACCACGCCCGGGTCCGGGCCGGGTCTGCTCGCCCGCGTCCTGCTGGCCGCCGTCCCCGTGGTCAGCCTGGGGATGATGGGGGCGCTGCCCTCGCTGGTCATCGCGTGGCGGCGGGGCGCCCGCGCCGACTGGATCGCCGCGGTGGTGTTCACGGCGGTGACGGTCGCCTGGCTGTTCCAGGCCGTCCTGACGCCGGTGGAGTCCCACGGGTGGCAGTTCGCCGGGGACCTGGTGCTCCTGTCGCTGGCCACCGTCGGCGCCGCGCTGCACTGCCTGCTGGCGTCCCAGCGGACGGGACAGCCGCGATGAAGACGCGACGTACCTGGCGGAAGGCAGAGAAGAGCCCGCGAACCGGGCGAAACGTAGGGATGTTGCTCGCGCGGCTGCGGATGCCGCGCGGACGCGCCGCCTGGGCGGCCGGCAGCGCCGCCGTGCTGGTGCTCGGCCTGGTGGCGGTCGCGCTGTTCGTCGGCGGCGGGCAGGACGGCCCGCCCGACCCGCGGGCGCGGCAGTACAAGGACATCGACGCCTGCCTGCTGACCGGTGAGAAGGGCGTCACCGCGGGCACGCCGGCCGCCGCGGTGTGGCAGGCGATGCAGAAGGCGTCCCTGGACACCCGGTCGCGCGTCAACTACGTCCCCGTCATGGGCGAGCAGACGGCGGCGAACGCGCGCCCCTTCTTCAACAGCCTCATGCAGCGCAAGTGCGCGGTCGTCTTCGCGGTCGGCGTCCCGCAGGTGCAGGCCACCGTCGCGGGGGCGAAGGAGTACCCCGACGCCCGGTTCGTCGTGGTCGACGGTGACGGGGCGGGGCAGCGGAACGTGACGGCGGTGCGGTCCGGGAACGCGGCCGAACTGGATGAAGCGGTCGGAAGCGCGATCCGACGCGCCGTCAAGGCTTCCGAGACGTCGCAGAAGTAACACTCAAGCGCTGGTTCAGCGTGTCGCGTAACGATCAGGTCAAGCGACCGCTCTCAAGTGGAACTGGCGTGCGCACTTCGGGCAAGCTCACGAAGCTTTTGTAGGCTTCGTGTAAGCAAAGGGTTGCCCATGCGCATCCGCTGGGTCCGTAGCCCTCGCCTGTTTCCTCCGGGTCCTACCGGAAGACGCAGAGTGAGGGCTACGGCCGTATCTGTCCTTGTTTCCTTCTCTTTCATGCTCACCACCGAGACGGCGGCCGCCACCGGCGCGACGCTTCCGGCGCTGAGCATGCCCGAGTTGTCCCTCTCGGGACTGTGGGAGTGGGCCAACACATCACCTCTCGACACCCCCGAACAGGAGGGTGGCACCGCCCGCGGCAAGAGCCACCAGGCCTCCGCCGAGGACACCAGCGCCGACGGAGGCGTCGGCCGCAAGCCCGGCAAGGGCAAGGGTGAGCTCGACCCGTTCAAGCGTGCCGGCGACGCCGAGGACCCCGCCACCACCGGCAAGGCCCGGGGCACGGCGAAGAGCTTCGACCCGGCGACGAGCAAGCGCGACGCCAAGAAGTCGACGGCGACCTCGGACTACTACGTCAACGCCGACGGCTCCACCACCATCCGCCACTACACCGGCCGCCACAACTTCAAGGGCGACGACGGCACCTGGAAGCCGATCGACACCCGGCTGACCGAGGACACCGACGGCCGGCTCCAGCAGCGGGCCAACTCCCTCGACGTGGAGTTCGCCCCGGACGCGGCCGACCAGCAGCTCGCCTCCGTCGACTTCGGCTCCGGCCGCAGCCTGGCGTACGCGCTGCGCGGCGCCGTGAAGGCCGAGCCGACCGTGGCCGCCAACGGCACCGTGACCTACGCGGGCGTGCTGCCGGACACCGACGTGGAGCTCGTGCCGCTGGCCGAGGGCTTCAAGGAGAACATCGTCCTGCGTTCCGCGGACGCGGCGAACTCCTGGGTCTTCCCCCTCGACGTCAAGGGCCTCACGCCGCGCATCGCGGCCGACGGAGACGTGGAGTTCACCGACGCCGACGGCAAGGTGACCGCCACCATCCCGCACGCGTACATGGAGGACTCCAAGGTCGACCCGCGCTCCGGCGACGCCGCGCAGTCCCGGGCGGTCCGCTACGAGCTGACCACCGTGGACGGCGAGCCGGCGCTGCGGATGACCGCCGACCGCGCGTGGCTGGACGACCCGGAGCGGGTCTACCCGGTGACCGTCGACCCGACGGTGACCGCCAGCAACTCCACGTACGCCCAGAACACCATCGCCGGCGACCACTCCACCGAGACGCAGATCAAGGTGGGCTCGTACGACGCCGGCACCAACAAGGCGAACTCGTTCCTGCAGTTCTCCTCGCTGGGCACCACGCTCAAGGGCCAGAAGGTCTCCGCGGCCACCCTGAACGTGTACGCGCTGTGGTCCTCGGTCTGTGACGCCAAGCCGTTCACGGTCCACCCGATCACCCAGTCCTGGACCCCGTCCGGCGTCACCAGCTACCCCGGCCCGACCTACGGCTCGTCCATCGGCACGGCCACCGGCACGCCCGGCGCCTCCTGCACCAACTCGGACGGCGGGGCGGACGTCGGCGTGAAGATGCCGGTCACGCTCTCCACGAGCTGGTTCACCCAGGTCGCCACCGGCGGAGCCAACCACGGCCTCGCGCTGACCGCGCCGACGACCGACAACCTGCACTGGAAGAAGTTCCACTCCGACAACTCGGCGACCGCCGCCTGGCGCCCCGCCCTGGACCTGACCTACGCGCCGAACACCAAGCCGCAGGTCAACGCCCAGTACCCGCCGGAGAACTTCCAGGCCAACACGCTCCAGCCGGAGCTGCTGGTCTACGCGAGCGACGCCGACAAGTGGCCGAACGCGTCCCTGCAGTACACCTTCGAGGTGTACGACGCGGACACCGAGAGCACCACTCCGGTCGTCACCTCCGGCGCGACCCCGCTCACCAAGGGCTCGTGGAAGATCCCCGCGGGCAAGCTGAAGTGGAGCAAGAACTACACCTGGTACGTCGGTGTCACCGACGGCTACGAGGAAGTCACCTACTCCAGCCGCTTCACCACCGCCGTGCCGCAGCCGCCGGTCACCTCGGGCCTCGCCCAGAACACCGACGGCCACGAGTTCGACCCGTCCGACGGCAACTACACCACCGAGGACACCGACGCCGAGATCCCGGTGATCGGCCCCTCGCTGGAGATCGACCGCTCGTACAACAGCCTCGACCCACGGGTCGACGGTGCCTTCGGCGCCGGCTGGTCGACGGTCGTCGACATGAAGGCCGCCGAGGTCAAGGACGGCGCCGGCGCCGTCGCGAGCGTGGTCATCACCTACCCGGGCGGTGAGCAGGTCGCCTTCGGCCGCAACAGCGACGGCACCTTCCAGCCCCCGCTGGGCCGCTACGCCCGCCTGGAGGCCGTCACCGGCGGCTACAAGCTCACGGACAAGGACTTCACGGCCTACGCGTTCACGCAGGCCACGTCCAAGACCGGGGTGAAGGCGATATCCAGCATCACCGACTACGCGGGCCGCGCCGAGACGTTCACGTACAACGCCTCGAACCAGCTCACGAAGATCACCAACACCACGTCCAACCGGTCGCTCACCCTGACCTGGCAGACCCCGGCCGGGGCCACCGCCGCGCACGTCGCGACGGTCGCCACCGACCCGTCGAAGACGGGCGACGCCACCACGGTCCAGACCTGGAGCTACGGCTACACCGGCGACCAGCTCACCAAGGTGTGCCCGCCGGCCGACGCCACCAAGTGCACGGTCTACGGCTACGCCACCGGCAACCACTACCGCACCACGGTGCTGGACGCCGACCCGTTCGCCTACTGGCGCCTCGGTGAGACCTCGGGGACCGTGGCCAAGGACAGCGTCGACAGCAACCAGGGCAAGTACAACGGTCTGTACCGCAACGTGACCCTGGGCTCCACGTCCGTCCTGGCGGGCTCCACCCAGAAGACCGCCACCTTCAACGGCACCACCTCGTACGTCGAGATGCCGAGCGCCCCGGGCGCGACGCCGTCGTACATGTCGGTGTCGCTGTGGTTCAAGACGACCACGGCGGGCGGTGTCCTCTTCTACTACGGTGACAAGCCGCTGAGCGGGACCGACCCGGTCGGCACCACCACGAAGAACACCCCGGCGGTGTACGTCGGCACGGACGGCAAGCTGCGCGGCTGCCTCGCCATGTCGCCCGGCTGCATGACCACGATCACGTCCGGCGTGCCCGTCACCGACGGCCAGTGGCACAACGCGGTCCTCACCGGTGTGGCCAACAGCCAGACGCTGTATCTGGACGGCAAGGCGCAGGGCTCCCTGTCCGGCACCATCAACGACTGGGAGCAGCCCTACATCTCGCTGGGCGCCGGTGTGAACACCGACGGCTGGCCGGCGATGAACCCGAACGACAAGCTCGGGCACTACACGGGCCAGATGGCGGAGGTCGCCATCTACTCCGAGCCGCTCGACCCGACGGTGATCACCGCACAGTACGACGCCGCCAAGCGGTCCGCCGGTCTGCTCAACAAGATCACCACGCCGGGCGGCAAGACCCAGGCGTCCGTCACCTACAACACCACCGACGACCTGGTCACCCAGGCGACGGACGGCGACGGCGGCACCTGGAAGCTGAACCCGCCGACCATCACCGGCTCCTCGCAGGTCTACCGCTCCGCCGTCATGGGCTCCGCCCCGTCCGGCTACTGGCGGCTGGACGACACGCAGGGCGCGCCGCAGGCGGCCAACGAGATCCACAGCGGTTTCGGCACGTACAACACCGTCACGCAGGGTGTGGCCGGTCCGTTCGGCACCGGTGACGCCACGGCGGCGCAGTTCAACGGTACGTCGTCGTACGCGGAGATCCCGTTCAACCCGTGGCACGGGAGCGGCGAGCGGGCCGTCGAGCTGTGGTTCAAGACCGGTTCGCCGGGTGTGATCCTGTCCGACCAGTCGCAGCCGCCGACCGGTGCCACCCCGACCGGCAGCTGGAACCCGCTGCTGTACGTGGGCGCCGACGGCAAGCTGCACGGTCACTGGTGGAGCGTCTCGGGCTCCGGGAGCACGGACTTCGGCTCCAAGGCCGTGGTCAACGACAACAAGTGGCACCACGCGGTCCTGTCGGCCTCAGGCAGCACCCAGAGCCTGTACGTCGATGGCGTGAAGCAGGCCGACTACAGCGGTGCCGCGAAGGACCAGAACAACACGCGCACCTTCATCGGCGCCGGCTTCGGCAAGTACTGGTTCAGCTCCCCCGGTGACGTGAGTTTCTTCAACGGCTCCATCGCCGAGGTCGCGGCCTACGCCCACCCGCTGTCCGAGGACCAGGTCGAGCAGCACTGGTCGGCGTACAAGGCGTCCTCCGGGATCGCCCCGGTGCGCACGGTCAAGCTCACCGACCCGACGAACAAGACGCTGACGTACGTGTACGACGCGGAGATGGGCAACCGTCTGCTGGCCGCGATCGACACCAACGGCAAGCGGACGACGTACGGCTACGACACCGGCGGCTTCCTGCACACCGTGACGGACGCCAACGGCAACCGCAGCATCACCGGTCACGACGTCCGCGGCAACACGGTCTCCCAGACCAGCTGCCAGGACACGGCGGCCGCCAAGTGTTCGACGGAGTACTACACGTACTTCCCGGACGCGACCACGGCGTTCCCGCCGATGGACCTGCGCAACGACCTGATGCTCACCGAGCGCGACGGCCGTTCCTCCGGTCCGGCGGACAACACGTACCTGACCAGCTACACCTACGACACGGCCGGCAACGTCACCTCGGTGACCACCCCGCCCGTGGCCGGCCACCCCAACGGCCGCACCGCGACCACGACCTACACCACCACCGCCACCCCGGCGGTCGGGGGCGGCAATGCGCCGGCCGGGCTCGTGGACACGGTGACGACTCCGGGCGGCAAGAAGACCACGTACAAGTACTTCGCCAACGGTGACCTCGCCGAGGTGACCGACGCCAACGGCGCCACGAAGAAGTACACGTACGACAACCTCGGCCGGAAGATCACCGAGACGGAGGTCACGGACGCCCAGCCGAGCGGTCTGACCACCACGTTCACGTACGACAAGAACGACCAGGTCACCACCGAGACGGATCCGAAGGTCACCAACCGCGTCACGGGTGCCGTGCACCAGGCGAGGACGACGACGTCGTTCGACCCCGACGGCAACATCCTCGAGCAGAAGATCGAGGACCTGACGGGCGGTGACGCGCCGCGTACGACGACCATGACGTACGACGCGTACAACCGCATGGCGACCAGGAAGGACCCGGGCGGCGACACCACGTCGTTCGAGTACGACGTCTACGGCAACAAGGTGAAGGAGACCGACCCCGCGGGGAACGTCAACACCTACACCTTCGACGGCGAGGGCCGTCCGCTCACCACCAGCCTGCTCAACTACACCGGCGACCCGAACAACCCGTCGGCGCCGACCACGCTGGTCCAGGAGTCCCGGGCGTACGACCCGGCGGGCCGGCTCGCGTCGATCACCGACGCGATGGGCTGGGTGACGGCGTACACCTACACGGACGACGGCCTGTCGGCCTCCGTGGTCCGCAAGGACCCGGCGAACGGCAAGCAGTTCGTGGAGCAGGCCAACACCTACGACGCGGCCGGGAACCTGATCAAGCAGGTGACCAACGACGGCCAGACCACGACCACCTTCACGGTGGACGCGGCGGACCGCACCACGTCCTCGGTGCTGGACCCGACGGGTGTGAACCGGTCGACGACGGTGTCGTACGACCCGGACGACAACGTGGTGTCCGAGACGGAGCGGGACCCGGCGACGGGTGACGTGTCCACCACGGACACGATGTACGACAACCTCGGCAACGTCACCGGAACCGCCCTGCATGACGGCACCACCGCCCCGGTGGCCCGTTACAAGCTGGACGAGACGACGGGTTACTCGGTCGGGGACTCGTCCGGTGCCAACCACACCGGTACCCACGGCACCGGTATGCACTGGAACACCGACCGGGGTGGCAGCGCGGTCTTCGACGGCGACGCCAACTCCTATGCCCAGACCTCCGGCCCCGTGGTCAACACCAACGGGAGCTTCACCGTCTCGGCGTGGGCGAAGGTCACCGACACGACGGTCTCCCAGACCCTCGTCTCGCAGGACGGCGAGCAGATCTACGGCTTCGTGCTGTACTACTCGTCGGGCACCGGCTGGACGTTCGGCCGCCGCACGACGGACGCCACGAACGCCACCCTGGTGCGTGCCGACTCCGGCACGGCCGCTGTGACCGCGAACACCTGGACCCACCTCGCCGGTGTCTACGACGCCGCCGCGGGGCAGATCCGGCTGTACGTCAACGGCACGCTCGCGAAGGAGGTGGCCTACACCTCTCCGTGGGAGGCGACCGGGGCGCTGCAGCTCGGCCGGCACAAGGCAGGCGGCTACGGCGGCAACCACAAGGGCGGTCTGGACGACGTCCAGGTCTACAGCGAAGCCCTGACCGCCTCGCAGGTGTCGGCGGTACGCGGCGGCACCCTGCCGGCCGCGGGCAGCTCGGTCCGGTCCACGACGTGGAAGCTGGATCAGCGGGGCCTGCCGTTGTCCATGACGGACGCCACCGGTGACACCACCGACTATGGCTACGACGAAGCGGGCCAGCAGACGACGGTCACGGAGCCTGTCGTCAATGCCGAGCAGAACGGTGGCGATCCGGTCGCCGTGCGGCCGGTGTCGATGACCGGCTACAACACCTTCGGTGAGCCGACCGAGTCCTCCGACCCGCAGGGCAACGTCACGGTGACGGCATACGACGCCGAGGGCCAGGAGTCCTCGACGACATTGCCCAACTACACCCCGCCGGGATCAACGACGCCGATCACCGCCACGTCCTGGAACGAGTACAACAGGCTCGGCCAGGTGACGGCGGAGGTGGACGCGCTGGGCAACCGCACCACGTACACGTACACCCAGCTGGGCGACCTGGCCTCGGTCACGGAGCCGGGCGGCGGCATGACGACGTACACGTACGACACCAACGGCGACCAGCTGTCGGCGACCCGGCCGAACGGTGCCCGTGAGGAAAGCACCTGGGACTACCTGGGCAATCAGCTCACCAGCACGGAGATCGTGCGCCAGCCGACGCAGCGGGCGTACACCGCGATCAACGAGTACAACGCTCCGGGCGGCGAACTCTCCCGGTCCGTCAGCCCCACGGGTGTCCAGGAGACGTACAAGTACAACGCCGTGGGCGAGACCGTCGAGGTGACCGACGGCGCCGGCCAGACGTCGAAGTTCACCTACGACATGGAGGGCCAGGTCCTCACTTCGACGGACCCGGACGGCACCAGCACGAAGAACACCTACGACGGCTTCGGGCAGCTGGTCGCGACCAGCGACCTGGACGCCACCGGGAAGGTGCTGCGTACCAGCAGCGTCGCCTACGACCGTGCGGGCAACGCCGTGGCACTGACCGACTATCGAGGTCACACCACGCGGCTGACGTACGACCCCACCGGCCTCATCACCAAGGCGGTCGAGCCGGTATCCGCAACCGAATCGATCACCACGACGTACGGGTACGACGCGTCGGGCAACCGCACGCGCTTCACCGACGGCCGAGGCAACGCGTTCCTGACCACCTACAACAATTGGGGGCTGCCCGAATCCCAGATCGAACCGTCCACACCGTCCCACCCGGACCTCGCGGACCGCACGTTCACAGCGGTGTACGACGCCAACGGCCGGGTCAAGGAGATGCGATCGCCGGGCGGAGTGGTCGTCACCCACGAGTACGACGCCAAGGGCCGGTTGACCCGGCAGGCGGGTACGGGTGCCGAGGCCACGACGGTCGACCACACGTACGACTACGACAACGACGACCGCATCACGGCCGTCGCGGGCTCGGGTACGGAGAAGAACACCTTCACGTACGACGACCGCGGTCTGCTGCTGACCGCGTCCGGCCCCTCGGGTTCGTCGTCCTTCGCCTGGAACGGCGACGGCGCGATGACCTCGCGGACGGACGCGTCGGGCACGTCGACGTACGGGTATGACACCGCTGGCCGTCTGAAGACGGTCAACGACGGTGCCACCGGTACCACGATGACCTACGGCTACGACGTCAACAGCAAGGTGACGTCGATCGACTACGGTGCGGGCAAGTCCAAGCGGGAATTCAGCTACGACGCCCTGGAACAGATCACCAGCGACAAGCTGACTTCTCCGACCGGCAAGGTGCTGTCCTCCATCGCCTACGGGTGGGACGAGAACGGCAACATGACGTCGAAGACGACGACCGGTGTTGCTGGTGCGTCGACCAACACGTACACCTACGACTGGGCGAACCGCATCACGTCGTGGAACAACGGATCCACCACGGAGGTCTACGGCTACGACGCGTCCGGCAACCGGACCCGCGTCGGTGGCGACACCTACACCTACGACGCCCGCAACCGCCTGACGTCGGACGGGCACAACACGTACAAGTACACCGCCCGTGGCACGATGAGCTCCATCACCGCCGACAACGGGACGCAGACAGCCATCAAGGCGGACGCGTTCAACCGTGTCATCAGCGAGGGCGATCGCACGTACGCGTACGACGGCCTCGACCGTGTGCTCAGCGCGAGTGACGCGGACTCCGGTCCGGTGTTCTCCTTCCAGTACAGCGGTGTCGGCAACGACGTCGCCTCCGACGGCTCGGCGACCTACAGCCGGGACGCGGACGGTTCGCTGCTCAGCGTGAAGGCGACCGGCATGGCCGCCGTCCTCGCGCTGACGGACGCGCACGACGACGTGATCGGCCAGTTCACCGCCGCAGGCGAGGCACTGACCGGTTCGACGACGTACTCGCCGTTCGGCAAGGTCCTGAACACCCAGGGCATGGTGGGCAACCTCGGTTACCAGTCCGGCTGGACCGACCCGCAGACGGCCAAGGTCAACATGGCCGCCCGCTGGTACTCACCGCAGACCGGCCAGTTCAACAGCCGCGACACGATGACTCTCGACCCGGTCGGGCAGTCGGTCGAGGGCAACCGGTACGCGTATGCCAACGCCAACCCGATGACGGGTGTCGATCCGACCGGTCACTTCTTCGGCTTCATCAAGAAGGCCGTGAAGAAGGTCGCCAAGAAGGTCAAGAAGGTCGCCAAGTCGGCCTGGAAGAAGACCAAGAAGGTGGTCAAGAAGGCCGCCAAGGTCGTCAAGAAGGTCGCCAAGCGGATCAAGCGTGTGGTGAAGCGGACGGTTCGGAAGGCCTACCGCTCCGTACGGAAGGCCGTACGGTACGTCTCCGACAGCGTCAAAAAGGTCAAGAGATACGTCAAGCGAACCTATAAGCGGGTCAAGCATTACGCCCACAAGGTCGTCAAAAAGGTAAAGAAGACGGTCCGCAAGGTCGCCAAGGCTGTCAAACATGTAGCTAAGAAGGTGGTGAAGGCAGCCAAGAAGGTCGGTAAGGCTGTCAAGAAGGCAGCCAAGGCCACCGCCAACTTCGTCAAGCAGCATGCCTCGACCATCGTCTCCGTGGCTGTGGGTGTGGCCGTGTTCGCCGGATGCACGGCTATCACAGCCGGTGTGGGTGTGGTCGGCTGCGCCGCCCTTGCGGGCGCGACCGCCAACGGCGTCGGCTACATGATGAGTGATGGCCCCAAGTCCGTCGGTGGTTTCCTCGGCGCCGTGGCCATCGGAGGCGTGACCGGTGCTCTGGGCGGTGCCCTGGGCGGTGCCGCAGCAGGGGCGACCGGCCGGCTCCTCGCCGGCGCGAGCAACGCCGTCAAGGGCGCTGCGGCGGGTGCTGCCGGCGGTGGCGCGGAAGGCGCCGTCAACTACGGCGTCACCTGTGTGACAAGCGAGGAAGGCTGCAGCGTCAGCGGTGCGGCGAAGGCCACGGCGGTCGGCGCTGTCACAGGCGGCATCTTCGGTGGCGTGGCCGGCAAGGTATCCGGCTGCCACAGTTTCGGGGCGGGCACCGGAGTGGTGCTGGCCAACGGTGCGACCAAGGCCATCAGCCAGATCAAGCCCGGCGACTATGTTCTGACCGCCGAGCCCGGAAAGAAGAAGAAGGAGGTCCACAAGGTCACCAAGGTCCACGTCACGACGCACGACCGTGACTACGTCAAGGTGACCGTCGCAACCAAGGACGGTCCGCGGACCCTGGAGACCACGGCTCTCCACCAGATCTACGACTCCACGACGAAGACCTGGACGCGGGCCAAGGACCTCAAGCAGGGGGACCGTCTGCAGACAGCGGACGGCTCCGCCGCCAAGGTCCTGAACACGCGGACCTACGCCGACGACAAGGTCACTTACGACCTGACGGTCGACGGCCTGCACACCTACCACGTGGTGGCGGGTGACACGGCTCTGCTGGTCCACAACTGCTCCAAGAAGGCGCAGCAGGACCAGTACGCCTACGGTGGCAGCGTCAGGTACCGGGGCCTGGACGACCTCGGTCGTCCCACCGGCGTGGACGCCCAGGTCCGGCCCGACATGCTGAACAAGGGCACGGAGGCCGGCAAGACCACGCCGCCGGGCTGGCGGGGCAACGGCACCGCGTTCAACGAAGCCCGTGGCCACCTGCTGGCCGGACGGCTCGGTGGGGCGGGCAAGGGGCGGCATGCGCGCCGGAACCTCGTCACCCTCACCCAGGATCCGGTGAACACTCCGTGGATGAGGGACCTGGTCGAGAATGAGGTCTACAAAGCCGTCAAGGCTGGTGAGACTGTGCAGTACTCGGTCAAACCCGTTTATGAAGGGACCAACCCGATCCCCATCAGGCTGGAGTTCGATGCCCATGGCAGCAATGGCTTCCAGCTCAGCGGCTGGCTCGACAACCCGGCCGCTGGTGTGCGGACCGGCAGGCGTTAGCCGCGCAGCATCCCGATAAAACCCTGGGCGCAACAGGTATTAACCTGTTGCGCCCAGGCCATTCGTAAGGACACGAGATGACCCGCACCACCCCCGCTCGCCCCGTCGACATCGAGGCCGTCTTCCCCGAGCTGGCCGCCCATCGCCGCACGGCGACCCGCCTGCATCCCAGGCCCGGGAACCCGGGGCCGCAGGAGAGCTCCGTGGGCGGGCCCCTCCTCTGGCCGGCGGACGAGCCGTGGCCGATGTGCACGCAGCCGCACCGGCGGCGGTACGGGGACCGTGTGAGCGACGTCCGCCTCCGCAGGCGCATCCTCGCCGAGGCGTGGAGCCGCACCCCCGCGCCCGGCCGGCAGCCGGGGCCCACGCAGGAAGAGGGCGACGTACTGAGGTCGCTCAAGCGCGGACGGCACGCCCCCTGGCTGGAGGACACCGACCCCATCCCGATGCTCGCCCTGGCCCAGCTGTACCGCCGGGACGTGCCCGACCTCGCCGGTCCGGCCGACCACGATCTGCTCCAGGTGCTGTGGTGCCCCTTCGACGCTCATGAGGGCCGGCACGAGCCCGCCGTCGAACTGCGCTGGCGTCGCTCCGCCGACGTCGCGGACGTACTGACCGACCAGCCCGAGCCCGAGGTCGTGGGCTCGGAGGGGTACGTGCCCGTGGCGTGTGTACTCGATCCGGAGCAGGTCGTCGAGCACCAGGACATCGAGGCCCTGCCGGAGGATCTGCGGGAGCGCATCGACGCCTGGGAGGGTGACGAGGACGACCTGGACGAGGACGCCGTCCTCTACCGGTCCGACCTCTCCACGGCACCGGGATGGAAGGCGGGCGGATTCGCCCGGTGGCACGGGACCGGCCCGGCGAGGATGCCATGCGACTGCGGCCGCGAAATGGACCCATTGCTGACCGTCGCGAGCCAGGAGTGGGACAACGGCAGCCGCAGCTGGATCCCCCTGGAGGACCGGTCGGCGGCGGACGCCATGGACGCCAACGTCCCCACCCAGGTGACCGTCGGCCGCTGGGGCTCCATGCAGGTCTTCGCCTGTCCGGCGGACGCCTCGCACCCGCCCCGGCTGAGCTTCCAGGGCTGAGCGGAACCCACCGTCGGAGGTGTGCCCATGCCGCAGTTCCTGGTCTTCGTCGAGGGCGAGGCGGCCGGATGGCGGGTCGATCGCGACGCGCTGGCCGCGGCGATCCGTCGCCGATGGGCGGACGCCGAGACCGACGCCACGCATCACGATGAGATGCGCAGTTTCGGCTGGCGCTTCGGGACGGAGGACGGGCCCGGCGAGGCGTACCTGCACGAGGAAGGCACCTGCCTCTCCATGGACGTCCCGGACGAGGACGCCGTGTGGTTGGCGGTGGTCTTCCGCGAGCTCGCACCTGCAGGGCTCGGCCTGGTCTTCTGCGATGCGGGGTACCACGTTCATGTGCCGCTCCGGCAGGACACCTCAGAGGCGGAACTGAGGGACCTGCTGGACGCCGCCGGGTGACACCCCAGGGTGAATGCCGCACGGCAGGGTCCTACAGTGTCCCGGTGCCCGACGGACCTTCCTCCATAGCCGCCACCGCCCACCGCCTCATGGACGCCGCCAGCGAAGGCGACCCGGCCGCCGCCGAAGCGCTGCGCGAGGCCCTGCCGTCCCTGAGGAGCGCCGCCGAGGCCGGTGACCTGGAGGCACAGGAGGTGCTCGGGGGCGTGCTCCTTGAATGGGAGGAGAACCCCGTCGAGGCCGCGCCCTGGTTCCGGCGGGCTACCGAGCGCGGCAGCGCCGTGGGCAAGCGGAGCCTGGCGTACCTATACGTCAACGGTCTCGGGATCGAGCAGGACGCCGCGGCGGCCGAGCGGCTGTTCCGGGAGGCCGCCGACGCCGGGGACGCGTACGCGCAGTTCAACCTGGCCCGGATGTGGTGGGGCGAGCGCGACCCGCAGGCCGTGGCCGCACTCCTGCGGGCCGCCGCGGAGGGCGGCGTCACCGACGCGTACGTCGTCCTCGGCGACCTCCTCGGGGCCATGGACCAGGACACCGAGGCGCTCGACTGCTACCTCATGGCCGCCCGGGCCGGGGACGACCGGGGCATGTACGTCGCCGCCTGCTGGTACCGCGACGGCCGGGCGGAGCGGCGGGACACGGTCGAAGCCCTGCGGTGGTTCTTCGCGATGATCGAGGCCGGCAACGCCGACGGGCTCCACGAGGCGATCACCATGGCGCGCGGCATGACGGACGAGGAGATCCGCCGGGCCGGCGAGCTGGCGGGGCAGCCGGGATCGGCGGAAGCCATGGTGGATACCGTCAGGAAGTACCGCTGACATGGCGCCGCGCGCGTTCCGGTCGCCCGCGGAGGCGCGGTGAGGTTCCTCAGGCGCAAGGCGCACCCCGAAAACCAGCCGGTCAGGATCCAGCGGGCGCGGGTCGCGGTCGCCAGGTTCGCGCCCGTCATCGGCTCCGGGCTCTCCCCGGAGTGGGACGCGACCGTGGCCGGGCGCCCCGGAGCGGAGGTGATCTACCGGGAGCTGGCCCGTCTGGCGGACCCTCAGGCCACGGCCCGTGTCGCGGAGCTGGAGCGGCTGCTGAAGGCCCTCGGGGACCTGCTGGACCTCTTCGGCGAGGAGCCGATGGGGCACGCCTACTACCCGTACAAGGCGGCCGAGCTCATCGAGCTGTACTGCCGGAGCGCCACGGGAGATCTGCCCGATGACGCTCCGGTGCCGCTGACGGAATGGGCGGAGCGGTTCGCCGGGCACGTCGACCGGCAGCTCGCGGAGAGCGGGGTCGACCTGGGCCGACCTCAGTACTTCACGGCTCTGGAAGCCGGTACGGCATCGGAGGAGAGGGCACTCACCGGGCACGACGACGCACACTTCCGGGAGCTGCTCGGCAACGCCCGCGTCGCCGGTGGGCGGTACGTCGGCGCGCTGGCCGCCGCACTCGGGGGCCGGGCCGCGGAGTGAGGTGGCGTGCCTACAGTGGCCCGGTGCCGAGAAGAGAACTCATACGTGCGATCGCGGGGCTCTGGCAGGAGGCGGAACGGCTGAACCGCCCGGCCGCCGCGCTCCGCGTCCCCGGCCTCGCCCCCGACCAGGTGCGTGACGCCTTCGGCGGGCCGGTGCCCGACGACGTCGCCGCGTGGTTCGGCCACGCCGACGGCGTCGCCTGGCGCCCCGGCCAGACCCAGGACGACGCTGCGCTCGTCCCCGGGTACGAGCCCCTCGCCGTACGGGACGCCGCCGCCCTGCGCGGGCCGTACGGCGAGCAGTGGTACCCGCTGCTCGGCACCGGAGGCGGCGACTTCTACGCCGCCGTACCCGCGCCGCCGGGCGACGGGGCCCCGCGCGTCGTCAGTGCCATGGCCGGCGAGGAGCCGAGGCCGGCGTACGACAGCGTCGCCGACATGGCGGAGGCGTTCCGGGACCTCTACCGGGCCGGGGTGTTCTTCGTCGCGGAGGACGGCACCCTGGACGCGGACGACGACCTGTGGATCGCGATCGAGACGGCGGGGACGCGGCCGGGGCTCGATCGCCTCCGGCGCGCGGCGGACGGAGCCGTACGTCTCGACCTCCGCGACATCGACGTCCCGGCGGCCTGTGCGGCCTACGCGGAAGCCGGGTACGCCGTCACACTCCAACTGGTGCAGTTCCTCGCGGACCACGGCGAGCTCACCCTCGGCTGGACACCCCGCGTCGGACGCGGCGAAGCGGTCCTCACGATCTCCGTCGAGGCCGCACTCGACGTCTTCGCACCGAACATCCGCAGCTACGCCCGGCGCCTCGGCATGCCGGTGCTCCCGGTCGGGACGGCCTTCGAGACCGAGGAGACGGTCCTGCTCGCCGAGAACGGTGACATCCTCTTCGCCGGGGACGCCGGGATGCAGCGCGTGGCGAACGGCTTCGAGGAGGCCGTGCGGGCGCTGGTCTCGGGAGAATGGGACAGGACCTTCTTCTGAGGTCGGTCGGTCGTAGAGAAGCAGGGGCGATGGCAGCGGTACTGGTCGAGCACTTCGAGGCACGTCTCGGCGGGCTCGTCGGCGCCTGGTCCGCGAGGGAGGGCGCACCCGAAGGGGCCCCACAGGTGGGCTGCTTCACCGGCGGGCGCCTCGGCGGCGGAGTGCAGTCGTATGCGACGATCGGCCTGCACGCGACCCCGCTCCTGTCCCGGACCACCGGACGCCATCTGCACCTTGAGCTGCTCGGCTGCAACCGGCCGGTCCCGGGAGACGAGACCGGGCCGTTCCCCGGCGTACTGGAGTACGTGGCGGAGCAGCTCCTCGCCGGGCGGAAAGCCCTGCTGCGTGGCGACGTCCTGCGCCTGCCGATGGCGCTGACGCCCGCGGCGCCATGACCGCGCTGTACGCGGCGATCCCCGTGTACTACGACGACGCCTTCGCCTCGGTCGTCCTGGAGAACGGGTCCGACGTCGCCGTGGTGTGGGCTGGTGCCCGTCACCTCCGCGGAGGCCGACTTCGTCGAGCGGCGCGGCTGGGAGGCGTTCGAGCGCGAGCTCGTCCGCCAGGACCCGGACCTGCTGGACCTGGCCCGTGCGGAGATCGCGCTCGGCTGACCGTCAGTCGGTGGCCGCGTCGCCCTGGGGGCGGGCGGTGGCCGCGTCCGGGGACACGTACGTCCCCCGCTGCGGGACCGTGAACACGAGGCCCTCCTCGACCAGGACCGCGATCGCCCGGCGCACGGTGGTGCGTGCCAGGCCGTACTGCTGCACGAGTTGCGTCTCGCTGGCGATGGCCCGGTTCGGCTGCCAGTCGCCCCGCGCGATGCGGGCGCGCAGGATGCCGGCGAGCTGCCGGTACGGGGTCACCGGGCCGGCGTGGTCGATTTCGGCATCGGGTTCGAATTCCATGGCGTCGAAGCTACTCAGTCACCCAGGAGTGGCTTCATTGAGATACGTGTCTATACGTAGCGATACAAGTCGCTATAAGGTGGCGGTCGACAGCAAAGACCCCGGCGAGGTGGCCAGACCTCCCGGGGCGCGGCCGATCTCCTCGAAGGACAGACCGACATGCACGACCTTATCCGGGCCCTCGCCGCATGGGCGAGGCTCACCCTCCTGCCGGGCGCTCGCGGGGCCCATCGCGGTGGCCCCGCCCTCGCAGGGCCCCAGCGCGCGTGCCCGCCCGCCTCTCCGCCGCGGCTGCCCGCCGCCCGGTCGCCGTACGGGATCGGCGGGCCCCTGGACGGCAGCGCGTCGGCGCTCGTGCGGCCGTACCTCGTGGCGTACGAGCAGGGCGAGGAGCGGACGCGCCGGCGGCAGCGGCGGCTCGCGCTCGTGCCGGCGGCGGACTTCGGGGTGGACCTGGACGCTGCGTACGGCGTGGGGGTGGCCTGGTGAGCTGCGACGCGTGCGGGGAAGCCGCAACCGGCCCGCCGGCCACCGTCACCACGGACGCCGCCGGCGGGGTCCGCCACCGGACCGTCTGTCAGGGCTGCGCCGCCGGGGCGGCGGCCCGGCCGCGGCAGCCGGTGCGGATGTGCGTACGCTGCGAGCGGATCACCTCGGCCCCGGTGCTGGTCGCCGAGGTCCACCAGGGCACCGGCCCCGGGTTCAACGTGTACGCCTGTCCCGACTGCGCGCCCCGTCTCCCGGAGCTCCCGGACGCCCTCGACCTGCTCGGCTGACGGCGGCAAAGAGACGAAGGCAAAGAGACGAAGGCAAAGAGAGAAACGGAGCGGCGCGATGGCGACGCTGGTGGAGGCGGCGGTGGCGGAAGCGCTCGCCCGGGGTGGCCGCGAGGTGGTGCGGACGTACGCCGCCGCGTGCGTGGAGCGCCTGGCGCCCGTCTTCCTCGGACTCCGCGGCGGGGATTCCGGCCGGGAGGCGGACGTCGACCTCTTCGTACGGACGCTGTGGCGGCTGTGGGATCCCGCGGATCCGTTCGCGGACGCCGAGCGGCTGGCGGCAGAGGTCGAGGAGTTCGCCGAGCTGCGGCCGACGGAGACCGGTCTGACCGATTCCGCCGACATCCACTGCTTCCACGCCGTGCTGGCGCTGCGGTACGCCGTCCTCTGCGCCGGCACCGGCGAGGCCGCGGAGGCCGGGCAGTGCGGTCACGTCGCCCTGACGGCGGTGGGGCTGCTCGACCGGAACCTGCCCCAGCCGGGTCTGTACGACGAGGAGTTGGAGTGGCAGCGGCGCTCGGTGGCGCCTGCGGAAGGGCTGCGGGAGGCGTGTGCCGAGGTGGGGCGCGGGCGCCTGGCGGTGCTTCAGGGGCGGTAGTGCGGCGGCCGGTGAACGGTGCGGGACCGAAGCGCGCACAAGCGGAGGCTCAGGTTTCGGGGGCGTCACGACTCGGCATCTGATCGGACCGCCGGGGCTCTTGGGCGTTTTGGGTGGTGGCGCGGTCTGTAGCGTTCGCGCGTTCGATCACTCTTTCTTTGAGGACAGCTCATGGCCACGCCGCCTCCGCCGCACACCCCCGACCCTCAGCAGGTCCCGCCGCCCGCCGAGGGGTTCGGTGGACCGGTGCCGCCTCCCGCCGCGCCCCGCAAGGCGGGCTGGGGCAAGAAGATCCTCCGGATCGTCGCCCTCATCGTGGTCGCCGTCGCGGTGAAGCTCGGCATCTCGTACTTCTTCAACTCCCCGGTGCACGCCGCGGCCGGCGACTGCGTCCAGGTCACCGGCAGCGACACCGACCCCAAGGTGGAGACCAAGGAGTGCGGCGACAAGGACGCCAACTACAAGGTCGTGAAGGTCGTCGACAACACCTTCGACGTCAACGCCTGCGGTACGACCGGTGAGGCCGCCCTGGCGCAGCAGTGGGACCAGGAGAAGTTCGTCCTCTGCCTGAACGGCATCAAGAAGTAGGACCCACGGGTCCGGGGAACCCCGGTCCGGCCGCGCACGTGCGGGCGGGCCGGGGTTCGACTCGTCACTCTCCCGCGCGATAGCGGAGTATCCAGTTTCGAAGTAGTTTCAAACTTATGAGCGCCGAGAACGCCGCCGTGAACTTCTCCGAGCTGGTGAACAAGAACAAGCAGACGCTGGCCCGCCTCAAGGAGTCGCCACGGCTGCTGCTGCATCGCCGGGACGGGGAGGACCTCGTCCTCACCACCGCCGCCCGCGCCGAACAGGACCGGACCGTCGTGTCGGCCGCCACCCGGATGCTCTCCGCCCTCGCGCGACGGGAACCGGGAAGCGTGCAACTGCTCCTCGACATACTGCCGGATGCCTTCCCGTGGGTCCGCTTCCTCCCGGAACAGGACGTCCACGCCTTCGCCGTCGAGCTCGTCGGCACCATGCGAGCCGCCGACTCGGTGGGCAACAGCGCCGCGGTGGCGCAACTCCTCGCCGCCTGGCAGCACACGGCGGAGGTCCACTCCGACCCGGAGCTTCTGTCCGCCCTCACCAGGGACCACGACGCGGATTACGGGCCGGCGGCCGATCCCCGGGAGCTCGGGTGACGCCCGGGCGCGGCGACCGGGCCGCGCCCCCCGCGCCCGAAGGGCAGGGGCGCAGGGGCAATGGCCAGGGGCGGAACCGCCTGTCACGACCCCGGGCTCAGCCCGTCTTCACCCAGTCCTTGCAGCCCGAGGTCTTGAAGTACGCGTCGGTCGCGCTGATCCTCACCGTCGCCGTGCCCGACACGTTGTCGTTCGCCAGGATCGCGTCCGTGTGGTGGGAGGCGTCCTTCGCGCGCTCCCAGTAGCACATGTCGTCCTCGTTGCCCGTGGACTTGTACGTGCCCGGGGCGAGGTCCACGCCCACCTTGAACATGCCGCCGTCGCCCTTGGCCTCCGTCTTCGGGGTGCCGGTGGCCTTCTCGTCGACGGCCTCCCAGTCCTTGCAGTCGGAGGTCTTGAAGATCTTGTCGCCCGCCTTGATGGTCACGTAGCTGGTGCCGGTGACGTTGTCGTTGGCGAGGATGGAGTCGGTCTCGCCGGAGGCGTCCTTGGCGCGCTCCCAGTAGCACAGGCCGTCCTCGTTGCCGCTCGTGCGGTACAGGCCCGGCTTGACGTCCGTGCCGACCTCGAAGTCGCCGTCGCCCTCGATCGCGGCCGCCTTCTTCGGCTGCTCCTGCTGCCCGGCCGGCTGCTGCTGCTTGCCCTTGGTGTCGCCGGCCGCCGGCGCCTTGCCGCCGTCGTCGCCGCCCCCGCCCACCGCCGAGGCGATCGCCACGACCACGACGACCGCGCCCAGGCCGGTCAGGAGCTTGTGGCGGGCGATCCAGCCGCGCTTCTTCTCCGGGCGGCCGTGCTGGGGCTGCTGGGGCTGCTGCGGGGCGTACATGGACTGAGACATGGCTGTGGCACCTTCCCGGGCGCTGTTCGTGTACTCCGTGCTTCGACGTGGTCAACTACAGCAGAGCCTGTGAACCGAGTCAACACGGTTCACGAAATTCAGGTGCGATCACACTGTGAACCAGCGCCTCGGTATGCTCGACGCTCATCGCGGATGAGGGGAGGCGGACACGTGCCGCAGGAGCACGCAGCAGAGGTCACCGCCGCAGCAGAGGTCACCGCCGCCGGTATCGCCCGGCTCGCCGGAGTGGGCCGGGCGGCCGTCAGCAATTGGCGCCGCCGGCACGCCGACTTCCCCAAGCCCGTCGGCGGCACCGAGACCAGCCCGTCCTTCGCCCTCGCCGAGGTCGAGCAGTGGCTCCGCGACCAGGGCAAGCTCGCCGAGGTGCCGCTGCGCGAGCGCGTCTGGCAGCAGCTCACCGCGCATCCGGCGGGGGCCGTCACCGCCCTCGTCCACGCCGGCTGCGTCCTGCTCCTCGTGCACGAGCGGCCCACCGGCTGGCTGGAGCGGGCCGCCGGCTCCGACGAGCGGCTCGCCGCCGCGCTGCCGGCCGCCCTGGAGGACGTGCTCACCGCCCGGTTCGGCGCCGAGCGCGCCGTACGGACCCCGACCGAGGCCGCCCTCGGCCCCTCCGCGCCCCTGCTGCGCGGCGCCGCCGAACTCGCCGCCCAGCTCGGCGCCCGCCAGGCGTTCGAGTTCCTGCTCGGCCGGCACCTGGACGCCAATCCCCGCCAGTACACGCTCACCCCGCCCGGGCTCGCCGAGCTGATGGCCGCCCTGGCGGGCCCCGCCCGCACGGTGCTGGACCCGGCGTGCGGCACCGGCGGGCTGCTGCGCGCCGTCGAACGCCCCGAGAGCCTCCACGCGCAGGACGCCGACCCGGGCGCCGCCGCGCTCACCGCCCTGCGCCTCGCCCTGCACGGCACGGCGGACGTCCGCGCGGCCGCCGCCGACACCCTGCGCGCCGACGCCTTCCCCGGGCTGCGCGCCGACGCGGTGCTGTGCCACCCGCCGTTCAACGAACGCGACTGGGGCCACGACGAACTGGCCTACGACCCCCGCTGGGAGTACGGCTTCCCGGCCCGTACCGAGTCCGAGCTGGCCTGGGTGCAGCACGCCCTCGCCCGCCTCCGCGACGGCGGCACCGCCGTCCTGCTGATGCCGCCCGCCGTCGCCTCGCGCCGCTCCGGGCGCCGCATCCGCGCCGACCTGCTGCGCCGCGGCGCCCTGCGCGCCGTCGTCGCGCTGCCCGCCGGGGCGGCGCCCCCGTACGGCATCCCGCTGCACCTGTGGGTGCTGTGCCGGCCCGGCGCGGACCAGCGGCCCGGGCCGGAGCTGCTGTTCGTCGACACCACCGGCCTCGTCCCCGACGGCGGCCGGGACAAGATGCCCTGGCAGGCCCTGCGGACGGCCGTGCTCGACGCCTGGCGGGGCGGCGAGGAGCAGCCCGGCGTCAGCCGCTCGGTGCCCGTCATCGAACTCCTCGACGACGACGTCGACCTGGCCCCGGCCCGGCACCTGTCCGCCCCGGCCGCGGGCGGCTCGGCGGCCGACCTGGACGCCGTCCGCGAGCGCCTGGAGCGCACCCTGCGCCGCACCATGGAGCTGACGCCGCCGCCCGCCGCGCCCGCCCGGCCCGGCTCCCGCCCGCTGACCACCGTCGGCGAACTCGCCCGCGCCGGCGCCCTCCTGCTCCGGGCCGGCGGCACCGGCACCGCGCCCCCCGGCGAGCCGGCACCCGTCCTCACCGAGCACGACGTGCTCGCCGGCACGGCCCCCTCCGGCACCCTCCCCGACGGGGACCCCGAGGAGCCGGTGCTCACCGAGGAGGGCGACGTCGTCGTCCCCGTCCTCGGCGGCGGGTCCGTCGCCCGGGTCGTCGACGCCGCCACGGCGGGCGCCGCCCTCGGCCGCAACCTCCAGCTGCTGCGGCCCGACCGCACCGCCCTCGACCCCTGGTTCCTCGCCGGCTTCCTGCGCGGCACCGCCAACCAGCGGCAGGCCAGCAGTTACGCCTCCACCGCCACCCGGCTCGACGTACGCCGGCTCCAACTGCCCCGGCTGCCCCTGGCCGACCAGCGGCGGTACGGCGAACGCTTCCAGGCGCTCGCCGGGTTCGAGGACGCGCTGCGCCTCGCGGGACGCCTCGGCGAACAGCTCGTGCAGGGCCTGTACGACGGCCTGGCGGACGGGACCGTACGGCCCGAGTGACCCGGGGGCGACCGGAGCGGCGGGCCGTGTCGTACAACCCCGGGGCGGCCGGGGGTGTCCGTGTATACGCTCGTCTTCCCTCTGATCCGCACCTTCTGGAGCGACTTATGCACGGGCACGCGCCCATGACGCCACCGCGCCCCGCCGTGACGGCCGGCGTGATCGCCGTGCGGGTGATCATCTGCGTCCTGATCGTGCTCACGCTCGGGATGCTCGCCTGGGTGGCCATGCTCCGGATCGCGATCATGCGCCGGTCCGGCCGTGACTGGGCGCTGTTCTGGGGGCAGTTGGTGCTGAACATCGCCTGCCTGGCGACCCTGGAGCAGCGGCTGGCCGACCACTGGATCTCGAACGTCGGGATGGCCGGGCTGCTGCTGCAGATGGCCGGGGTCGTCACCTACTACCTGATCGTCGACATCCACCACCACCAGCGTGTCCCCGCCGCCGCGCCGCAGGGCCACGTACTCCTGCCCGCGTACGGCCCCCCGCCGCAGTACGGGTACGGCCGCCCGCCCGCGCCCGCCCCGACCCACGCGCCCCCGACCGGGCCCTTCGCCACACCGATCCCCGCCCCGGCCCACGCGCCCGCGCCCCCGACCGGGCCCCTCGCCACACCGATTGCCGCCCCGGCGCCCGCACCGGCACCCGCACCCCTGCCCGTGCAGCCGCCGCCGCAGCCGCCCCGGCCCCCCGCCGGGCCGCCCGCGCCGCACCGGCACATCGACCAGGTCCGGGCCGAGCTCGACGAACTGAGCGACCTGCTCCGCAGGAACGACGGCCAGGAGGGCGGGCCCCGGTGAGCGGACGGGTCATCGCCGGCCGGTACGAGCTGTCCACCGTGATCGGCCAGGGCGGCATGGGCCAGGTCTGGACCGCCTACGACGGCCGGCTCGACCGCCGCGTCGCCGTCAAACTGCTGCGCCCCGACCACATGGCCGCCGGCACCGCCGCCGACGAGATGCGCCGCCGCTTCGTGCGCGAGTGCCGCGTCACCGCCCAGGTGTCCCACCCGGGGCTGGTCACCGTCCACGACGCGGGCAGCGACGGGGACGACCTGTACCTGGTCATGGAGTACGTCGACGGCGCCGACCTCGCCGACCACCTCGCCGAACACGACCCGTACCCCTGGCCGTGGGCGGTCTCCGTCGGCGCGCAGCTGTGCGGGGTCCTCGCGGCCGTGCACGCGGTGCCGATCGTCCACCGCGACCTCAAGCCGCGCAACGTCATGGTGCGGCCGGACGGGACGGTCACCGTCCTCGACCTGGGCGTCGCCTCCGTCATCGACACCGACACCACCCGCCTCACCCACACCGGCTCGCCCATCGGCAGCCCCGCCTACATGGCGCCCGAGCAGGCCATGGGCGGCGCCGTCGGCCCGTACACCGACCTGTACGCGCTCGGCATCCTGCTCCACGAACTCCTCAGCGGAAACGTCCCCTTCGCCGGCTCCACCGCCCTCGGCATCCTGCACCGGCACCTGTACGAGCCGCCGCTGCCGGTCCGCCAGGTGCGCCCCGAGATACCCGACGCCCTGGAGGCCCTGGTCCTGCGGCTGCTCGCGAAGGACCCGCGGCACCGCCCGTCCGGGGCGCACGAGGTGTACGAGGCCCTCGCGCCGCTGCTGCCCTCGCGCGGCGCCCCGGCAGGGCCCCTGGACCCGACGCGGCCCTTCCTGCGTCCGCTGGCCCCCTGGCCCGACCGGGCCGCCGCGGCACCCCCGCGGCCGCCCGCCCCGCCGGTGGCGCCGCCCGCCGGACGTCCCGACGTCGCGGCCGCCGTCGACGAGGTCAAGCGGCTCCTCGGCGAGGGCAGCATCACCCGGGCCGTCGACATCCTCGGCGGGATCCTCCCGGCGGCCGCCGCCGAGCACGGCGAGCACTCACCCGTCGTGCGGATCCTGCGCAAGCAGTACGCGACGACGCTGATGGACGACGGCCAGTACCGCCGCGCCCTGCCCGAACTGCGGCGCCTCGCCGACGACCGCGCGGCCGAGGCGGGCCCGGCCGACCCGCAGACGCTGCAGTTCCGCTACGACGCGGCGCTCTGCCTGGAGCAGCTCGGCGAGACGGCCGCCGCGCTCGCCGAGTACCGCGCGCTGCTGCCGTACCACGAGGCCGGGCAGCCGGCGGGCGGCGATCCGGGCCGCGCCTTCGACATCCGCCACCGCATCGGCCACCTGCTGCTGGCGATGGGCGACCACACCGGCGCCCACCAGCAGTTGCAGAGCCTGCTGCACGACACGGAGCGGGTGTACGGGCCGTACCACCCGCTCGCGGCGGAGCTGCGGCGCGCGCTGGAACGCCAGCAGCGGATGCGCGGCCTGTGACGCCGGCCGGGCCGGCGGGCGGTCAGGCCGCCCGGGAGTACACGGAGTCCGCGACCCGCCCCAGGCCGGTCAGGCCCGCGGGGCGGGGCTGGTCGCCGAGGACCACGACCGCGCCCGGTGCGGCGAGGTCCCGCAGCGCCGTCAGGTCGTGCCCGTCGCCGTTCACCACGATCACGCCGTAGCGCCGGTCGCCGACCGCCTCCAGGACGCCCGGGCCGGTGAACGCGCCGCGCACCAGCCGGGCTCCGCCGTCGCCGGGCCCGCCGCCCAGCGCCAGGTTGCCGCGGACGACGTCCTCGCGGGCGGGCGAGCCGTCCAGCGGGTCGACCACCGTCAGCCGCGCGTCGATCCCGCCGCGCTGGAGCATGCGCCGCAGCGCCGCCGCGAACAGGCCGTGGCACGTGCCGAGCTCCAGCACCTCGCCGTTCGGCGGCGCGAGCAGCGGCACGGTCGCGAGCCGGCCGCACACGTCGGACACGGAACCGCCGAGCCCGCCGACCCCGAGCGCCTCCAGCGCCACCAGGTGGCGGTAGGCGACGGTGACGTCGTGCCGGACCCGCTCGCTGCGGTCGCCGGTGACCGCCCCGATCTCCCGTACCAGCGTGTCGACCTGCGCGGCGGTGGGCATCCGGTGCCCGTCGCGCCCGGCGCGGTCGAGCAGCAGCCCGAGCCCGTAGCTCTGCCGCCTCAGGTCGGCCACCTCGTGGTGCAGGGCGTCCAGGTCGGACTGGAGCGCGGTCGTCGCGCGCTCCAGGCGCTGCTCGACCAGGGTGAAGGCGGGCTTCAGCACCCGCTGCGCCAGCCGGTTGCTCAGGAGAGAGGGCATGCGCGGCAAGCTACGCCGGGCCCTTCGCGCGCGGACCACGGGACGGTGCCGCTCCGGTGAAGTCTTGGTGGCGCGACGGCGACGACCGCCGCGACACCTGCCGCGGCACCTCGGGCGCACCGCCCCGCCGGCGCAGCCCGTGCACCGCCAGGCCCAGCCACCCGGCCGCCGCGAGCCCGCCCGCCGCCGCGCCGGACCGCAGCCCCGGAGTGCGGAAGGTGCAGTCCAGCGTGCGCTGCCCGGGCCGGACGGGGGAGGCGACCAGGCCCAGGTACGCGCCGGCGGGCCGGCCCTCGCACCGCCAGCCCGCGATCCGCGGCGCCGCCAGGACCGCCGTGCGGGCACCGGCGCCCGGCGGCAGGCCGGCGCGTACGCCGTCGGACGTGACGCGCACCGTCACCGCGGCGGTCGCCCCCAGCCGGGCCACCGCCGCCGACAGCCGCGCCCGGTCCAGGCACCCGATGCTCCCGGCCGGCGGCACCGTGCCCCGGCCGTCCAGCACCACCCGCGTGCCCGCCGTGCGCTGCGTCCCCAGCGGTGCCATCGCCGCCCGCCACTTCGGCAGTCCGCCGCGCAGCCGCACCTCCGGCCCGTCGCCGAGGCGGGCCGTCCCGCCGAAGTCCGGCGCCCACACGAAGACGTCGCGGCCGACCGGGCACACCCCGTCGGCGGGCAGCTCGTAGACGCGTGCCCCCAGCAGCAGTTCCTGGTTGCGGAACGCCGAAGGGCCGTAGCGCGGACCGGCCGTGCCGGGGCGGACCGTCACCAGCGGCAGCACGTCGCCGCGCCGCACGGCCCCGGCGTCGCCCCGTACCCGCGCGCCCACCGCGAACAGCGCGTCCGTGACCGGGTTGTCCAGGGACTGCAGGCTGCGCCCGTTCGACGTCCAGCCGCCGCCCAGCGCCGCCAGGGTCCGCGTCAGCACCGCGGGCGTGTGGCTGCTGTAGTAGCCGGCGCCCTGCCCGCCCACCAGCAGCGGATCGTTCCCCGTCAGCTGCGGGCGCCCCGGGTCGGTGCGGTAGCGGGGCCACCCGTCCGCCCCGGAGATATCCGCCGCCCGCGCCGCGTGCGCCGCGCCCCAGGCCGGGTGGTCGTCCAGCCGGGCCGGCCGCTCGCGGTCGGCGTACGCGGTGGTCGCCGCCGCCTGCCCGGCCAGCGCGCCGGCCAGGAGGACGGCCGCCGCGACGAAGCCGCGGGGGCGGCGCGCCAGCAGCACCCCGCCCACCGAGGCGGCCAGCCCCGCGCCGAACAGCGCGTACGACCACCCCGTCGCGGCCGTCGCGTCCCCCAGCACGGCGCCCGCCGCCACCGCGCCCAGGACCAGCCCCCCGCCCAGCAGCGCGCGCCGCCCCGGCCACCCGTGGGACACCCCCGCCCAGGCCGCCATCACCACCAGGCCCGCCAGTACGAAGGTCTGCCGGTACGGGCTGCCGTTCGGCGTGGTGAAGGCATGCCACACCAGATGCGCCGGCCCCCACTGCAGCGACAGCAGGACCGCGGCCACCAGGCCCGTCCACACCCACCGCTCCCGCGCCGGCACCTTCCGGTGGAAGACGAGCGCCGCCGCGAGCAGAAGGGTGCCGGTCCCCAGGAACAGGGCGGGGGTGAAGAAGCCGTACGTGGCGGGCAGCGCCCGCGCCGCCACCTCCGCCCACCCGGCGGGCCGGAACTCCCGCGTCCACCCCGGGTGGGCGTGCCGCGACCCGAGGAACACCGGCACCAGCAGGGGCGCCGCGAGCCCCACCCCGAGGACCACCGTCCCCGCCGCCCGCGCGGCCACCCGCCACCCCCGCACGCCCCGCGCCAGCAGCACCAGCCCGGCGCCCAGCGTCGCCATGTACGCGGTGTAGAAGTTCGCGGTCCACACCACCGCCACGACCAGGGGCCCGAGCAGCGGATGCCGGCCCGTCCGCACCCACTCGCCGACCAGGCACAGCAGCGGGAAGGCGATCAGCCCGTCCAGCCACATCGGGTTGTACGCGGCCTCGATGACGGACCAGCCGCACAGGGCGTACGACGCGCCGAGCACCGGCGCGCCCCACCGGGTGCCGGCGCGGCCCGGGGTGCCCGCGCGCTGCGTGAGCAGCAGCACCGTCATCGCGGCCGCCGCCAGCGCCATCCGCAGCACCGTGACGGCGTACACGGCGAGGTCGACGCGGTCGCGCGGGAAGACGCCGACGAGCAGCGCGAGCGGGCCGCTCAGGTACGTCCCCAGGTCCGGCAGGAAACTGGTGCCGTACCCGGACTGCCAGTTCAGCAGCAGCCCCCCGTCGGCCCGCCCGTGCAGCAGGTCCCACAGGTGGGCGTGGAACGGTACGAACTGGTTGCCGAGATCGTTGACGGCGCGCGTGCGCGGCCCGAAGGGGAAGGTGCGGGCGACGGCGTCCCCGGCGCACACGGAGGACGCGGTGATGAGCCCGGCCGCGGACGCGGCCCGGAAGGCATATCTCTGCATGACGCCGTCGAATATCGCAGCACCGGCGGCCGGAATCACCACCCCCGCGGCCCAGTTCATGCGATGGTCGACTGCCCGCCATGTGAAGCGACCGCCGCCGACACGCACGTCCGTTGTCGTTTCCTGCGTGCTGATCTCGATAGTGGTGCCGTGCTTCAACGAAGAGGAGATCATCGGCCGCTTCCACGCACGCGTGACCGCGGAACTGGAACTCCTCGGGACGGAATTCGAACTGGTCTACGTCGACGACGGAAGCCATGACCGTACGCTCCCGCTGCTGGAGGAGATGGCGGCCGCCGACACCCGTTCCCGTATCCGCTACGTGTCCTTCAGCCGGAATTTCGGCAAGGAGGCGGCCATGCTGGCCGGCCTGCGGCACGCCGCCGGGGACGCCGTCGTCATCATGGACGCCGACCTCCAGCACCCGCCCGAGCTGGTGGCCCGCATGCTGGAGCTGCACGCGGAGGGCTTCGACCAGGTGGTGGCCCGGCGCACCCGCCGGGGGGACCGCGTCACCCGCACCCTCGCCGCCCGCGCGTACTACCGGCTGATCAACCGCCTGGTCGACGTGGAGCTCGTCGACGGCGTCGGCGACTTCCGGCTCCTGTCGCGCCGGACCGTCGACGCGGTGCTGGAGCTCACCGAGTACAACCGCTTCTCCAAAGGTCTCTTCGCCTGGGTCGGATTCCGCACCACCACCTTCGCGTACGAGAATGCGACGCGTGAGCAGGGCCGCTCGAAATGGAGTTTCGGAAAGCTGCTGAACTACGGGCTGGACGGGTTGCTCTCCTTCAACGACAAACCGCTGAGGGCCGCGCTCTATCTCGGTCTGCTGCTGGTTTCGGTCGCCGCCGGGTATGCCGCCTGGATCGTGGGGGCCGCCCTGCGGCACGGCGTCGACACCCCCGGTTATGTCACCCTGCTGGTGACCGTCACGGCACTCGCCGGGGTCCAGATGGTGATGCTGGGGGTCGTCGGGGAGTATGTGGGGCGTATCTATTACGAGGTGAAGCGCCGCCCCCACTTCCTGGTGAAGGCGACGAACACCGCCGTACCGCACACCGCCGCACCGCCGCAGCAGCCCGGGGAGCTCGTACGCCGATGACCGTCCACGGCCAGATCGTCAGGTTCGCGCTGGTGGGCGTGGTGAACACCGCCACCTACTACGCCTTCTACCTGCTGCTGCTGGCCGCGCACCTGCCCTACGTGGCGGCGCACGTCGTCGCGTTCCTCCTGTCCATGACCGGCTCCTTCTTCCTGAACTGCCGCTTCACCTACCGCACCCGCCCGACCTGGCGGAAGTTCCTGCTGTTCCCCCTCACCAACGCCGCCAACTTCGTGATCACGACCAGTGGCGTCTGGCTCCTGGTCGACATGGCGGGCTTCTCCAGCCGCTGGGCCCCGCTGGTCGCCGCCGCGGCGGCCATCCCCATCACCTTCGTCGTCTCGCGGACGATCATGCTGCGGCCCGAGACCCCGCGGACGCGTGACTCGTTGACCGAAACAGTGGTCCCCAAGTAGTGGCCCGGGCCACGTCCACTGCCTAACATCGATCACCGCAAGGTCGTTCACGCCCGCCCGTCACCCGACCCCCACCCCTCGACGAGACGCTTCGCGTCGCACCTGCTGAACCGACCCACGCCGGGAGGCTCCTTTGCACCGCCTGCATCGCCGCCGTCGCACCGTGCTCACCGTCTCCGCCGCGCTGCTGGCCGCCGCGCCCGTACTGACCGCCTGCGGAGGCGGGGACACGCATCCGGGAGCCGCCGCCGTCATCGACGGGCAGCGGATCGAGGTGACCGCCCTGCAGGCCCAGGTGAAGGACGTGCGCACCGCGCAGCAGGCGTCGCCGCAGGCCGCGCAGCTGATCCAGGCGACCGGGGACCTGAACCGCGAGAAGCTCAACGGGATGATCTTCGACCGGGTGGTGGAGAAGGTCGCCGCCGACGAGGGGATCAGCGCCAGTCGCAAGGAGGTCCAGCAGACCCGGCGGGAGGCCGCGAAGCAGAGCGGCGGCGAGGAGCAGCTGGCCGCGATGCTGCTCCAGCAGCAGGGCGTCGCGCCCGGTGAGATCGACGCCGTCGTCCGCCGCAACGTCCTCATGAACAAGATCGCCGAGAAGTTCGGCGCCACCAATACGCCCGAGGGGCAGCGCAAGCTCACCCAGGTGTTCGCCGCCGCGTCCCAGGAGCTCGACATCGAGGTGAACCCCCGCTACGGCAGCTGGGACGACGAGAAGATCCAGCTCGGGGAGTACAGCGCCCCCTGGATCCGGAAGCTGGGCGGCCGCGAGCAGATGTAGGTTCGAGGGGTGAACGCTGACACCCCCGGCCGTATCGTCCTGCTCACCGCCAGCCACCGCGTCGCGCCCGGACTGCTGTCCTGGCCCGCGTGGCGGACGCTGCACGCCGCGGACCGGGTGCTGTGCGCCGACGCGGACCACCCGCAGCTGCCGTACCTGCGCGAGGCGGGCGTCACCGTCGAGATCGCCGCGCCCGCGGCGCAGGACCTGGTCGACGCCTGCGCCGGGGGCCGCACGGTGCTGGTCGTGGCCTCCGGCGAGGGCGACCGCGCGCTGACCGACGGCCTGGCCCGCATGGCGGGCTCGGGACGGGTCGCCATGCCCGACCTGGAGCTGCTGCCCGGCTCGTACGACCTGCCCGGCGCGCGCCTCCTCGACCTCGTCGAGGTGATGGACCGCATCCGCCGCGAGTGCCCCTGGTCGTCCCGGCAGACCCACGAGGGCCTGGCCAAGTACGGCATCGAGGAGGCGTACGAACTCGTCGAGGCCATCGAGGACGGCGACCGCGACGAGCTGCGCGAGGAGCTCGGGGACGTCCTCCTCCAGGTCGTCTTCCACGCGCGGATCGCGCAGGAGCACGAGGAGGAGCCCTTCTCCGTCGACGACGTCGCCGGCTCGATCGTCGAGAAGCTCATCCACCGCCACCCCCACGTCTTCGGCGACGAGCGCGCCGAGACCCCGGAGGAGGTCAAGGAGCACTGGCTGCGCACCAAGGCGGTCGAGAAGCAGCGCGACTCCGTGACCGACGGCGTCCCGCTCGGACAGCCCGGCCTCGCCCTCGTCGCCAAGCTGGCGAGCCGCGTGCGCAACGCCGGGCTGGACGTCGCCCCGCCCGCTGGCGAGGGCATCGGGTACGAGCTGCTCGCCCTGGCGGTGCGGGCGGAGGCGGCCGGCGTGGACCCGGAGGCGGCCCTGCGGGCGGCGGGCCGCGCGTACCGGGACGCCATCCGCGCGGCGGAGGGGCACGGCGGTCAGTAACGTGGCCCCGTAGGGCGAACGGGCCGGCGGGGGCGGGGGATCGACGATGGACGACGGGGAACTGCGGGCTCTGGCGGCCGATCTGCGGCAGCAGCTGACCGGCCCGGCGTGGCCCGCGATCAGGGCGCGGGTCGCGGCCGTCGACAAGCTGGCGGCGAGCGAACTGGAGCTGCTCGCCTTCGAGCTGGGCAGGTACGGCGACAACCCGCGGGTGCGCGGGGTGCTGACGGAGTGGGTGCGCCGTTTCGTCGCCCCGGGCCCGTCGGGGCGCGCCGTGCTCCGGGAGACGATCCGCTCGGCCGCAGCGGACGCCTCGACCCGTGCGCCGGCGCCGCCGGCCGCACCGGCCGCGGAGCTGCGGGCGCTGGCGGCCGATCGCGAGGCACGGAACCGTGCGGTGGCGCGTGCGGCGGCGGAGGCCGCGTCGGCGGACTTCGCGGCGGCGGCCCGGCAGGCGGCGGTCCGTGCGGACAACGACGTGACGGGCGGTGTGTTCCTCGGCCCGGTCGTCCAGACGGGCACCCTCGGCACCGTTCACTTCGGGCCGCCCGCACCGCCCGACCCCGCGGTCTGGATGCCCGTCCCCGAGACCGACCCGGTGGTTTTGGGTGCCCGCCCCGGAGTAGGCCCGTACGTACGCCGGGACCGCGACGCCGAACTGGCGGAGGTCGGCGGCTTCGTCCTCGTGACCGGGGAGCCGCTGTCCGGCAGGACCACCACCGCGTGGGCGGCGATGGCCCGCGCCCTGCCCGGCCACCGCGTCTGCGTCCCGCCGCCGGGCACGGACCTGCGCGCCCTGGCCCCGCACGGCGGCGGCCCGTGGGTGCTGTGGCTCGACGACCTGGAGGGACACCTCCACGAACGCGGCCTGGACACCGGGCTCCTGGCCCGGCTCACCGGAGCGGGCGTCCCGGTGCTCGCCACCATGTCCGACGAGGCGTACGACCGGCACCGCTTCGGCTCCTCCCCGCACGCGCGCGTCCTCAGCCGCGCCCGGACGGTGGAGCTCTCCCTCGACTGGAGCGACGACGAGCTCGAGCGGCTGGCCGAGCCCGGGGAGCCGCGCTACGAGGAGGCGCTGCTGTGGCGGGGCGCGACCGGCGTGACGCAGTACCTGGGCCTCGGGCCCGAGCTGTGGGCCGAATGGCAGCGCGCCCGCCGCCCGGCCAACCACCCGCGCGGCCATCTGCTGGTGCGGGCGGCCGTCGACCTGGCGCTCTGCGGCACCATGGCCCCGCTGCCGGAGGAGCTGCTGCGCGCGACGCACGAGCTCTACGGGGCGGACGCCTCGGGCGAGTCCTTCGAGGACGCCCTGGCGTGGGCGGCCCGGCCCCGGCTCGGCATCACCGGACTGCTCGTCCGGGAGGGCGGCGGGTGGCGGCCGTACGGCTCGCTGTTCGCGGACGCGCTGCGGTCGGACGCCGTGCCGCCGACCCCGGACACGGTCTGGGACGCCGCCCTCGCCCACGAGCCGGAGGCCGTCACGACGGTCGCCCGCATCCACTACCGGAGCGCGGCGGAAGCGGGGGACCCGGACGCGATGTTCCGCCTCGCGCGGCTGGGCGACGACGAGACCTGGCTGCGCAGGGCCGCCGACGCGGGACACGCCGGCGCCTGCGGCGAGCTGGGCGCTCTGCTCGCCGGGCGCGGCGAGGGCCGGGCGGCGGAGCCGTACCTGGAGACGGCCGCCGAGGCGGGTGACGCGCGGGCGGCGACGCTGCTCGCGAAGCTGCTGCAGGACCGGGCCAGGCACTGGCTCACCACCGCCGCCCGGGCGGGCGACCCGGAGGCGGCGCACCGGCTGGGTGATCTGTACCTGGCGGAGGGAGACGCCGAGAGGGCATTCCACCTCTACCTCGACGCCCTCGGCGACGGATACGGCCCGGCCGCGCGGAGCCTCGGCGCGTATCACCGGTACAAGTGCGAGGAGATCGTCGCCGGGCTCTTCTTCCAGCGGGCCGCCGACGCCGGCGACGAATCGGCGCGGGCGGCGCTCGGCTCGCCGGAGTCGCTTGAGGGTGCCGAGGATTACCTGCGTGAGTTCGCCCTCCAGGGGGAGGCGGTGGACGCCACCCACCTCGGGGCGCTCCTGGAGAAGAGCGATCGCAGGGAAGAGGCCCGTACCTGGTACGAGAAGGGCTTCGCGCTCGGTGACGCCTACGGCGCCTTCCGGCTCGCCCGCCTCCTGGAGAAGGACAGGCCCGGGGAGGCCGCCGCATGGCTGCGCAAGGCCGCCGCAGCCGGGCACCCGGGTGCGAAGGAGGCGCTCGCCGCCGCGGCGGATACCGTCGAGGAGTGAACGACCAGCCCGCCCGCAGCACCCCGCCCGAACTCTTCACCTGGGAGTTCGCCACCGATCCGTACCCCGCCTACGCCTGGCTGCGCGAGCACGCGCCGGTGCACCGCACCCGGCTGCCCAGCGGCGTCGAGGCGTGGCTGGTCACCCGGTACGCGGACGCCCGGCAGGCCCTCGCCGACCAGCGGCTGAGCAAGAACCCTGCGCACCACAACGAGCCCGCGCACGCCAGGGGCCGGACCGGCATCCCGGGCGAGCGCAAGGCCGAGCTGATGACGCACCTGCTCAACATCGACCCCCCGGACCACACCCGGCTGCGGCGCCTGGTCTCCAAGGCGTTCACGCCCCGCCGCGTCGCCGAGTTCGCGCCGCGGGTGCAGGAGCTGACGGACCGGCTCATCGACAACTTCGTCACAAACGGGGAGGCCGATCTCATCCATGAATTCGCCTTTCCGCTCCCCATCTACGCCATTTGCGACATGCTCGGCGTGCCCGCCGAGGACCAGGACGACTTCCGCGACTGGGCCGGGATGATGATCCGGCACGGCGGGGGGCCGCGCGGCGGGGTGGCGCGGTCGGTGAAGAAGATGCGCGGCTACCTCGCCGAGCTGATCCACCGCAAGCGGCAGGCACCCGGCGACGACCTGATCTCGGGCCTCATCCGGGCCAGCGACCACGGGGAGCACCTCACCGAGAACGAGGCCGCCGCCATGGCGTTCATCCTCCTGTTCGCCGGGTTCGAGACGACCGTGAACCTCATCGGCAACGGGGTGTACGCGCTGCTGCGCCACCCCGGCGAGCGCGCCCGGCTCCAGGCGTCCCTCGCCGCCGGCGAGCGGGGCCTGCTGGAGAGCGGGGTCGAGGAACTCCTGCGCTACGACGGGCCGGTGGAGCTGGCGACGTGGCGGTTCGCGACCGAGCCGCTGACCATCGGCGGGGAGCGCATCGCGGCCGGCGACCCGGTCCTGGTGGTGCTCGCGGCCGCCGACCGCGACCCGGAGCGGTTCGCCGGGCCGGACACGCTCGACCTGGCGCGGCGCGACAACCAGCACCTCGGGTACGGACACGGCATCCACTACTGCCTCGGGGCGCCGCTGGCCCGGCTGGAGGGGCAGACCGCGCTCGCGACGCTGCTGACCCGGCTGCCGGACCTGCGGCTCGCGGCCGACCCGGCCGAACTGCGGTGGCGCGGCGGGCTCATCATGCGCGGGCTGCGCACCCTGCCGGTGACCTGGGGCCCGGGGCGCGAACCGGGGACGGATCCGGGGAAGGAACCGGGGAAAGGGGACACAGCATCCCCTTTGGGAAGTGACGGTCCGTCAGAACTGTGATCTTCGCGTGATCTCCGCTGCATCGACTTGTGACTGACGTTCGAATGCCGCTACGTTCACCCCCACCTCAGCAGTCACGCGAAAGGCAGCACCGCATGCGCTCCGGGAACGGCCGTCACCGACGACCCCGTCAAGCCCCCGCCATCGTCGTCGCCGCGGGGGTGACCGGATCCGCCCTCGCACTTCCGCTGCTCGGCGCGGGATCCGCGTCGGCGGTCGACGCCGCCACGTGGGACCGGGTGGCCGAGTGCGAGTCCGGCGGCTCGTGGAGCATCGACATGGGCAACGGCTACTACGGCGGGCTCCAGCTCTCCCAGGAGACCTGGGACGCCTACGGCGGCACGCAGTACGCCCTGCGCCCCGACCTCGCGAGCCGCGCCCAGCAGATAGCCGTGGCCGAGAAGGTCTACGCCGCGACCGGCGTCAAGGCGTGGGAAACCTGCGCCCCGATCGCGGGCCTCGGCACCGCCGGTGGCGCGGCCGGGGCGAGCCCCGAGGTCACGCCCGAGAAGACCGTCCCGGCGCCCGACCCGGCCGAGTCGGCCGACCCCCTGGAGCCCTCGGACCCCGACGCGCCCGAGACCCCCGCCGACCCGGTGGAGAGCCTCCTGCCCACCGAGCCGGCCGAGTCCCGGCCCACCGAGCGGGTCGAGCCCACGGAGCCGGTGGCCCCGGGCACCGGCAAGCACCGCGGTGAGCCCGACCCGGCCGAGTCCGACGGGGCGACCGGCCCGGCGGCCCCCGAGGATGAAAACACCACGAGCGCCGACAATTCGGTCACTGAGCGCGAAAACGATGGACATGCCTCGCGAGGTGACGGAACAACACGTGAGCCCGCCGTCGGCGAGTCCGGCGCGTCCGAGGACCCGGGCTCGTACACCGTCCGCCCCGGCGACAACCTCTCCGTGATCGCCGACGCGCACGAGCTGCCCGGCGGCTGGACCGCCCTTTACGAGTCCAACCGCGAGACGGTGGGCGAGGATCCGGACCTGATCGTGCCCGGGCAGAGCCTCGACCTGACGCCCGCGGAGGAGCAGCCGGCGGGGTGATGAGTGACGCTATGTCCGCTTCTGTGTAAGTGAGACAAGCGTCTCTTTGCGCCAGCGGGCGCATCACGAACGCACGATCTGTCCGTTCCGCCCCTCACCTGCGCAAACGTCCGTCAAGCGCAGGGCGGTAGGGGCGGATTGGGCAGGATGTCCGTCTTTGAACTTCGACGGCGACTGTGTCTACGGTCGTCATCGCTCGCCACCGCGGGCCCCTCCGGCCGGAACGCCGAATCCTGCCGCCGGCCGCGAGGGAACAGTCGACGCGTCATGCGCCGAAGGCAGGAGCGGGGGACCCAAGGTTTGCGCCGACCCCGGCCGTTGGAGACGACGGCAGGGTCCGGCTCGGGGTGAAGCCGCGCACACCGCGCGGCCGGGCAGCTCACGCCCGAACCCGACAGCTCACCTCGCAGGCGTCGGTGAGGAGAAGTTCCATGCTGTTTTCCGGCACGTCCAAGCACCGTCGCCCGTCCAAGGCCGCCCGTTTCGCCGCGTTCGCCGGTATCACCGGTATCGCCGTCGCCGCCCCGCTGATGGGCGCCACGTCCGCCTCGGCCGCCACCGCCGCCGAGTGGGACAAGGTCGCCCAGTGCGAGTCCGGCGGCGACTGGTCCATCAACACCGGCAACGGCTACTACGGCGGCCTGCAGTTCTCGGCCTCCACCTGGGCCGCGTACGGCGGCACCGCGTACGCCCCCACCGCCGACCAGGCCACCAAGTCCCAGCAGATAGAGATCGGCGAGAAGGTCCTCGCGGGCCAGGGCAAGGGCGCCTGGCCGAGCTGCGGCGTCGGCCTGTCCGGCACCCCGTACGGCGGCGGCTCCGCCGAGCAGGCCCAGCCGCAGCAGGAGCGCGCGGCCGAGCAGCCCACCACGCGCAGCGAGCAGCGCACCGCGCCGAAGGCTCCCGCCGGGGAGACCGTGACCACCCCGGCCGGCAAGAAGGTCGAGAAGGGCGACGGCGAGTACAAGGTGCAGGCCGGCGACACCCTCGGCTCCATCGCCGCCGCGAAGAAGGTCCAGGGCGGCTGGGAGAAGCTCTTCGAGCTCAACAAGGACATCATCGAGGACGCCGACCTCATTTACCCGGGCCAGCAGCTCCACCTGAGCTGACCCCCCGGCACCCCGGCCGCCCCGGCCCGGCGCCCCTTCCCCCGTACGCGCCGGGCCGGGGCCCTGCCGGTTACCGGTGAGTAGACCTTGTGGGGTTCTGCCCCGCTTTCGGAGCCCCCGGGTCCTTTTTCGTCCCACGGGGCGGGCGTCGGCTGGTCAGGGACCCGCCGCCGGTTAGGCTCTTGTCGCAAGACCGTCGCAAGGGCCGAAGAGACCCTGCACCACTTGCGTCACATTGTGCGTCACATCCCAGAAGGAGATGCTCGTGCCGTCCATCGACGTCGTCGTAGCCCGGGAAATCCTGGACTCCCGAGGCAACCCCACGGTCGAGGTCGAGGTCGGCCTCGACGACGGCAGCACCGGCCGTGCTGCCGTCCCGTCCGGTGCCTCCACCGGTGCGTTCGAGGCCCTCGAGCTCCGCGACGGTGACAAGGACCGCTACCTCGGCAAGGGTGTCGAGAAGGCCGTCCTCGCCGTCATCGAGCAGATCGGCCCGGAGCTCGTCGGCTACGACGCCACCGAGCAGCGGCTGATCGACCAGGCGATGTTCGACCTGGACGCCACGCCGGACAAGTCCTCGCTCGGCGCCAACGCCATCCTCGGCGTCTCCCTCGCCGTCGCGCACGCCGCATCCGAGGCGTCGGACCTGCCGCTCTTCCGCTACCTGGGCGGCCCGAACGCGCACCTGCTGCCCGTTCCGATGATGAACATCCTGAACGGCGGCTCGCACGCCGACTCCAACGTGGACATCCAGGAGTTCATGATCGCCCCGATCGGCGCGGAGTCCTTCTCCGAGGCCCTGCGCTGGGGCGCCGAGGTCTACCACACCCTGAAGAAGGTCCTGAAGGACAAGGGCCTGTCGACGGGTCTGGGCGACGAGGGCGGCTTCGCCCCGAACCTGGACTCCAACCGCGCCGCCCTCGACCTCATCCTCGAGGCCATCAAGCAGGCCGGCTACACCCCGGGCAAGGACATCGCGCTGGCGCTCGACGTCGCCGCGTCCGAGTTCTACAAGGACGGCGCGTACGCGTTCGAGGGCAAGTCCCGCTCGGCCGCCGAGATGACCGACTACTACGCCGAGCTCGTCGACGCGTACCCGCTGGTCTCCATCGAGGACCCGCTGTTCGAGGACGACTGGGACGGCTGGAAGACCATCACCGAGAAGCTCGGCACCCGGGTGCAGCTCGTCGGTGACGACCTGTTCGTCACCAACCCCGAGCGCCTGGCCCGCGGTATCGAGGAGGGCGCGGCCAACGCGCTGCTCGTCAAGGTCAACCAGATCGGTTCGCTGACCGAGACCCTGGACGCCGTCGAGCTGGCCCAGCGCAACGGCTTCAAGTGCATGATGTCGCACCGCTCCGGCGAGACCGAGGACGTCACCATCGCCGACCTGGCCGTCGCCACCAACTGCGGCCAGATCAAGACCGGTGCCCCGGCCCGCTCCGAGCGCGTCGCCAAGTACAACCAGCTGCTGCGCATCGAGGAGATCCTCGACGACGCGGCGGTGTACGCGGGCCGCAGCGCCTTCCCGCGGTTCAAGGGCTGATCACCGCACCAGCCTCCGTACGTCCCCGGCCACGGTCCCGTACCGTGTCCGGGGACGTACGTACGTAGGAGAGGGAGGCGCGTGGGACGCATGGCCCGGGACCGGTTCTCCACCGCGACCAGACTGCGGCTGCTCGGAGAGCAGACCGCCGCCCGTGTCTACCGCTCCCAGAGCCGCCGGCAGGACCGCCGTTCGCGGCTCACCGGCCGCGCGGCCTTCCTGGCGCTGGTCGTCTGCTCGATGGTGGTGGCCCTGGCCTACCCGATGCGCCAGTGGGTCTCCCAGCAGAGCGAGATCGCCGAGCAGCAGCGGCTGGCGGCCGAGGCCGCCGAGCGGGTGGAGCGGCTGCGGGACGAGAAGGCCAGGCTCCAGGACGACGCCTACATCAGGCGCCTGGCCCGCGAGCACCTGCACTACGTACTTCCGGGGGAGACCGGCTACACCGTGATCGACCCCGACGCGGTGCGCCAGCGCCGCGCCGACCAGGGTGCGGCCAACCGCCCCTGGTACTCCAACCTCTGGGACGGCGTGGACAGCGCCGACCGCACCACGGACAAGTAGAACCAAGGCAGGCATGGAAACGCCCCCTCCGCAGACCGAACGCACCGAGCCCACCGAGGCGGACGTCGCGGCGTTCAAGGACCAGCTCGGCCGTCCGCCGCGCGGCCTGCGCGCCATCGCGCACCGCTGCCCGTGCGGCAACCCCGACGTGGTGGAGACCGCGCCGCGGCTGCCCGACGGCACGCCGTTCCCCACGACGTACTACCTCACGTGCCCGCGGGCGAACTCCGCGATCGGCACGCTGGAGGCGAACGGCGTCATGAAGGAGATGACCGAGCGGCTCCGGCAGGACCCCGAACTGGCCGCCGCCTACCGCTCCGCGCACGAGGACTACGTCGCGCGCCGCGACGCCATCGAGGTCCTGGAGGGCTTCCCCAGCGCGGGCGGCATGCCCGACCGCGTGAAGTGCCTGCACGTCCTGGTGGCGCACTCGCTGGTGGCCGGCCCCGGGGTGAACCCGCTGGGCGACGAGGCCCTGGCGATGCTGCCCGAGTGGTGGGCCAAGGGCCCCTGCGTGACGCCCTGCGCCACGGACGGCGGCGCCGGGGAGGAGGCGCAGTGACCCGGGTCGCCGCCATCGACTGCGGTACCAACTCCATCCGCCTGCTCGTCGCCGACATCGACCCGGCCACCGGCGAAGTCACCGACCTGGACCGGCGGATGACGATCGTGCGGCTCGGCCAGGGCGTCGACAGGACCGGGCTCCTCGCGCCCGAGGCGCTGGAACGCACCTTCGCCGCCTGCCGGGAGTACGCCGCCGTCATCAAGGAGTACGGCGCCGAGAGGCTGCGCTTCGTGGCCACGTCGGCCTCCCGCGACGCCGGCAACCGCGACGACTTCGTACGCGGAGTGCTGGACATCCTGGGGGTCGAGCCCGAGGTCATCACCGGTGACCAGGAGGCGGAGTTCTCCTTCACGGGCGCGACCAAGGAGCTGCCCGGCGCCGAGGAGTACCTGGTCGTGGACATCGGCGGCGGCTCCACCGAGTTCGTCGTCGGCACGGCGCACGCCCGCGCGGCGCGGTCGGTGGACATCGGCTGCGTCCGCCTGACCGAGCGTCATGTGCGCAGCGACCCGCCGTCGCAGGCCGAGGTCGCGGCGATCCGGGCGGACATCGAGGCGGCCCTCGACCTGGCGGAGGCGACCGTCCCGCTGCGCGAGGCGGACACCCTCGTGGGGCTGGCCGGTTCGGTGACCACCGTGGCGGCGATCGCGCTCGGGCTGGAGGAATACGACTCGGCCGCCATCCACCGCTCCCGCATCTCCTACGACCAGGTCGCGGAGGTCACGGCACGGCTGCTCGGTTCGACCCACGACGAGCGGTCCGCGATCCCGGTGATGCACCCGGGCCGGGTCGACGTCATCGTCTCCGGAGCGCTGGTCCTGCAGGCCGTCATGGACCGCGTCGGAGCTCATGAGGTCGTCGTCTCCGAGCACGACATTCTGGACGGAATCGCCCTGTCGCTGGTCTGATCGGCCCCGGACGGAAGCCCTCCGGGCGCCCGTCCGGACAGGCCGCCGGAAAAGTTCGTGAAGTTCTTCACAAGGAAAAGGGCCCCGAGGGGGGTCACGGAGCCGCTCCAGGGCCTCCAGGACCCCCTCCGGGGCCCTTTCGCACGCCCGCGAGCGGGCCTGTACCTGTGTTTCGTAGGCGTGAACTCCGGGGCGGTCCACCGTTAAAAGGTGCTCGCACGCCCAGTTCAGCGGGGGTGAACAACGTCTTCCGTTACACCGTGGTTCCCCTGTGGCGCCATGACCTCGGTCACGTGGGCCGCGCAGTGTAGCAGAGGTCTCCCGAGACCTTGTGAAGGGGCGCACGAGCACCCCCCCTCCGGCGGGTGGATACTCGATGGCATGAGCACCACGGAGCGTCCCAGGATCCTCGTAGTAGGCGGTGGGTACGTAGGCCTGTACGCAGCTCGGCGCATCCTCAAGAAGATGCGCTACGGCGAGGCGACCGTCACGGTCGTCGACCCCCGGTCGTACATGACCTACCAGCCCTTCCTCCCCGAAGCCGCCGCCGGCAGCATCTCGCCGCGGCACGTCGTCGTCCCGCTGCGACGCGTGCTGCCCAAGGCCGAGGTACTCACCGGCCGGGTCACCAGCATCGACCAGGACCGCAAGGTGGCCACGGTCTCGCCGCTCGTCGGCGAGGCCTACGAGCTGCCCTTCGACTACCTGGTCATCGCGCTCGGCGCGGTCTCCCGCACCTTCCCGATCCCCGGCCTCGCCGAGCAGGGCATCGGCATGAAGGGCATCGAGGAGGCCATCGGCCTGCGCAACCACGTCCTCGAGCAGCTCGACAAGGCCGACTCGACGACCGACGAGGAGGTCCGCCGCAAGGCGCTGACCTTCGTCTTCGTGGGCGGCGGCTTCGCCGGTGCGGAGACCATCGGTGAGGTCGAGGACCTCGCCCGCGACGCCGCGAAGTACTACAAGAACGTGAGCCGCGAGGACATGCGGTTCATCCTCGTGGACGCGGCGGACAAGATCCTGCCCGAGGTCGGCCCCAAGCTGGGCCAGTACGGCAAGGAGCACCTGGAAGGCCGCGGGGTGGAGATCTACCTCAACACCTCCATGGACTCCTGCGTCGACGGGCACGTGGTGCTGAAGAACGGCCTGGAGGTCGACTCCAACACCATCGTGTGGACCGCCGGCGTCAAGCCGAACCCGGCCCTCGCGCGCTACGGCCTGCCCCTCGGCCCCCGCGGCCACGTCGACTGCGAGCCCACGCTCCAGGTCAAGGGCACCGACTACATCTGGGCCGCCGGCGACAACGCCCAGGTCCCGGACCTCGTCGGCCGCAAGGCCGGCAACGAGAACGCCTGGTGCCCGCCGAACGCCCAGCACGCGCTGCGCCAGTCGAAGGTCCTCGGCGACAACGTGATCTCCGGCATGCGGGGCTTCCCGCAGAAGGAGTACAGCCACGCCAACAAGGGTGCGGTCGCCGGTCTCGGCCTGCACAAGGGCGTCGCGATGATCGTCATGGGCAAGATGAAGATCAAGCTCAAGGGCCGGCTCGCCTGGTACATGCACCGCGCCTACCACGGCATGGCCATGCCGACCTGGAACCGCAAGATCCGTGTCTTCGCGGACTGGACCCTCGCGGTGTTCCTCAAGCGCGAGGTCGTCTCGCTCGGTGCGATCGAGTCGCCGCGCGAGGAGTTCTACGAGGCCGCCAAGCCCGCCCCGCAGGCGTCGTCCGCCGGGTCGGCGCCGCAGAAGGCCAAGGCGTCCTGACGCACGCTCAGCCCTGAGCCCGGTTCGTCCCGGGCTCACCGAGGGGCCGTCCGCCATCCGTGGTGCGGGCGGCCCTTTCGCGTGCGATTTTTTGCCCGCCCATTGCGTCGGACGGGACTGCATCCGGTTGCTCTGGGTGTTTACGTGGTGACGAGCTTTTCCGGGATCCGAATCACGGAGGTGTCACCATGGCCGACGCCGCGTCGCGGCTGAACACTCTCGCCCAGGATCTGCTGGGGGTTTCCCTGCCGGTGCGGATCCGCGCCTGGGACGGGAGCGAGGCGGGGCCTCCGGGCGGCCCGGTACTGGTCGTGCGCAGCCGGCGGGCGCTGCGGCGGATGCTGTGGAAGCCGGGCGAGCTGGGCCTCGCCCGGGCCTGGGTCAGCGGCGAGATCGACGTCGAGGGAGACCTGTACGAGGCGCTCGACCGGCTCGCCGGCTTCCTCTGGGAGCGCGGCGGCGAGGCGAAGGACGCCGTGCACTACGTGCGCGACCCGCGGGTGCGCAGGGCGCTGCGCGAGCTGGTGAGGATCGCGGGGCCGTGGCCGCCGCCCCCGCCGCCCGCCGAGGAGGTCCGCCGGCGCACCGGTCCGCTGCACACCAAGCGGCGCGACAAGGAGGCCATCCGACACCACTACGACGTCGGCAACGACTTCTACGCGCTGGTCCTCGGCCCCTCGATGGTGTACTCGTGCGCGTACTGGAGCGAGGGCGGCACCCTGGAGCAGGCGCAGCGCGACAAGCTCGACCTCATCTGCCGCAAGCTCGGCCTGAAGGAGGGCGACCGGCTGCTGGACGTGGGCTGCGGCTGGGGCTCCATGGCCATCCACGCCGCCCGCGAGTACGGCGCCCGGGTCGTCGGCGTGACGCTCTCGGACGAGCAGGCGGCCTTCGCCCGCAAGCGGATCGCGGACGAGGGCCTCACCGACCGGGTCGAGATCCGGGTCCAGGACTACCGGGACGTCACGGACGGGCCGTACGACGCGATCTCTTCGATCGGGATGGCCGAGCACGTCGGCGCCGTCCGCTACCGCGAGTACGCGGACGACCTGTACGCCCTGCTCAAGCCGGGCGGCCGGCTGCTCAACCACCAGATCTCGCGCCGCCCCGAGCCGGACGAATCCGCCTACCGTGTCGACGAGTTCATCGACGCCTACGTCTTCCCCGACGGCGAGCTCGCGCCCGTCGGCCGCACCACCTCCACCCTGGAGGACGCCGGGTTCGAGGTGCGCGACGTGGAGGCGATCCGCGAGCACTACGCCCTCACGCTGCGGCAGTGGGTGGCCAATCTGGAGGCGCACGGGGCCGAGGCCGCACGCCTGACCTCGCCCGGGCGGGTGCGGGTGTGGCGGCTGTACATGGCGGCGTCCGCCGTCTCGTTCGAGCGCAACCGGATCGGGGTCAACCAGGTCCTCGCCGTGAAGACGCCGCAGTCCGGCGCCTCGGGGATGCCGCTGCGCGCGCGGACCTGGGGCACTGCCTGAGGGTTGCCCCTGCGCCGCCGGGCGCCCGCAGGTCCGCCCGGCCGCTGGGATATGTTCACGTCCGGGCCCGGCGGGGCGCCGGCTCCGGAGCTCCGGGGCCTGCGCCCCGCGTCCCGTGGGTCCGCAATGCCCCATTTGTCATGCACTCACCATGGGTTGCCGTACGTACTGGAGGTCGGTGTGCAACCGCACCGCAGATCCTGGCTCCTCGGGCTGGTCGTCGCCCTCACCGCGGTTCTCGCCGCGCCCACCCCGGCCGCCGCGGTCACCGTCACGCCCGGGGCCGTCTTCAACGACCCCGCGGGGACGGCCGCCGACCAGAACAGGATCCGCGACCACCTCGTCTCGCTCATCGGCGACGCCCCGGCGGGCAGCTCGGTGCGCATGTCGATGTACACCTTCACCGACGGCCCCGTCCGGGACGCGCTGATCGCGGCCAAGAACCGGGGCGTCTCCGTGCAGGTGATCCTCGACCACTTCTCCTCCGGAACCGTGACCGAGGGCGGCGAGCTGGAGACCCTGCGCACCGCGCTGGGCACCGACCGGACCCAGCCGTCGTGGCTGCTGGACTGCGGCAGGAACCGCGGCTGCATCGGCACCCGCCCGCTGACGAAGTCCGACGGCTCGCCGGACTACCCGATCAACCACAACAAGTTCGTCCTCTTCTCCCACACCGGAGGGGCGGACAACGTGGTGGTGCAGACCTCGTTCAACCTGACGACCCACCAGCGCGAGCGCCTGCACAACAACGCGGTGACCCTCGTCGACAAGGGCCTCTACGACATCTACCGGGCCTACTTCGACGACCAGGTCGCCCACGCGGCCGGCGCCGGCCTGAGCCACTACTACAAGACGCCGATCAGCGCCACGAACCCGGCGTACAAGGCGTACTTCTTCCCGCGCAAGGAGACGTCCGGCACCACCTACCAGACCGACGCCTCCACCGACACGGTCAAGCTGATCCTCGACAAGGTGAACTGCGCGGCGGGCTCCGAGGTGCGCATCGCGGCCAACCTGTTCTACCGGACCCAGATCGCCGACAAGATGGTCTCCATGGTGGACGCGGGCTGCTCGGTGATCCTCGCCCACGACAGCGACCCCAACGGCGGCGGCGACGGTGTGAACTCCATGGGCAGGACCGTCGAGGGCATCCTCTCCGGGCAGCTCACCCAGCGCGTGGAGTGCTGGGAGGCCCCGCCCGCCGGGCGCACCGGCAACATCGGTCTGCACTCCAAGTACCTGCTGGTCAACGGCGTGTACGACGGTGTCGCCGGCAAGAAGATCGTCTGGACCGGCAGCCACAACTACTCGTACCAGGCGCTGCGGTCGAACGACGAGACACTGCTGAAGATCGACAATGCCGCCGTCTTCGACCAGTACAAGGCCAACCACGTGCAGCTCATGAGCTACTGCGCGGGCAGCTGACCCGCACCGCCGCCCGCCCGTACGGACGGCGGCGGCAACGGCCGGAGGGCCGGGCTCCCCATGGGGAACCCGGCCCTCCGGCGCGTGCGGGCGCGGACTACTCGGCCTTGATGGCGTTCAGCATGTTCAGCTTCGCCGCGCTGCGCGCCGGCCACATCGCGGCCAGGACACCCACCAGGGCGGCCAGCAGCAGGAAGATCCCGATGCGGTCCCACGGCATGACCATCGCGTACCCCGGGATGGAGTCCTTGAGGGTCTGACCGATGGCCCAGCCCAGGAAGCTGCCCATCGCGACCCCGACCAGGGCGCCGAAGAGCGAGATCACCACGGCCTCCAGGCGGATCATCCGCTTGACCCGGCGGCGGTCCAGGCCGATGGCCCGCAACATGCCGATCTCCTGCTGGCGCTCGAAGACGGACATGGCGAGGGTGTTGACGACCCCGAGGACCGCGATGATCAGGGCCATGGCGAGGAGGCCGTACATGATGTTCAGCATCATGTTGATCATGCCGCCGAACTCGTCGCGGATGTCCTGCTTGTCCATCACCTTGATGGCCGGGTTCTGACCGAGCGCGTCGACCAGCGCCTGCTCGCCGGCCGCGCTCTCGCCGCCGTCCATCTTCACGAAGATCTGCGGGATGTACGGCTTGGGGTCGTGCGGGTCGAGCACCGACAGCGGGGCGATGACGGTCGAGACGAGGTCGTTCTCCTCGTACGTCGCACCGATGGTGAGCGTGCCGGTCTTCCCGTCGTCGTACTTCACCGGCAGGGACTCACCGGTCCGCCAGCCGTTCTTGGCGGCCGTCTCCCGTTCCACCGCGATGCGGCCCTGGGCGAGCGAGGAGAGGGAGCCGTCGACGACCCGTACCTTCACGACCTTCTCGAAGTCGCCGGGGACGACACCGGAGACCGAGCGGCTCACGCCGTCCAGGTCGAAGTACGAGGCCTGCTGCGGCGAGACCGCGACCGCGCCCTTCGCCTTCTGCACCGCCTTGAGCGCGGACTGGTCCAGGCTCATCCCCTCGGCCGCCATCTGCACCATGTAGTCGGCCTTGATGTGGTCCGTCGTCGTACGGTCCAGGGCCGCGCCGATCGAGACGCCCATCACCGACAGGCCGGTCACCAGGGTGAGGCCGATGGCGAGCGCCGAGGCGGTGGCACCGGTGCGGCGCGGGTTGCGGACGGCGTTCTGGCCGGCGAGCTTGCCCGAGACGCCCCACAGGCGGACCAGCAGCGGGCGGATGAGCGCGATCACCGGGCGGGACAGCAGCGGGATCAGGATGATCAGCCCGATCAGGCCCAGGAAGGCACCGCCGGCCACGGTCCACTTGCCGTCCTTGCCGATCGAGACGCCCCACAGGATGACGGCCGTGCCCAGCAGGGTGACGATCGCGCCGATGGTGTTGCGCACCACGAGGGACTTGGTCGTCGGCGCGGCGTGCACGCTGTTCATGGCGGCCACCGGTGGGATCTTCGCGGCCCGGCGGCCCGGCAGGTACGCGGCGACCACGGTGACGAGCACACCCACGGCGACACCGGAGAGGATCGCGGTCGGCGAGACGATCAGCGGGCCGCCCGGGACCTTCAGGTCGAAGGCGTTCATGCCGGAGCGCAGGCCCACGGCGAGCCCCAGGCCGAGCGCGAGGCCGACCACCGAGGCGACAACACCCACCACCACGGCCTCCAGCAGCACCGAGCGGGTGATCTGTCGGCGCGAGGCGCCCACGGCGCGCATCAGCGCGAGCTCCTTGGTGCGCTGGGCGACCAGCATCGAGAAGGTGTTGGAGATCAGGAAGACGCCGACGAAGAGGGCGATGCCGGCGAAGCCGAGCAGCATCTGGTTGAGGCCGCTCAGGCCCTCCTCGATCATTTTCGCCTCCTCGGCCGCGAGGGCGGCGCCGGTCTTGGCCTCCGCACCCTCGGGCAGCAGGGGCTCGACCTGGTCGAGGATCTTCCGGTCGGAGGCGCCGGGGGCGGCGGTGACCGTGACGTCCCGGTAGAAGCCCGGCTGCAGGTAGAGCTTCTGGGCGACGGGGGTGTCGAACAGGACGAGGCTGCCGCCCGCGCTCACCTGGCCGTCGTCCGTGGTGAACACACCGGAGAGGGTGTACTCGTGCACCGGCCCGTTGGTGGCCACCCGCACGGTGTCGCCGACCTCGTACTTGCCCGCCGTGGCGGTGGCCTTGTCGAGCGCGATCTCGCCGGAGCGGGCGGGACCCGCGCCCTCGACGAAGGAGTAGCGCTCGTCCTTGCCGTCCTTGCCGGGGGCGAAGTTGGCGCCCTTGTTGGTCCAGCCGTTGCCGATGAGCTTGCCGCTCGGGTCCGCGACCCCGGCGAAGCCGTCGACCCGCCCTGACGCCCCGGCGACGCCGTCGATCTTCGCGATTTTGTCGACCGTGGCGGCGGGGATGCCGGGCTGCTGGTTCTGCGCCTGCCCGGGGGGCGGGCCGTAGGAGGTGACGGCGACGGCGACGCCGTCGTACCCCTTGGCCGCCTGGTTGCGGAAGGCGTGGGAGAGGGTGTCGGTGAAGACCAGGGTGCCGGAGACGAAGGCGACGCCGAGCATGACGGCGAGCACGGTCATCAGCAGCCTGGCCTTGTGCGCGAGCACATTGCGCAGGGCGGTACGGAACATGAGGTGAGGTCCTGGGGTGGGTGTCCGGTGAGGCGGAGGCGTGCGGGCGGCCGGAGCGGGTGCGCCGGCCCGGGCGTCAGCTGGTGCGGCCCTTGGTGTCGAACTCCTTCATGCGGTCCAGCACGCCGTCCGCCGTCGGGCGGAGCATCTCGTCGACGATGCGGCCGTCGGCGAGGAAGACCACGCGGTCCGCGTACGACGCGGCGACCGGGTCGTGCGTGACCATCACGACCGTCTGGCCGAGCTCACGGACCGAGTTGCGCAGGAAGCCCAGCACCTCGGCGCCCGACCGGGAGTCCAGGTTGCCGGTGGGCTCGTCACCGAAGATGATCTCGGGGCGCGAGGCCAGGGCGCGGGCGACCGCCACGCGCTGCTGCTGGCCGCCGGAGAGCTGGGCGGGCCGGTGCGACAGGCGGGCGGACAGCCCCACCATGTCGATGACCTTGCGCACCCACTCCTTGTCCGGCTTGCGGCCCGCGATGTCCATCGGCAGCGTGATGTTCTCCATCGCGGTCAGCGTCGGCAGCAGGTTGAACGCCTGGAAGATGAAGCCGATCTTGTCCCGGCGCAGCTGCGTGAGCTGCTTGTCCTTGAGCGTGCCGAGCTCGGTCTCCCCGATGCGCACCGAGCCGGAGCTGAAGGTGTCCAGACCGGCCACGCAGTGCATCAGCGTCGACTTGCCGGACCCGGAGGGCCCCATGATCGCGGTGAACTCGCCCTGCCGGAACTCGACGGTGACCCGGTCGAGGGCGACCACCTGGGTCTCGCCCTGTCCGTAGACCTTGGACAGATCCGTGGCGCGGGCGGCCACCGTGGTGGCGCGGTGAGCGAGGGGGGTCGTGGTCACGAGGGGGGCTCCTGTCGGGGCGGTTCTGTGCTGCGAGGACCCGTCCATCGTCTGCTGCGGCCACCCCCCGGGACGTCCGCCCGCATGCCCGTTCCCGGGGCAGCCTGGAGTCGGACCGGGGGGCCCGCCCCTCCTCCTGAGGTATGACGGTGCCCCTGAGACCGCCGGGGCCGCCCGCGGCGCCCCGGACCCCTGCGCGGGCGCCTGTATGCCCGGCCGCCGAGGGGGCAGGGCCCGGCCCGCGGCCCCCCGCCGGGACCCCGGGGCGGACGGGGGCTGCCGCCCGTGCGGAGGCGGCGACTTTCCGTCATTCCTTTGCGCACATATTTGCGGCCGCGAGCCCCGCGTCGCTGCTGTGCAACGCCCTCCACCTGCGCTGACGCTCCCTCAAGCGTCAATAAAATAAGACAACATCGGGCCACTCTTCCGCTGTTCGGGGGACGCGTCCGGATAGGCTCGTGTGCCAACGCGGAGCCGCGTGCCGCGCCCGGATGGTGGAATGCAGACACGGCGAGCTTAAACCTCGCTGGCCTTCGGGCCGTGCCGGTTCGAGTCCGGCTCCGGGCACTCACGACCGCCGCCCCGGGAGCGGTCCCACACCCTTTCTCCGTTACGGTCCGAAAGATCCTCCCGGAGCACTAGGGTGTTTCTTTTGCGTCCCCATTACTCTTGTCTCAAGGCCGCGCACGGCGGCCATGGAGGAGTGAGATGAGGAGCAGCAACCCGGTCTTCTCGCGACGGGGGTTCAGCCGCGACAACGGCGGCTATGCGGGCTTCAACGCGCAGCAGCCGGCCGGGGGCCCCGCCGCTGGAACCGACCCGTACGCGCAGAACCCGTACGCGACCAACCCGTACGCCACCAACCCGTACGCCCCGCAGCAGGACGCGCAGACGGGCCTCCCGCAGGCACCGGCCCGCCCGGGCGCGATGACCATCGACGACGTGGTGACCCGCACGGCCATCACGCTCGGCACGGTCTTCGTCACCGCGGCGCTCGCCTGGCTCCTGCTGCCCGTCGACCCGGCGAACCTCGGCAAGTCCTACGGCATCGGCATCGGCGCCGCCCTGGTGGCCTTCGTGCTCGCCATGGTGCAGGCGTTCAAGCGCAAGGCGTCGCCCGCGCTGATCCTGGGCTACGCCGCCTTCGAGGGCGTCTTCCTCGGCGTGATCTCCAGCGCCGTCTCCACGTACGTCACGGCCGGCGCGGTCCCGCAGGCGGTGCTCGGCACCATGGCGGTCTTCGCCGGTGTCCTCATCGCGTACAAGATGCGCTGGATCCGCGTCACCCGCCGCTTCTACGGCTTCGTGATGGCGGCCGCGATCGGCTTCGTGCTGCTGATGGCCGTGAACGCCCTGTTCGCGCTCTTCGGCGGCGGTGACGGCCTGGGCTTCCGCAGCGGCGGTCTCGGCATCATGTTCGGCGTCATCGGCATCATCCTCGGTGCGTGCTTCCTGGCCCTGGACTTCAAGCAGGTCGAGGACGGCATCACCTACGGCGCCCCGCGCGAGGAGTCCTGGCTGGCGGCCTTCGGCCTCACCATGACCCTGGTGTGGATCTACCTCGAGTTCCTGCGGCTGATCTCGATCCTGCAGGGCGACGACTGACGCGTCCGGGCCCGCTCGCGGGCCCGACGGGGTCCGGCGGTGACCCCGGCCCACGGCAAGGCCCCGTACCGGCGAGAGCCGGGACGGGGCCTTGCCCGTGTGACCGTGGTGTCACCGCCGCCGTCTAGAGCAGCTTGCGCGCGGCCCTGCGCAGGTCGTACTCGTGGATGATCGCCTTGGCATGCCCGTACGCCAGGTTGTGCTCGCCCCGGAGCCAGCTGACCTTCTCCTCGAAGCGGAGGAGGGAAGGGCCTTCCTCTACGGTGCGAAGCCAGTCGGCCACTTCACGACCGGTGCAGGCGGGAATGCGCGAGAGCAGATTTCGGTGGGTCTCTTCGGAGAAGACTTGGGACATCGGCGCCTCCGGACGCTGTGCGCGTGTGCTCCTTCCCGTCACCGTGCCCGAGCGGGGGCGTATTGGCAACAGTGCCGTCCCGGCGCATAGGGTCGCGGCGTGGTTGACACGACTGAACTGACCGCCGCCGTCGAGCGCTTCGCCGACCGGCTGCGAGCCGCGCCGCAGAGCCGCCTGACGCGGGGCGCGGCGGCCGAAGGGCTGGCGCTGGCAAGGGAGTTGGCGGTGCGGGCGCAGCGGCTGGAGGAGCCGGGCGCGGAGCCGCGGATCATGCCGGACGCGGGCGTCTTCGCCGTCGCGGACCAGATTGTGGTGGCCAGCAACGATCTGGCGGAGATTCTGCGAACGGCCCCGCCCGGGCCCGCGGCGGCGGAGCTGGACGAGGCCGTGGAGGCGGTGCGCCGGGCGGCGGCGAGGGCTGCGCTGTAGCGGGCGGGCCCGCGGGGCTCCAGGGGCCGGCGGGACTCCGGGGCGGCCGGCGCGGGTGGGGCCGGCGGGGCTCCGGGCGGGCCGGCGCGGGGGCCGTGCGGGGCGGGTGCTCCCCGGGCGGCGCTGCGGGGTCAGAGCGAGGCGATGACCCGGTCGGCGAGGACGTAGACGTTCTCGGCGTCGTCGCCCTCGCCGCAGGAGAAGGTCAGGGCGTAGCCGCCGGAGAGGCCGGAGCCGCCCAGCAGCACCGGCGCACCGCCCTTGCGCAGGCAGTCCGCGAGGCGCTCGGCGGTCTCGCGGTGGCCGGGGGTCATGCACAGCGTGGTGCCGTCGGCGAAGACGTACACGTCGAGCGTGCCGAGCGGGCCGGGGCGTACGTCGGTGAGCGCGGTGCGGGTCTCGGCCAGCTCCTCCAGCCGGGCGACGGTGCGCTCGTGGTCGGTCACGACGGGCGTCTGCACCGGCACGAAGTCGGGGTGCGAGGGATGGCGGCGGCGGGCCGCGGCCAGCTCGGGGGAGTCCTCGGGGAACTCCGGGAGCTCGTACTCGGCGGCGAACTCCGCGTACTCGGCGTCCGTGTCGTCGCCGTCGAGGTCCAGCGCGTCCAGGCCCGCCAGATCGGCCTGGCGCGGGACGAAGAAGGGGCCGTCGTCGCCCGGACCGGGCAGGCCGCCGCCCAGCAGCGTGCCGGGCGCGTCGGAGGCGTCGCGGGCCTCCTGGGCGGCCCAGAAGGCCCGCGCCTCGGCGAGCTCCCGCTCCCGCTCCTCGGCGAGGGCCTCGGCCACGGCGGCGCGTATGTCGTCGGTGGTCGAGCGGGCATGGGGTACGGCGGGGGTCCGGCCGGTGGTGCCGTTCGCGGCGGCGAGCTCGCTGCGCAGAGCGGCCACCTGCCTGCGCAGCCCGTGGGCGGCGTGCAGGGCAGCGGCGCCCACGGCCGTGGCGGTGGCCGTGGTCAGCAGCAGGGCGAGAGACATGGCGCTCACTGACTTACTCCCGGTTTCAATCGATCCCCCGCACTTCCTACATCAGCTTGTCGTGACCCCGCGCCCCCTGTCAGTGCATTACGTCACGAATTGGACAGGTCTTTTTCCCTTGCGATTTCGCGGAAACCGGCGCTGACCTGCAGAAACGAATCTCCCCCGGGATATAGGTCACATCCTGGGGGAGATTCGGTCACGGCTGGGACGCGACGGGGTTGGAACGCCCGGTGCGGGGCCGCCCCGGGCGGCCCCGCACTCGGCTCCGGATCGGCTCAGGCTCAGCTCAGGCGCTCGATGACCATGGCCATGCCCTGGCCGCCGCCGACGCACATCGTCTCCAGGCCGAACTGCTTGTCGTGGAACTGCAGGCTGTTGATCAGCGTGCCGGTGATGCGGGCGCCGGTCATGCCGAAGGGGTGGCCGACGGCGATGGCGCCGCCGTTCACGTTCAGCTTCTCGAGCGGGATGTCCAGGTCCCGGTAGGACGGGATGACCTGCGCCGCGAAGGCCTCGTTGATCTCGACCAGGTCGATGTCGCCGATGGTCAGTCCGGCGCGCTGCAGCGCCTGCTTGCTCGCCTCCACCGGCCCGTATCCCATGATCTCCGGCGAGAGGCCGGAGACGCCCGTGGAGACGATCCGCGCGAGCGGCGTGAGGCCCAGCTCGCGGGCCTTGGTGTCGGACATGATCACCAGGGCGGCGGCGCCGTCGTTCAGCGGGCAGCAGTTCGCGGCGGTGACCAGGCCGTCGGGGCGGAAGACGGGCTTCAGGCCCTGGACGCCTTCGAGGGTGACGCCGGCCCGCGGGCCGTCGTCCTTGGAGACGACCGTGCCGTCGGGCAGCGTCACCGGGGTGATCTCGCGCTCCCAGAAGCCGTTCTTGAGGGCTTCCTCGGCGAGGTTCTGCGACCGTACGCCGAACTCGTCCATGTCCTCGCGGGTGACGCCCTTCAGCCGGGCCAGGTTCTCCGCGGTCTGGCCCATCGCGATGTACGCGTCGGGCAGCAGGCCGTCCTCGCGGGGGTCGTGCCAGTCGGCGCCCTCCTGCTGGGCGCGGGCGGCGGTCCGGGCCTCGGCCTCGGCGAAGAGCGGGTTGTGGGTGTCCGGCAGGCCGTCGCTGGTGCCCTTCACGGAGCGGGACACCATCTCGACGCCGGCCGAGATGAAGACGTCGCCCTCGCCCGCCTTGATGGCGTGCAGGGCCATGCGGGACGTCTGGAGGGACGACGAGCAGTAGCGGGTGACGGTGCAGCCGGGCAGGTGGTCCATGCCCATCTGCACGGCGACGATCCGGCCGAGGTTGTGGCCCTGCTCGCCGCCGGGCAGGCCGCAGCCGAGCATCAGGTCGTCGATGTCGCGCGGGTCGAGCTCGGGGATCCTGTCGAGCGCGGCCTGCACGATGGTGGCGGTCAGGTCGTCCGGCCGCAGGTCCTTCAGCGAGCCCTTGAAGGCCCGGCCGATGGGGGATCGGGCGGCAGAGACGATCACGGCTTCGGGCATCGGGGCTCCAGGTGCGGTGAGGCGGATGGCGGACCTGTCAGGGAAGTTACCCGCCCGTATCGCGAAGGTCATCGGGCGGAACGTGTGACGAGCACCGCATTTCTAAGCGCTCGCTCAGGCAGCGTTATTCCCGCCGCGGGTGGCATCCACCCCTCCGGGCACTCCGGAGCCTGCGTCCCCGGGCCGCGGCACCCGTGCCCCTGGGGGCCGCAGGGGTGGCAGCCACCCTTCCGGGCGCGCTGAAGCGTGCGCGGCCGGGTCCCGCGGCTCCGGTGCCACCGGGGCCGCGGGGCCGTCCCGCGGAGGGGCGTCGTGGGTCAGGGGCGGTGGTCCCGGGACGGCGGCGCCGGGGCGGGGTCCGTGACCGGGGGGAGGCGCCGGCGGCGGCGGTGCTTCAGCAGGGCCCACGGCGCGCGGGCGCCCGTGACCTCCGTACCGGCCTCCTCCGCGGCCTCCGCGGCCGCCTGCGCCACGGTCAGCATGCCCTCCCGGCGGTCCGCGTCGAGCCGCTCCTCCTCCGGCCAGACGCCCAGCACCGCGCACACCGTCGGCAGGACCGCCATCGCGGCCGTCGCGTAGCCCTCCGCCGACGGGTGGTAGTTGTCCGCGCCGAACATCTCGCGCGGGTTCGCCGCGAACTCCGGCCCCAGCAGGTCGCCCAGCGAGACCGTACGGCCGCCCTGCTCCACGACCACGATCGTCTGCGCCGCCGCCAGCTGGCGCGACGCGCGCCGGGCCAGCCACCGCAGCGGCTGGTAGACCGGCTCGATGGTGCCCAGGTCGGGGCAGGTGCCGACCACCACCTCGGCGCCCGCCGTGCGCAGCCGGCGCACCGTCGTGGACAGGTAGCGCACCGATTGCGTCGGCGGCATGCGGTGCGTCACGTCGTTCGCACCGATCATGATCACGCAGATGTCCGGGACCCGCCCCGGACGCGCCAGCAACAGCGCGACCTGGCGTTCCAGGTCGTCCGACCGGGCGCCTGGCAGCGCCACGTTCCGCAGCTCCACGGGGCGCTCCGCCACCGCCGCCAGTCCCGAGGCCAGCAGCGCGCCCGGTGTATGGCCCGCCCGCCGCACCCCCTGGCCCGCCGCCGTGGAATCACCCAGAAGAGCCATCCGGATGGGCTCACCGGCCCCCTGGAAGCCGCGCCCGTACAGCCCGTCCGCCGCCGGCGGAAGCGGTGCCGTCCCGCCGCTCACGGAACGTTTCGCCAGCTGCATCTCGGCCAGCAGGACCCCTACCGCCGCGGCGCCGAGAAGCCCGATGCCCCCGCCGCCGTACGCCGCACCCGCGGCGATCCGTCGCGCCACCCTCGCCCTCGACATCGGGGCAACCACCTCCTCCAGGCCGTACAAGAGCTAACTGCCCCGTAACCGCCTCCGACTACGCATACGCTGGCGGGACCATTACGGAGACCCCGGAGAACTACGGTGCAATTCCACGACTCGATGATCAGCCTCGTCGGCAACACCCCGCTGGTGAAGCTCAACAGTGTGACCGCGGGCCTGCAGGCCACCGTCCTCGCCAAGGTCGAGTACTTCAACCCGGGCGGCTCGGTCAAGGACCGGATCGCCCTGCGCATGATCGAGGCGGCCGAGCAGAGCGGTGCCCTCAAGCCCGGTGGCACCATCGTCGAGCCGACGTCCGGCAACACCGGCGTCGGCCTCGCCATCGTGGCCCAGCAGAAGGGCTACAAGTGCATCTTCGTCTGCCCCGACAAGGTATCGACCGACAAGATCAACGTCCTGCGCGCCTACGGCGCCGAGGTCGTGGTCTGCCCCACGGCGGTCGACCCGGAGCACCCCGACTCCTACTACAACGTGTCCGACCGGCTCGTCCGTGAGACGCCCGGCGCCTGGAAGCCGGACCAGTACTCCAACCCGAACAACCCCCGCTCGCATTACGAGACGACCGGTCCCGAGCTGTGGGAGCAGACGGACGGGCGGATCACCCACTTCGTCGCCGGCGTCGGCACCGGCGGCACCATCAGCGGGACCGGCCGGTACCTGAAGGAGGTCAGCGGCGGCAAGGTCCGGGTCATCGGCGCCGACCCGGAGGGCTCGGTCTACTCCGGCGGCTCCGGGCGTCCGTACCTGGTCGAGGGTGTCGGTGAGGACTTCTGGCCCAGCGCGTACGACCGGAACGTCACCGACGAGATCATCGCCGTCTCGGACAAGGACTCGTTCCAGATGACGCGCCGCCTCGCCAAGGAGGAGGGCCTCCTCGTCGGCGGCTCCTGCGGCATGGCCGTCGTCGCGGCGCTGCGCGCGGCGGAAGGGCTCGGCCCGGACGACGTCGTCGTGGTCCTGCTGCCGGACAGCGGCAAGGGCTACCTGTCGAAGATCTTCAACGACGAGTGGATGGCCGACTACGGCTTCCTGGAGGACACCGGTCCGTCCGCCCGCGTCGGGGACGTCCTGCGGCACAAGGAGGGCGACATCCCCAAGCTCGTCCACATGCACCCCGAGGAGACGGTCGGCGAGGCCATCGACGTCCTGCGCGAGTACGGCGTCTCCCAGATGCCCATCGTGAAGCCGGGCGCCGGCCACCCCGACGTCATGGCCGCCGAGGTCGTCGGCTCCGTCGTCGAACGGGAACTCCTGGACGCCCTGTTCACCAAGCGGGCCTCGCTCGACGACCCGCTCGACAAGCACATGAGCTCGCCGCTGCCGCAGGTCGGCTCGGGCGAACCGGTCGCCGACCTCATGTCCGTCCTCGGTACGGCGGACGCGGCGATCGTGCTCGTCGAGGGCAAGCCCACCGGTGTGGTGAGCCGTCAGGACCTGCTGTCCTTCCTCGCCAAGGACGGAAAGTAGCTTCGCGCAAACGGTACGAGCACGTCATGTGGCGGCAGCACCCGCTTAACACTGCTCGTGCACTGTTGTCCGTGTCGGCGTCAGGAACTTCCGGAGCGGCTCCCGGACCTCCATGCACGCCGCGGACGCGGAGACCGGCCCTGACCCGGGCCCGTGTCCCCCGCGGGGACCGCCGTCGTCCCGCCCCCCGGTAACGGGGGTGCGGCGGTCCCCGCGCTTTTATCAGGGCTCGGTTCGGCTCCGGGGCGCCTGTTGCCGGTGTCGACGGTCGATCGTGCTCGGTTCCTCGTTCCTCGGAACCTCCGCGCGTTCTCCCTTTCGACACCGCCGCGCCCCTTCGCCTCACTCGCCGCAGGTACCCGGGGGCGAGCCGGGAGGCCCACCGGGCCGGCCCCCGGTACCCATGGCGACGCCCCTGCGCCAGGGGTACCCGGGGGCGGGGCCGAACAGGTGTCGGCGGGTTCAGGCCACCGGGGCGGCGGCCGAGCGGATTTCCGCCTGGTCCGGGAGGAGCTCGGTGATCCTCGTCCAGATGGTCTTCGCGTCCACGCGGACGAGCCGGAACGGGCTCGTCGGGGTGATGCGCTCGGCGGGTACCGGCTCCTCGGGGAGCTCCCGCAGCCAGTAGCCCAGGGGGCCGCAGTCCCAGACCGCGAAACCGCGCGCCGAGACGCCCGCCTGCTCCCCGGAAGTCCCCCGCCAGGCGGCGGTCATGCGCCAGCTCGACCGCAGCTCGCAGATCAGCTCCGCGAGGTGCGTGGCCGAGGGCTCGGCGAGGGGGCCGCCCGTCGTGATGGAGCGGTGCACGAGGGCCCGCTCCTCCTCGCCGGACCGGGCCCGGGATGCGCCGTCGAGACCTGCGAGGCCCGCCTCGACCGTGCCGACGGTGGTGTCGAGGAGGGAGAGTGCCGTGTCGTGGGAGGCCGGCGACTGCTGGAGGTTCACCATGTCGGCGAGCTTCCAGACCAGCATCTTCGGCTGCACGAGGGAGTACTCGGCTTCGTCCGTGCCGGGCCACGCCTCGTGGGCGACGACGTGGTCCTCACCGATGAGCATGCCGTGGCGCAGTTCGCCCTGCCGGCCGCCCGCCTCCAGGGATATGACCACCCCGGGATTCAGGACCGTCTTGAGCAGCGGCAGGAGCGAATGGACCAGTTCACCACCCGGGTTGATCAGGCCGCTGTCCACCAGCTCCTTACGGGCGGTGGCCAGATCTTCGGGCACCTCGTTCCCGGCCGCGACCTCGCACAGCACGATGAGGTGATCGTCGGCCAGGCGGAACCGGGACCGGGAAATGTCGAACGAAGGCATACACACTCATTTGTTAGTCGCGGTCAGGGGGTGTAGGTCTCGGCCCAGAAGTGGGAGATCCTCGCGATGCCGGCGCGCACCGCGCCTCCCCTGGTGAGAACGGCCCGGTCGACTCCGGAAAAGAGGACCGCCAGGGCCAGATCGGCGGGCAGGACCCGGCCGTTCGCCTGGACGGAGACCTTCTTGCCCTTCCCGAGCCCCGACTGCCGCACCGTGAGGACGACGCCGGGGTCGTCGGCGTCGGGCGTCCGCGCGAGCGTGTACGCCTTCCGGTCGATCGCGGTCAGCCTGTAGTGGTCACCCAGGTACGTCATGCGCAGGGAACGGCCCCTCTTCGTCATGGCGAACCTGTTCCGGCTCAGTGACGCGAGGCCGTCGCCCACGCGCACGGTCGAGCGGTTCAGGGACGGCAGCACCAAAAGCTCGGCGTGGATGCCGCGGGTCTCCAGGGTCACCGTCGGAATGAGCTCGCCGCTCACCTGTGTGGCGATGCGCTCGTCGACGTGGGGAGGCGCGGGCCAGAGGACGCGGATGTCCCCGTATTCCGGAGACGTACCCTGCCAGCCGCGCGGCCGCGGCTTGCCCGGAGGCCGCTCCCCCTTCCAGAAGGTGAGCGTGAACGGGGTGATGGTGGTGTGCATGGGATCTTTCGCTAGTCGAACGGATTGAGGGCGCTGCCCAGCTTCTTCGCACCGCTGGAGATGCCTTCCCCGAGGTCCGATGCCTTGTCGCCGATCCAGTCGCCCGCCTTCTCGATCCCGTCGCCGATGGCCTCGTGGTTGTCCCAGATCAAGCAGCCGGCGTACACCACGCCCGTGCCGATCGTTAGACCGAGCGTCACCGGGCTGGGTGCCACGGTAAGCGCGGTCAGGGAGCCGTTGAAGGCCGTGCCGCTGAGGTCCGAGGCGAACTTGGCCGGGTCGGCCTTGATCATGTCCCCGTTGTATGTGCTCAGGTTCGCCAGACCGTAGGCGGTTGCCGCGACGCCACCCACCACACCGGCGCCACGAAGCCAGCCCGCGGTCTTCGCCGCTTCCGCGAGACCGCCGTTCTTGGCGACGGTGATCAGGCTGGCCTCGGCCGCTGTGGGGACGAAGGCGGAGCCGGCCCTCGCGTACGCGAGCTTGGCGGCCTCGTCCGAGCCGGTGAGGGCGCCCACCAGATTGGGTGGCATACGGCTCCAGAAGCTGCCCGGGGCGGCGGAGGCGATCCGCGCGTTGATGCGGCTCCCCAGGAAGGTGCCGGCCGCGGTGATCGGCTTCTCCTTCTTCAGGTACTTGTACAGCTTCAAGCCGGACGAGCCACTCTTGCTGATAGCCCTGGCGAAGGCCCCGGCGGTGATCGTGCCCTTCTGGACGGCTGCGAAGAGATCCGCTATCTCCTTGCTGCCGCTGATCTTCTCCACACCGGTGCGCTGCAGGCGCAGCAGGTAGTCCTCGAGGGTCTCGTTGTCGCGGATCTTCAGCGCGGCGAGCTGCGTACGGTCCTGCTTCTGCTTGTCGTCCGCCTGCGACACCTTGCCGGCATCGCCGTTGAAGCCGGTGCCGAGGGTTTCGTCGTTCTTGTTGCCGTAGCCGTCCTTGACGACGGCCTCCAGATCCTTCTTCAGGTCCTTGTCGGCGTCGTCGACGGCCTTGACGCACGCCTTGATGTAGTCGGCCCAGGACTGCTCGCTCTCGCGGACGGTACGGGCGTGGTCCGGGTCGTGGCGGGCCGCGGTGCGCTCGGCCGGGGTGAGCTTGTCCCAGTCGTAGGCGACGTTGCCCTGCTCGGACACCTTCATCCCGGCCTTGACGGCGTCCGCGCGGGCGTTCTCCAGCTGCTTCTTCAGCTCGACGAACTGCTGATGGGCGTTGCGCAGCAGGGTGGCGGTGGCCTTGGCCTGGGTCTGGGCGGCCTGGTACTCGTAGCGCGTGGCGGCGAAGTTGGTGTGCGCCACGGTGGCGCTCTCACCCAGCCACTGCGGGCCCAGGGTGATCTTCTGGACGCTGTCCCGGTAGGCGAGCTCCACCTTGTGGATCTCGTCCGCCATCGACTGCCACTTGTCGGCAGCGGTGTTGAGAGGTCCGAAGTCGGTCGACATGATCTCGTGGTACGTCAGCATGGTGGTTCCCTACGGGCGACGGTGCATCGGCATCGGACGGGTCACGTACATGACGGCCGGTCAGTACGTGTTGATGTTCGACGGGATGCTGCCGATCTGCTGACCGCGGCCCACATCGACGCCCGTCAGGGTGGTGACGGTGGCCCGCAGGGCGCCCTTCTCCCGGTCCAGGCGGCCGATCAGGGTCTTGACCTGCTTGTCCCACGTGTCCTGGACGGTCTTGAGGCCCGTTGCCGTCTCCCAGCCCTTGAGCGCTCCCATGGCGCCCGTCGTGGCCTCGTCCGCCCAGTCGGTGGCCTTCTTGGTGTCCGGCACCAGAGTGGTCTCGATGGTGTTGGCGGCCGCGCGCTTTTCGGAGGGTGTGGACGCCATCTTCCCGCCGGCACCCCCGCCGCCCTGGTCGGCGGGCAGCTGGTTCAGCCGCATCGACGCCCCCCGCCGCTCAGCGGCCTCGGCCCGCAGCTGCGCCCATTCCTCGTCGAATCCCATGCCGACCCCCGTGGCTGTTGATCAAAGGTGTGTCGCATTGTATGTGCGGCGTGCTGGAGATGACGGAACCGGCCGTACCGGAAAGACCTGCGATGTGCCGGACAACACGGCTGCCAGGCAAGCGGATTGGGGGCTGTGAGGATCCGGTGGAGAATGCGAGCGGATTACCGGTCCGTGCTCTGAGGGCGGCGCAAGGGCCACCGGGACAGGCCGCGGGCGACCTGCGCCGCGTTCGCGCCGACGATGCCCAGCCAGGTCACGACCAGGCCCGCGAGGCCCGTGTGGGACACCGCTATCGCGGACAGCGGAACCGCCAGGACCAGCGACACGGCCGCGAACCCGACCCGCTCGCCGAAGCCGCCGGGCGACCCGGAGCCGCCGGGCGACCCGGAGCCGCCCGCCCGGCCGTCCCGGGCCACGGTGAGCTGGCGCTCGGCCAGCCCCCGGCGGACGTGCCGGTCGATCGTGCTGTCGAGGCGCTCCTCCACCTTCTCCAGGAAGGACTCGATCAGCGCCGACTCGTACTCCGTGCCGAGCTCGCGGCGGGCTTGGAGGGTGGCGTCCAGGTCGCGCTTGAGTTCCGTGTCGCGGGTCTCCATGCCCTCCACGCTAGGCGGGTCCGGGCGCCGTGTCGGTGGGGCTAGCCCCCGCTTTCGCCGGGCCCCGGCTCTTGCATATGGTCTATTCAGTCACTGGGGTGACTGAATAGACCAGGCGAAGGACAGGGGGACCGGCATGAGCGACACCCCGGGCGCACGGCTCCAGGCGCTCTTCGAGGGGCACCGGCTGACGCCGACCCAGCGGCGGATCGCCCACTGGATGGTGCGGCGCGCCGCCGACGTGCCGTTCCTGTCCAGCGTCGAACTGGCCGAGCTCGCCGGGGTCAGCCAGCCGTCGGTCACCCGCTTCGCCGTCGCCCTCGGCTTCGACGGCTACCCGGCGCTGCGCAAGCACCTGCGCGAGGTGGCCCCGGCCGAGCCGGCCCCGAGCGGCTCCGGGTTCAACGAGTACCAGCAGGCCGTCCACGCCGAGATCGAGAACCTGCGCCACCTCGCCGAGCTGCTCGCCGACCCCGCCCCCGTCGAGCGGGCCGGCCGGCTGCTGGCCTCCTCGCGACCGCTGCCCGTGCTGGGACTGCGCGCCGCCTCCTCGCAGGCGCGTGGTTTCGCGTACTTCGCGGGCAAGGTCCACCCCGACGTACGCCTGCTGGACGAGGGCGGCACGATGCTCACCGACCGGATCGACGGGGCGGTACGGGCCGGGGCGACGGTGCTCCTGTGCTTCGCCCTGCCCCGCCATCCCCGCGAGGTCGTCGAGGCCCTGGCGTACGCGAGGTCCGCCGGGCTGACGGTGGTGACGGTCGCCGAATCGGCGTTCGCGCCGGTCGCCAAGCACAGCGACGTCCTGCTGCCCGCCGCCGTCGGCACGGGCCTCGCCTTCGACACCGCCTGCGCGCCGATGCTGCTCGGCCGGGTGCTGCTGGAGACGATGTGCGACGGACTGCCGGACGCGCAGGCGCGGCTGGAGGAGTTCGACACCGCGGCGGCCGCACGCGGCCTGTTCGTCGAGTAGCACGCCCGGACCGGCTTCCTCTCAGGAGACTTTAAGAGTCGGGCGTTACGCTCCCGCCGCACACACGCAGGTCGAGCAGGGAGGCGGACGTGGGGCGCGGAGGGCAGGCGCTGGCGAGGGTGGCCGTGGTCGTACGGGCCGGGGCGGCCCCTCTGTGGTGGCCGGGGCTGCTGGCCGCCGGGGTGGGCGCGCTGGTGCCCGGGATGACCGGGCGGCGCATCGGACTGCTCGCCGGAGCGGCGCTCTTCCTGGTGACCGCCGCCGCCGTGGCGCTGGCCCGGCACGGCCGCTACACCCGGCTGGCGGACGGGGCCGTACGGGCCGCCCGCGCCGACTTCCTCCAGGACCGGGCCGTGACCGTGCGCAACTGGCGGCGGTCGCGCCGCTGGTGGCTGCTGCTCGCGTTCCTCGCCGCGCTCGGCTCGTCCTTCGTGCTGCCCGGCGCGGGCGGGCTGTGCCTGGCGGGCGCCGGTGCGGGGCTGTGGCTGAAGGCGGTCCGGCTGGGCCGCCGGGAGAGCGGGTGCGAGGTGCTGCTGTGGGTGCCCGTGGACCGGCTCGCCAAGGGGCCCGCGGGCCGGCCCGTCGAGGCGTACCGCATCACGGGCATCGCCGCGGGCGACGCCGCACCCGGCGGGGCGCGGCGCCGCCGCTGAACGTCGCGGCGTTCAGACCTCCAGCTCGGACTCGATCCGCCGGAGCTGGTGGCGGGCCATCGCCAGGTTGGCCCGGTCCTTGTCGAGGGCGAGGTACAGGAACAGGCCGGTGCCACCGCGGCTCTTGAGCAGCCGGATGAGGTGGTACTGGCTGCCCAGCGTGATCAGGATGTCCTCGATCTCCTCCTTGAGGCCGAGCATCTCCATGGTGCGGACCTTGGCGCGCACCACGTCGGTGTTGCCCGCGGCGGCGACGTTCAGGTCGAGCTCCTTGCCACCGCCGAGCGTGCCCAGGGCCATGCCGCTGGTGTAGTCGACGAGAGCGGCGCCCAGGGCACCGTCGATACCGGTGGTGGCTTCCTTGAGGGCGGTTTCGATGTTGGCCATGGACCTCTCACGCTTCCTTCGGTTTATGGGACGGGCGGGGTGGTACGGGGGTGGCGGTGATCTCGCGGTCCCGGCGCTCCAGCGCGCCGTCGACCAGTTCGCCGATGCGGGCGCTGGAGCGCCGGGCCTCCAGATGCAGCCGGCCGACGTTGATGCGGGGCTCCGCCAGGAGGGTCAGCACGGCCGAGCCGCCCGCCGCGTACGTCGCGACGTAGCCCTGGTCGCCCCGGACGAGCAGCTCGCGGAAGCCGCCCTGGCCGGTCGTGTCCGTGAGCCGCAGGGCGACGCCGAGCGCGGCCGCGGTGAGCGCGGCCACGCCTTCCGCCGCGCCCCTGTCGCCGGTGTCGTGGGCGAGGACCAGGCCGTCGGCGCTCGCCGCGAGGGCCCCGGTCAGCTGCGGGAGGCGGGCCCGCAGGCGTCTGAGCTCGCCGAGCACCTCGCCGAGCGCTTCGGTTTCGGCCGCCGTCATGACCACCTGTCTCCTTCCGGCGCGCTGTCGCAGGGCGCGCCTCATGACTCGGTGTGGGGCGTCACAGCTGGGCCTCCAGGGCGTCGCGGAGCCTGCGGAGCAGGGCGATGTCGGGGTCGGGCGCGATGTCCCCGACCCAGGACGGGACGGGTGGAACGGGCGGGGCCGACGAGGCTGCCGGGGCCTGCGGGGGGTACGGGTCCCGCCCGGGCCGGCGGACGGGCAGCACCGGCGGTGGCCCGCCGCCGGCCGGCCCGCCGGGGGGCGGGGGCAGAAGGTGCGGTACGGACGCCCCGGCCGCCCCGGGCGGAGCCCCGGGGTCCCAGGGGCCGGGGCCGCACGGGCCGGCCTGCCATCGGCCGGGCCCCCGCCCGTCGGCGTTCCACCGGTCGGGACCCCACTGGTCGGGCACCCGGGGGCCGGGCACCCTCCCTGCGGCGCCCGCGGAGCCGGGGTGAGGGAAACCGGGGCGGGTGGTGGCGGGGGGAGTGAAGCCGGAAGGAGTGGATCCGGGGTCCGGGGCGCCGGGGTCCGCGGAGGCGGGGGGAGTGAAGCCGGAAGGAGTGGATCCGGGGTCCGGGGCGCCGGGGTCCGGGGCGCCCGGCCGCGGAAGCGCGGGCGCGGGGGGCTCGCCGGCCGGACCTTCGGCGGACGGGGCGTCGAGCGGTGTGGCGACGAGACCGGCCGCCGCCAGCCGCCGCACGTCGAGCAGCGTGTGGAAGGCGGGGCGGCCCAGCACCCGCGCCAGGTCGGACGGTGTACGCGTCCCGTCCGCGTACCCGAGCAGTTCGCGCTGGCGGGCGGTCACCGGCTGGCCGGGGGCGCCCGCGCGGCGCACCACCGGCGTGGTGTCGACGGCCGGATACGGCCAGACGCCGTCCAGGAGCTCCCGGCGGCGCAGGGTCTCCCGCTCGACCTCCGCCACGGAGACCGGGCGCACCGTGCCGAACCAGTGCCCGACCCCGTACCGGAAGCGCGCCGGGCCGCTGCCGGGCGTCAGCGCGAAGAACGCCGCGTCGAAGAGGGCGCCCAGGTGGCATATCTCCAGCTCGCCGTCGCCGAGCCGTCCGCTGTCGACCAGGAACCGCCCGACCGCGTGGCGGGCCCCGGCCCGGGCGACCGCCTCGTCCCAGCTCCCCCGGGGCAGCCGTCCGCCCGCCGTGAGCAGGACGTCGACGCCCGGAGCGACGGGGCTCTCCGCGTGCACGACGCGCCCGTCGAGCAGGTAGAGCGTGCCGTGGTCGCGCAGCAGCGCGCCGGTGGCCCGCTCGGCGGCCAGCCGCAGCAGCATCGGTGAGACGACGGTCATCCCAGGACCAGCCGTTCCGCGAGGTCGCGCAGGCGGATGCGGGCCATGGCGAGGTTGCCGGTGGACCGGTCGAGCCACAGGTGGAGGAAGACGCTGCTGTCGAAGGTCGTCTCGACGAAGCGCAGGACGTGGTAGCCGGTGCGGGTGGTGACGATGACGTCCTCGACGGGCTGCCCCTTGGGCAACTCGTCGGTCGCCGCGTCGGAGGGGGCGAACGACTCGTACTCGGCCGCCGCGCGGGCCAGTTCGGCCGTCTCGGCGGCGGTGGTCTCGTGGTCGCCCACCGGGGAGTCGCCGATCACGCCGAGGGCGAGCCCGCTGGTCCAGTCGACGAGGGCCGCGCCCCGTGCACCCGGCACGGTCATGGCTTCGAGCAGGCACTCGTCGATTCCGGGCACGCGGGCTCCCCTCCCATTTCCCCGTTGCGTGGGACACGGCTGTGACGGCGACGTTACTCAACGTTCGCTCGCTCAGGGGGAGTTCTGGCATTTGCGGCTGGAACATGCCCCCGAGGCGCTAGGGTTCGCCCGACGTCCCGACGTGTACGTCCCGCCCGTGCGCGTCCGTCACGCCCGCGCGCCCGCCCGCAGGCCGCCCGCGCTCCGTCCCGCGCCTACGCCTCCCCGCGTACGCGCATCACCGTCTTGTTGAGCACCCACAGCCCGATGCCGATCGCCAGCAGGACTCCGGCTCTGATGTACACGTCCGCCTCCCGGTCCGCCAGGGGGCTGGCCAGAATCAGAGCCGTGATCGCGCCCAGGACCGGCAGCGCCGTCGGTGTGCGGAAGTGCGGGTGCTCGACGCGGTCACGGCGCAGCACCAGGACGGCGGTGTTGACCACGGCGAAGACGCACAGCAGCAGGAACGCCGTGGTGTCGCCGAGCCCCGCGATCTCGCCGGTCGACACCAGCCCGATCGCCAGCGCCGTCACGAAGAGGGTGCCGGTCACGGGCGTGCGCCGCACCGGCAGGACGCGGCCCATGACGCGCGGCAGGATCCGCTCGTTGGCCATGCCGTAGCAGAGGCGGGACGCCATCATGATGTTGATGAGCGCGGAGTTGGTGACGGCGAACAGCGCGATCAGCGCGAACGCCTTGGGCGGGAAGTCCAGCCCGCCCGCCTTGACCACCTCCAGCAGCGGTCCGCTGGACTTCTCCAGCGTGCGGTGGTCGACGAGGAGCGAGGAGACCAGCGCGACGAGGACGTACACGGTGCCGGTCACGGCGACGCCGGTGAAGATCGCCCGGGGGAACGTGCGGACCGGGTCGCGGGTCTCCTCGGCCATGTTGACCGAGTCCTCGAAGCCGACGAAGGCGAAGAAGCCCAGTGCGGTCGCCCCGAGCACGCTGCTGAGCAGCGCGTATCCGGCGCCGCTCGCCTGGAACTCGCCGAGCCGCGACGGTTCGCCCTCGCCGGTCAGCACCGCCCACGCGCCGATGGCGAGGATGATGACCAGACCCGTCAGCTCCACGAGGGTCAGGACGACGTTCGTCCTCACCGACTCCGACACGCCCCGCAGGGCGAGGGCGGCGAGGGCGACGATGAACAGGATCGCGATCAGGGTGGGCGGCACCGCGTCCGTGAACTCGGCGAGATAGTCGCCGCTGAAGGCGCGCGCGGCGGCGCTCGCGGACGACAGGCCCGAGCACATCACCATGAAGGCGACGATGAAGGTCAGGAACGGCACCCGGAAGGCCTTCTGGGTGTAGAGGGCGGCACCGGCGGCCTTCGGGTACTTGCCGACCAGCTCGACGTACGACGCCGCCGTCAGGACCGCCACGACGAAGCCGATCACGAACGGCAGCCAGAGCGCACCGCCGACCTTGCCCGCCACCTTGCCGGTGGTGGCGTAGATGCCGGTGCCCAGGATGTCGCCGATGACGAAGAGGAGCAGCAGCTTGGGCCCGATGGCCCGCTTGAGCGGGGGCGCCGGCGCGGCCCCGCGGGGCTCGCCCGGCCCCGTGGGCTCCCCGGGGCCGCGGGGGGTGGTCTCTTCTCCTGGCATGCGGGAGTTCTGCCCTCCGGGGTCCGGCTGATTCCCGGTCAGTCGCGGAGTAGTACGTCCGGGTGTCCGCCACCTGCCTCGGCGACGATCTCGGCCACGGTCTGCGGTTCCCGCACGGTCGCGAAGCGCACCGACCCGTCCTCGCGGACGGTGAAGCCGTACACGCCGGGCCGGGTCAGTGAGTTGTACCCGTAGTGGTGCGCGAAGTAGTACGCGCCGGTGTCCAGCGCGGCGACCAGGTCGCCCGGCTCCAGCAGGGGGAGGGGGCGCTTCACGGCGAGCAGGTCGCCCGCGAAGCAGGCCGGCCCCGCCACGTCCTGGTCGACGGCCGGGCCGGTCCTCGGCTCGCCCGCGGCGTCGTACGCGGCGATCCGCAGCGGCCAGGAGGCCGGGTCGTAGACGGTACGGGTGGCGACCTGGACGCCCGCGTGGGTGAGGGCGATGCGGCGGGAGCCGGAGGTCTTGGTGTACTCCACTCGGGCGAGGACCGTGCCGTGCCGGGCCAGCAGGGACCGGCCGAACTCGGTGACCAGGCCGTAGCGCCCGTCGAACAGGCCGGGGATGCCGTCGGCCAGGAGCCGGGCGTACTCGGCATGGGTGGGGGTGTCCTCGTCGGAGGCGAAGTTCACCGGGAGGCCGCCGCCGATGTCGAGGGTGTCGACCTGGCGGCGCCCGGCGGCCGTGTTGATCTCCTCGGCCAGTTCGTACGCCGCGCGGACGCCGTCGACGAGCAGTGGCAGCGGCATGCCCTGGGAGCCCGAGTGGGTGTGCAGCCGGGTCAGCCAGGGCCGGTCGAGGAAGGCCCGCACGACCCGGGCGCGGGCGCCCTCGTCGCGCAGCGCGATGCCGAACTTGGAGGTGGGGGTGGCGGTGGACAGGGCGTCGATGGTGCCGCCGCCGATCTGCGGGTTGACGCGCAGCCCGAGCGGGGAGCGGGTGGGCGCCCCCGCGACGAGCGCGTCGAGCCGGGCCAGCTCCTGCGGGTTGTCGGCGTTCACGGCGATCCCGAGGGCCAGCGCCTCGCGCAGCTCGGCAGGCGTCTTGGCGGGGGAGTCGAGGACGATCCGCTCCGGGGCGACGCCGGCGGCGCGGGCCAGGGCCAGTTCGCCGGGGCTGGCCACCTCCGCGCCGAGCCCCTCCTCGTGCAGCAGGCGCAGCACGGGTACCAGGGGGCATGCCTTGACGGCGAAGGCGTGCAGGACGGGCGCGTCGGTGACACCGGCGAAGGCCGCGCGCAGGGCGGCGGCGGAGGCGCGGACGCCGGCGAGGTCGAGGAGGGCGGCCACGGGCGTGGCCGGCGTGAGGAGGGCTTGGTCGACGGCTGCTCGTACGGCCTGATCGCGGCGGTGGGGAGCCATGTCCCCCAGCCAATCACCCGGCGTCGGGCAGCGCAGCCGTTGACTACATCTATTCAGCACGACAAGATGTGAATAGCTCGATCTGCAATCGGCATGCGCACGGCATCCGCACCCCCACCCCGAGGAGGCATCCCCATGTCAGGACCCCGACCCGTACGGGCCCCGCGCGGCACGGAACTGAACACCCTGGGATGGCAGCAGGAAGCCGCGCTGCGGATGCTGCAGAACAACCTCGACCCCGAGGTCGCCGAGCACCCCGACAAGCTCGTCGTCTACGGCGGCACCGGCAAGGCAGCCCGCGACTGGCGCTCCTTCGACGCGATGGTCCGCACGCTGCGCACGCTGAAGCAGGACGAGACGATGCTCGTCCAGTCCGGCCGCCCGGTCGGCGTCATGCAGACCCACGAGTGGGCGCCGCGCGTGCTCATCGCCAACTCCAACCTGGTCGGCGACTGGGCGAACTGGGAGGAGTTCCGGCGCCTGGAGCAGCTCGGTCTGACCATGTACGGCCAGATGACCGCCGGCTCCTGGATCTACATCGGCACCCAGGGCATCCTCCAGGGCACGTACGAGACGTTCGCCGCCGTCGCCGCGAAGAAGTTCGGCGGCACGCTCGCCGGGACCACCACCCTGACGGCCGGCCTCGGCGGCATGGGCGGCGCCCAGCCGCTCGCCGTCACCATGAACGACGGCGTCGCGATCTGCATCGACTGCGACCCGCGGGCCATCGAGCGCCGCATCGAGCACCGCTACCTGGACGTCAGGGCCGACTCCCTCGACCACGCGCTGGCCCTCGCCACCGAGGCGCGCGACGCCCGCCGCCCGCTCTCCATCGGCGTCCTCGGCAACGCCGCCGAGCTCGTCCCGCAGCTGCTGGCGATGGGCGCGCCGATCGACATCGTCACCGACCAGACCTCCGCCCACGACCCGCTCGCCTACCTGCCGGTCGGCGTCGCCTTCGACGACATGGCGTCGTACGCGGCCGAGAAGCCCGCCGACTTCACCCAGCGGGCGCGGGAGTCGATGGCCCGGCACGTCGAGGCCATGGTCGGCTTCATGGACGCGGGCGCCGAGGTCTTCGACTACGGCAACTCCATCCGCGGCGAGGCCCAGCTGGCCGGGTACGACCGGGCGTTCGCCTTCCCCGGCTTCGTCCCCGCCTACATCCGCCCGCTCTTCTGCGAGGGCAAGGGCCCCTTCCGCTGGGCCGCCCTGTCCGGCGACCCCAAGGACATCGCCGCCACCGACCGCGCGATCCTCGACCTCTTCCCCGAGAACGAGTCCCTCGCCCGGTGGATCAAGATGGCCGGTGAGCGTGTCCACTACCAGGGCCTGCCCGCCCGCATCTGCTGGCTCGGCTACGGCGAGCGCGACCGCGCGGGCGAGCGCTTCAACGACATGGTCGCGAGCGGCGAGCTGTCCGCACCGGTCGTCATCGGCCGCGACCACCTCGACTGCGGCTCCGTCGCCTCCCCGTACCGCGAGACCGAGGCCATGCTCGACGGCTCCGACGCCATCGCCGACTGGCCGCTCCTGAACGCCATGGTCAACGTCGCCTCCGGCGCCTCCTGGGTCTCCCTCCACCACGGCGGCGGCGTCGGCATGGGCCGCTCCATCCACGCGGGCCAGGTCACGGTCGCCGACGGCACGCCGCTCGCCGGCGAGAAGATCCGCCGGGTCCTCACCAACGACCCGGGCATGGGCGTCATCCGCCACGTCGACGCGGGCTACGACCGCGCCGACGAGGTCGCCGGCGAGCGCGGCGTCCGCGTCCCCATGCGTGAGGGTGACGACGCGTGACGTTCCACGCCATGTGGGCCGACCTCGCGCCCATCGGCCGCGACGCGGGCAGCGGCGGCTACCGCCGCTACGCCTGGACCGGCGCCGACGCCGACTGCCGCGCCTGGTTCCGCGACCAGGCGGAGTCCCGCGGCCTCACGTACGAGACCGACCGCAACGGCAACCAGTGGGCCTGGCTCGGCGACCCCCTCGGCGAGGGAGCCGTGGTCACCGGCTCGCACCTGGACTCCGTCCCCGACGGCGGCGCCTTCGACGGCCCGCTCGGTGTCGTCTCCGCCTTCGCCGCCCTCGACGAGATCCGCGGCCGGGGAGCGGAGTTCCGCCGGCCCCTCGCCATCACCAACTTCGGTGACGAGGAAGGCGCCCGCTTCGGCCTCGCCTGCGTCGGCTCCCGGCTCACCGCCGGACAGCTGACCAAGGAGGCGGCCCACCGGCTGCGCGACGGCGACGGCGTGACGCTGCCACAGGCCATGGAGGCGGCCGGGTACGACCCCGACGCCATCGGGCCCGACCCGGAACGGCTCGCCCGCATCGGCGCGTTCGTCGAACTCCACGTCGAGCAGGGCCGCGCCCTCGACCTGACCGGGGACGCGGTCGGCATCGCCTCCGCGATCTGGCCGCACGGCCGCTGGCGGTACGACTTCCGCGGCGAGGCCAACCACGCCGGCACCACCCGGCTGGCCGACCGGCGCGACCCGATGCTCACGTACGCCGAGACCGTCCTCGCCGCCCGCCGGGAGGCCGGGCTGGCGGGCGCGGTGGCCACCTTCGGCAAGATCTCCGTCGAGCCGAACGGCGTCAACGCCATCCCGTCGCTGGTCCGCGGCTGGCTGGACTCGCGCGCCGCCGACCAGGAGACGCTCGACACCGTGACCGCGGCGATCGAGGCCGCCGCCCGCGCGGCCGCCGAGCGGCAGGGCATCGACCTCGCCGTCGTCCGCGAGTCCTTCACGCCGGTCGTCGAGTTCGAGCACGCCCTGCGCGACGAGCTGGGCAAGATCCTCGGCGGGCAGGTCCCGGTCCTCGGCACCGGCGCCGGGCACGACGCCGGCATCCTGTCCGCGGCCGTCCCCACCGCCATGCTGTTCGTGCGCAACCCCACGGGCGTCTCCCACTCGCCGGCCGAGTACGCCTCCGAGGACGACTGCGTCGCCGGAGTCCACGCCCTCGCCGACGTACTGGAGGGCCTGGCATGCCGGTGACCACGTACTGGCTGGAGCACGCCTGGCTCGGCAGCCACGCCGAGCCGGGAGTCGCCCTGGAGGTGTCCGGCGGCCGCATCACCGCCGTCCGCACCGGCACCGGCGCCCCGCCGCCCGGCGCGGCCGTCCTGCGGGGCCTGACCGTCCCCGGCCTGGCCAACGCCCACAGCCACGCCTTCCACCGGGCCCTGCGCGGCACGGTCCAGGTCGGCAGCGGCACCTTCTGGACGTGGCGCGAGGTCATGTACCAGGTCGCCTCCCGGCTGACCCCCGACACGTACCACGCCCTGGCCCGCGCCGTGTACGCCGAGATGGCCCTGGCCGGCATCACGGCCGTCGGCGAGTTCCACTACCTCCACCACGCCCCCGGCGGCGCCCCGTACGCCGACCCCAACGCCATGGGTGAGGCGCTCATCGCGGCCGCCGGCGAGGCGGGCATCCGCATCACGCTGCTCGACACGGCGTACCTGTCGGCCGGGTTCGGCGAGCCGCCCAACCGGCACCAGACGCGGTTCTCCGACGGCACGGCAGAGGCGTGGGCGGAACGCGCCTCGCTGCTGAAGGAGCGGGACGGCGTCCGCATCGGCGCGGCCGTGCACTCGGTGCGCGCGGTCCCGGCGGCGCAGCTGTCCACCGTCGCCGAGTGGGCCGCCGCCCGCCGCGCCCCGCTGCACGTCCACCTCTCCGAGCAGACGGCGGAGAACGAGGCGTGCCTCGCGGCCCACGGCTGCACCCCCACCCGCCTGCTCGCCGACCACGGCGTGCTCGGCGCGCACACCACCGGCGTCCACAACACCCACCTCACCGACGAGGACATCGCCCTGCTCGGCGGCTCCGGCACCGGGACCTGCATGTGCCCGACGACCGAGCGGGACCTCGCCGACGGCATCGGCCCGGCCGCCGACCTCCAGCGGGCCGGCTCCCCGCTGTCGCTGGGCAGCGACAGCCACGCCGTGATCGATTTGCTGGAAGAGGCGCGGGCCATGGAGCTCGACGAACGGCTGCGCACCCGCACCCGCGGCCACTGGACCGCCGCGGCGCTGCTGCGCGCCGCCACGGCCGACGGCCACGCGGCCCTCGGGTGGGCCGACGCGGGCCGCCTGGAGGCGGGCGCGCTCGCCGACTTCACGACGATCGCGCTCGACTCGGTCAGGACAGCGGGACCGGTACCTCGCCTGGCCGCCGAGACAGCGGTATTCGCCGCGTCGGCAGCGGACGTGCGTCATACGGTCGTGGGTGGCCGCCATGTCGTGCGGGACGGAGCCCACACAGGGATCCCGGACGTCCCGCGGGCCCTGACGGACGCGATCGCCGCACTGCACGACCGGAACGGCTGAACCGGTCGAAACGGCTGTACCGGCCGGGACGACCGGTACGGCCCCCACGGCTGAAGGAGACACCCCTCATCATGAGCAGCGGTCCCGAGACCACGAACAACCCCCCGGCGACGCCGGCCCCCGCCACGACGAACAGCGCCGTCGCGGCGGCGGCCACCGCCATCACCAACATCGCCAGCCTGGTCACCAACGACCCCTCCCTCGGTGACGGATCCCCCCTCGGCCTGATCCAGGACGCGGCCGTCGTCATCGACGGCGACCGCATCGTCTGGGTCGGTGAAACCAGCAAAGCACCCGCCACTGACAACCGGGTCGACGCCGGCGGCCGGGCCGTGATCCCCGGCTTCGTCGACTCCCACTCCCACCTCGTCTTCGCGGGCGACCGCACCGCCGAGTTCAACGCCCGCATGTCCGGGCAGCCGTACGCCGCCGGCGGCATCCGCACCACCGTCGCCGCCACCCGCGCCGCGACCGACGAGGCGCTCGACGCCAACGTCACCCGCTACCTGCGCGAGGCCCTCCACCAGGGCACGACCACCTTCGAGACCAAGTCCGGCTACGGCCTCACCGTCGAGGACGAGGCCCGCGCCCTGCGCATCGCCTCCCGCCACACCGACGAGGTCACCTACCTCGGCGCGCACATCGTCCCCCCCGACTACGCCGACGACCCGGCCGGTTACGTCGACCTGGTCACCGGCCCGATGCTGGACGCCTGCGCCCCGCACGCCCGCTGGATCGACGTCTTCTGCGAGAAGGGCGCCTTCGACGGCGACCAGGCCCGCGCGATCCTCACCGCCGGCAAGGCCCGCGGCCTGCACCCGCGCATCCACGCCAACCAGCTCTCCCATGGCCCCGGCGTCCAGCTCGCCGTCGAGCTCGACGCGGCCTCCGCCGACCACTGCACCCACCTGACGCAGCAGGACGTCGACGCGCTCGCCAGCGGCACCACGGTCGCCACCGTGCTCCCCGGCGCCGAGTTCTCCACCCGCGCCGAGTGGCCGGACGCCCGCCGCCTCCTGGACGCGGGCGTGACCGTGGCCCTGTCCACGGACTGCAACCCGGGCTCGTCGTTCACCTCCTCGATGCCGTTCTGCGTCGCGCTGGCCGTACGGGACATGCGCATGACCCCCGACGAGGCGCTGTGGTCCGCCACGGCCGGCGGCGCCGCGGCCCTGCGCCGCACCGACATCGGCCGCCTCACCCCCGGCTCCCGCGCCGACCTCACCCTGCTGGACGCACCCTCCCACGTGCACCTGGCCTACCGCCCGGGCGTCCCGCTGGTGAAGGCCGTCTGGCGCCGGGGCGAGCGCGCGCTCTGACCCGGCGCCGTACCGCACGAGGCACCCCGCGCCGTACCGCACGACGCCCCGGCGCCGCGCACCCCGCGCCCGCCCGTCCCTCCGGACACATGGTCCCCACCCGTCACACTCCTTCACGGATCGGTCACAAGATGGGCGAATGCCCCTGTCGGGGAGGGAAGCGGGCCGGTAGCGTCTCGTACCGGCACGGCTCAGGGGGAGACCGGGGGACCGGCGGCCGGGGGGTCGGAGTTGAGCACTGCACGGAATCAGGCTGTCCGCATCCACGTCAGGAGGCCGGGGGAGCTCCGCACCGGGGACCTCGAAGCGTGGCGTGACCTGCGCGCCGCGTCCCGCGCGCCCGCCAGTCCCTTCATGGAGCCGGAGTTCACCCTCGCGGTCGGCCGGGCGAGACCCGCCACCGCCCGGGTCGGGGTGCTGACCGAGGACGGCGATCCGGTCGGGTTCTTCCCGTACGAGCGGAGCGCCCTCGGCCACGGGCGGGCCATCGGGTTCGGCGTCTCCGACAGCCAGGGCGGGGTGTTCCGGGCCGGGCTGCGGGTGGGCGCACGGGAGGTGCTGCGGGGCTGCGGGCTGGCCGCCTGGGAGTTCGACAACCTCGAAGCCGGACAGGCCGTCTTCGCCCCGCACGCCGCGGAGGAGCTGCCCTCGCCCGTCATCGACGTCGGCGAGGGCTGGGCCGCCTACGAGAACGCGCTGCGCGAGCGGTCGCCCAAGTTCCTGCGGACCACCCGCGCCAAGGAGCGGCGCCTCGACCGGCAGGCCGGCGGGCTCCGCTTCGTGTTCGACGAGCACGACCCGGCCGCCCTGCGCACCCTCATGGCCTGGAAGTCCGCCCAGTACCGCCGCACCGGCCGCCGCGACCGCTTCGCCCAGGAGTGGATCAGCACGCTCGTCCGCGACCTGCACACCACCCGCGCGCCCGGCTGCTCCGGCGTCCTGTCCGTGCTGTACGCCGGCGGCCGGCCCGCCGCCGCGCACTTCGGGCTGCGCTCCCGCACCGTCCTGTCCTGCTGGTTCCCCGCGTACGACCCGGCCTTCGCCAGGTACTCACCGGGCCTGGTGCTCCACCTGCGCATGGCCGAGGCGGCGGCCGCGGCCGGTATCGGGATGCTCGACCTCGGGCGCGGCGGCGCCGAGTACAAGGAGGCCCTGAAGACCGGCGAACTGCGCGTGTACGAGGGCTCCTGCGTGCGCCCCGGGGTGCGCGCGGGCCTGCACTGGATCGGCCGCGCGCCCGTGCGGCGCGCCCACCGCCTCGTCCGCGGCCGCCCCCGGCTGGCGGGGTTCGCGCAGCAGACCCTCAACCAGGTCGGCCGCCTGCGCCACGGCCGCTGAAGGAGGCCCCTCATGCCCATCGCCGTCGCCGATCTCGACCTCGACGCACTCGACGGGACCGTCCTGTCGTTCCGCTGCGACGACGTCCCCGAAGGCCGCGTCCACGCCCTCGTACGCCTCCGGGGGCGCCCGGTCGGCACCGTCCTCGCCCACCTCCCGCCCGGCACCGGCGACCCCGCCCGGGCCCTCGCCGCGGTCGCCCGCGAGCGGCTGGCCGGCCGGGCGCCGCGGCCCGTGGCGTACGGCACCCCGCCGCGGACGTCCGTCGTCGTCGCCACCCGCGAGCGCGCCGGCGTGCTCCCCGGGGCCCTGGACTCGCTCCTCGCGCAGGACCACCCCGACTACGAGGTCGTCGTCGTCGACAACGCCCCCCGCACCCCGGCCACCCGCGAGCTGATCGAGGCGAAGTACCCCGGCGTCCGGTACGTGCGCGAGGACGTGCCCGGGCTCGCCGGCGCCCACAACCGGGGCGTCGCCGCCGCCGACGGCGAGGTCCTCGCCTTCACCGACGACGACGTGGTCGCCGACCCGCACTGGCTGACCGCCCTCACGGCGCCGTTCGCCGCGGACCCGCGCATCGGCTGCGTCACCGGGCTGATCCTGCCCGCCCGGCTGCGCACCCCGGCGCAGATCCTGCTCGAGAGCCACGGCGGCTTCGCCAAGGGCTTCACCCCGCGCACCTGGGACCCGCGGCACCCGCCCGCCGGCGAGCCGCTCTTCCCGTTCGCCGCCGGCAGCTTCGGCTCGGGTGCCAACATGGCCTTCCGCGCCACCGCCCTGCGCGCGGCGGGCGGCTTCGACCCGGCCACCGGCACCGGCACGCCCGCCCGGGGCGGCGACGACCTGTACGCCTTCGTCCGCGTGCTCACCGCCGGGCACCGGCTGCACTACACGCCCGACGCCCTCGTCTGGCACCACCACCGCGAGACCTGGCAGGACCTGCGCGGCCAGGCGTACGGCTACGGCGCCGGCCTCACCGCGTACCTCACCGCCCTGGTCGTCCGCCGCCCGGACCTGCTGCCCGCCCTGCTCGCCCGCCTCCCGCGCGGCCTGGCCCACGCGCGGGCGATGACCGCCGCACGCGGCGCCGCGGAAGCCGGCACGCCGGGCGCACACGGCGCGCAGGGCCACCCCTGGCCGCGCGGCCTGTCCCGGCTGGAGCGGCTCGGCATGCTCTACGGGCCGATCGGCTACGCCCGCGCCCGCGCCCGGCTGCGCGCCCGCACCGGACCCGGCGGCACGGCCCCGCTGCGGCGCACCGGCACACCGGGCACCGAGGGCGGTGGGGCGCGATGAGAACACCCGTACCGGTGCTCCTGTACCACGCGGTGACGGACGACCCGCCGCCCTGGATCGCCGAGTTCACCGTCACGCCCCGCGCCTTCGAGGCCCAGCTCGACGCGGTCGTCGCCAGCGGCCGCACCGCCGTGCCGCTGTCGGTGCTCGCGAGCCACCTGGCCGGCCGGGGCGGGCTCCCGCCCCGGCCCGTCGTGCTCACCTTCGACGACGGCTTCGCCGACCTGCCGGGCCGGACCGCCGAGGCGCTCGCCTCCCGCGGCCTGCCCGCCACCGCCTACCTGACGACCGGGGCCCTCACGCCCGGCCGGGCCTGCCTGCTGCCGCCCGCGCCGATGATGGCGCTCGCCCAGGCGCCCCTGCTGGAGCAGTACGGCATGGAGGTCGGCGCGCACACGGTCACCCACCCCCAGCTGGACACGCTGGCGCCCCGCGCGCTCCGCCGCGAACTGTGCGAGGCCAAGGCCACGCTGGAGGACGTGCTGGGGCACCGGGTGGCGCACCTGGCCTATCCGCACGGCTACAACAGCCGCGCCGTGCGCCGGGCCGCGCTCGACGCCGGGTACGCGTCGGCCGTCGCCGTACGGCACGCCCTCAGCTCGGAGTCGGACGAGCCGTACCGCATCGCGCGGCTCATCCTGCGCAGGTCGCACACCGTCGCCGACGTCGAGCGGTGGATGGAGGGGCACGGCGCGCGGACCGCGCCCTTCCCCGACTCGCCGGCGACGGCCGGCTGGCGGATGTACCGGCGGGCCAGGGCCCTGGTCCGCGGACCGGGATTCGCCGGCTGAACCACGAGCCGGCCCACCGGCCGATCCACGACAGACGACTTCGTACGAGAGCCGCCCGGACCCGAAGAACGTTCCCGTACTTCGCTCGAGCGGCCGCATGCGTGGGGGGAGTGGCACAGTGCAGCAGCAGCACCGCGTGCCCGCACCGGCCGCCGCCCGGCCGGCCGGTGACGGGGCGGACGCCGGGGCGGGCGCGCCGCCGCCGGGAGGCGGCGGATGGCCGCTGCAGACCCTCTTCAGCTGGCTGCCCCTGCCCGGGGCGGCCGCCCTGTGGGTGTACGCGCTGCCGCGCACCGGCTTCCGGGACATCGGCGACCACGGGCTGCTCGACCGCTTCCCGGCGGCGTACTACGCCGCGCTCGCCGTCCTGACGGCCGGGTTCGTCATCACCCTGCGCCGCGCCGGCACGGCGCGCCGCTGGCCCGCGACGTACTGCGTGGCCATGCTGGTGGCGCTCAAGGCGCCGCCGGCCGTGCTGTACGACGGGGTGCGGTACGCCTGGGCCTCCAAGCACGACGCCGTGATCACCCGGCTGCTCGCCGACGGCACGGTCCACCCGTACACCGAACTGTCGGGCGGCATGTCGGCGTACGACCAGTGGCCCGGCTTCTTCTCCCTCAACGCCGCCCTGGTGCGGGCCTTCGGCGTGGAGGCGGCCGCCTCGTACGCCAACTGGGCGCCCGTCGCCCTCGGGGTGCTCACGCTGCCCGTCCTGCTGCTGCTCTACCGCACCTTCAGTGACGACTGGCGGCTGGTGTGGACGGGCGTGTGGATCTTCCAGCTGGCCAACTGGGTCGGCCAGGACTACCTCGCCCCGCAGGGCTTCTCCTACCTGCTCCACCTCACCGTCCTCGTCGTCGTCGTACGGCACTTCGTGCGGCCGGGGTCCGCCGGGCCGCTGCGCGACCGGGCGTGGCTGGACCCGGCGGCAGCGGCCGTGCCGCCGCCCACGGGCACCCGGCAGCGCGCGGTCGGCGTCCTGGTCCTCGCCCCGCTGATCGCCACCGTCAACGCCTCCCACCAGCTCACGCCGGTGATGCTGTGCGCCACGCTGTTCACCCTGTGCCTCACCCGCCGCTACCGCAACATCGGGCTGCTCGTCGTCGCCGGGCTGCTCATGCTGGCCTGGGACCTGACCATGGGGCGCGTGCTGTTCCTGGAGACCCTGGGCACGCTGCGCGACTCGGCCGGCGACCTCCTCGGCAACTCCCGGGCGGGGTACGCCGGGGAGCCCACGGGACCCGGCCCGGAACTGGTCGGCACGGCCAACGTCGCCGTGGTGCTCGTCCTCGCCGCGCTCGCCGGCACGGCCGTGCTGCTGCGCCGCCGGCTGGCGCGCAGCGCGCTGCCGCTGCTGCTGGCGGCCGCGGCGCCGGTGCCGATGTTCGCCGTCAACGACTACGGCGGCGAAATGCTCTTCCGCGTCTACCTGTTCGGTCTGCCCGGTACGGCGTTCTTCGCCGCCGCGGCGCTGGTGCCGGCCGCCGGGGCGGCCGGCCGCGGCGCCCGGGCCGCCCGCCGGGTCACGGTGGTCGCCCTGCCCGTCGCGCTGACCGTCCTGCTGGCCGGGTTCCTGCCCTCGTACTACGGCAAGGAGGGCATGCACTACGCGCCGCCCGCCGAGACCGCGCTCGTCACCCGCGCCTACGACCGGGCTCCGGCAGGGTCGCTGATCCTGGCCACCACGGGGTCCTTCCCCGGCGCGTACACCCGCTACGACCGGTACGAGCGCTGGTTCTTCACCGAGCAGGAGATCCCGGAGAACCTCAGGATGCTCCGCGACCCCGCGGGCTACCTCGCACGCGGCATCCCCGAGGGCCGCCGGGCGTACGTGATCCTCACGCCCACCCAGGAGGAGGCGGTCACCGGCGAGGGCTACCTGCCGCCCGGCGGCTTCGACACCCTCGTGGCCGGCCTCAGGGCCTCGCCGCTGTTCCGCGTGGTGGAGGAGAGCAGGCACGGGCTCGTACTCGTCCACGTCCCCCGGTGACAGGAGGTCGCCATGCAGAGGAACCGCACCTGGTACAGAGCCGCCCTGGCGGCCTCCGGATGGCTCGCCCTGGCGGCCACCGCCCTGCCGGGCGGATCGGCCCTGCGCTGGATCCCGGTCCTCGCCTTCGTCGCCTTCGGGCCCGGCCTCGCCCTGCTGCACCCGCAGCCGCGGGGGCTGCGCCCCGGTGCGCGGCTGGAGGCGCTGGCGCTTGCCGCGCCGGTCAGCCTGTCGCTGGCCACGCTCACCGCCACCGCGCTGTTCCTGCTGGAGGGCTTCACCACGACCGCGTTCCTGATCCCGCTGGCCGCCTTCGCGACGGTGGTGGCCGCCCTGCCCGGGGTGCCGCTCCCCGCGGCCACCCGCGGCGCCGCCGGACGGGCCGGACCCGACGGACCGGACCGGTGAGCGGGCGGCACACCGGCGGCCGTCGCCCCCGGCCGGTCACCGCGCTGGTGCTCGCCGTCGTCGGGACGCTGCTCCTCGGTCTCGGCATAGGGACCGCCACCCGGCCGGACGGCGCCTCCGGCGACGCACCGCGGGGGCCGTGCGCGCCGACCGCGCTGCTGGAACCCCCGTGCGGGGCCTGGTGGGGCGCCTACGTGCCCTACGCGGCCAACGGCTCCCTCACGGACGCGGTCCACGGGTTCGAGCGGAGGATCGGCCGGAAGCTCGACCTCGTCTACAACTACCACGACATGTCCGGCACGGAGCTCGACGGACAGCTCCTCACCCCCGACGAGCGGGAACTGGGCCGCGAGCGGCTGCTGATGCTGGCCTGGGAGTCCACCGTCTGGACCGAGCCCCACCACGCGAACTGGACCGAGCGGCAGCTCGGCTGGAAGAACATCGCCTCCGGTGCGTACGACGAGGACGTCATCGACCCGCAGGCCCGCCGCATCAAGGCGTACGGCAAGCGCGTCTTCCTCTCCTTCGACCAGGAGACCGACTTCCGCATCAAGGAAGGCGCGGGCACGCCCGAGGAGTTCGTCGCCGCCTGGCGTCACCTGCACGACCGCTTCGCCCGGCTCGGCGTGGACAACGTGGTGTGGGTGTGGACGGTCTCCGGCTACCTGGGCCACGCCCGGCAGATGAAGGCGTTGTACCCCGGTGACGCGTACGTCGACTGGATCGGCATGGACCAGTACAACTACTACCTCTGCCACAGGTCGACCCGGTGGCTGGACTTCGACCGGAGCCAGCGGCCCTCCTACGACTGGCTGCGCGCCCACATCTCCGGCGACAAGCCGATCATGCTCGCCGAGTTCGCCACCGCGCCCGACCCGGTGCGCCCGCAGCGCCAGCGCGACTGGTACGCCGAGATCCCCCGGGTCGCGCCGACGCTGCCGAAGGCCAAGGCGCTGGTCCACTGGAACCGGCCGGTCCCCGGCGAGGGCTGCGACCTGACCGTCGACGACGGGCCGGGCCTGGAGGGCTACCGGATCGCCGGGCAGGACGGCTATTTCCGGCAGCCGCTCCCGCCCCGGTAGCGGCGGACGACGAACGCCGCCGCGGCCGCCGCGCACCAGGCCAGGAACACCGGCACCGCGGCGGCCGCGAACGCGTCCTGCGCCGCCCACCCCGCCACCGCCAGCACCCACACCGCGCCCGCCGTCCCCCGCCCGCCGGCGCCCGCCGCCCGCAGCGCCACCACCGCCAGACCCAGGCACAGCACCTGGAGCACGAAGGGCGCCACGGCGAGCACCCCCTGCGCGCCCGACAGCCCCGCCACCCCGGCGAACAGCCGCGCCGCTTCCCCGGACCACGGCCCGCCCGCCGCCTCCGGCCGCAGACCCAGCAGCAGCGGCGCCGAGTGCAGGGCGGCCACCGTCACCATCAGGGCCGCTGCCGTCAGCGCGGGCCGCACCCGCCGCAGCGAGAGCGCCGCGCAGTGCACGACGACCAGGAGGATGCCCGCGGTCACCGTCACCGGGGGCAGCGCGTCCAGCAGTTCGGCTCCCGACACGGCCCCCGTCAACCGCTCCCGCCCCGACTGCCGGACGCGCGCGAGCGGTACCCAGAACAGCCCGGCGGCCAGCGCCAGCAGCAGCCACAGCCGGCGGGCCGGCCACCGCTCGTCGTCCACCGCGCCCGGCGCCCGCGCCCGGACGTACACCGGCAGACCGACCGCGGGCGTCGCCGTGTCGTGCCCGCCCCGCAGGTACGCCGACTGGCGCGCCCGCTCCGTGCCGTGGCGCTCCTCCTGGCGGGCCGCCCGCTCCGCCGCCTCCCACGCCCAGCGCGTGCCGTACTCCGGCCCGCGGGCCCGCCGCCACCGCGGCGGACGGGGCGCACGGCCGGCCAGCGCCCCGCGCAGCCCCGGCACCGACACCAGCGCCATCACCGTCATGGCCGCGAGCATCGCGAGCCCCGCCCCCGCGATCCCGGCCGGGACCGTCAGCACCGCCGCGCTGCCCAGCACCAGCACGCACATCGCGCCCTGCACGGCGGCGAGCACGCCGGTGCGCCCCTGGACGCGCAGCACCCCGATCCAGAGCTCGACCGCGACCCGCGGCAGCGCGGCGGCCGCCAGCAACCGCAGGACCAGCGTGCCGTGTTCGGCGTACGCGGCCCCGAACGGCAGGAGGATCCACGGTGCGAAGAGGACCAGCACCAGCACCACCGGCACCAGCAGCAGCGCCATCCGGCGCAGGGCGCCCCGCACCCCCTCGGCGAGGGACTCCGGGCTGTGGGAGGCGTGCGCGGTCAGCGACGAGGCCATGTTGATGGCCATGAACTCCATGGTCCCGCCGACCGTGTACGCGGTGTAGAAGAAGCCGTTGTGCGCGGCGTCGAAGCGCACGGCGACCATCACCGGCAGCAGGTTGATCATCGCCAGGCTGAACAGCGCGCCCACCGCGTCGCCGGCGAGGAACCGCCCCATCTCCCGCGGCGTCGGCGGCTCCCGGTCCCGGTCGGCGGCCGCCTGCCGGGGGATGAGCCGGCGGAACACCAGCCAGCCGAGCGGCAGGACGGACAGGGCTATGGCGACGGCCCACGAGACGAAGATGCCGAGCACCGGCAGCGCGGTGGCGCACACCACCAGCAGGAGCAGCTTGGCCGTCGAGAAGACGGCGTTGCCGACCGGCACCCACACCGCCTTGCGCAGCCCGGTCAGCACCCCGTCCTGGAGGGTGAGCAGCGCCCAGGCCACGCACGCGGCGGTGAAGAACAGCCCGGCGGGCAGCCCGCGCAGGGGCGCGTAGGACGGCCCCCACAGGTCCAGCGTGGCCAGGAACGCGGCGCTCGCCGCCGCCACCACCACGGAGCTCACGGCGTACGCGCGCCACACCAGCGGTCCGGTCGCGCGTCCGGCCCGCGGCACGTAGCGCACCACCGCCCCGATCATGGTGGTGGCGGTGACGGAGGCGAGCAGCCGCATCGCGGCGATGGCGGCGGAGCCCTGCCCGACGGCCTCCTCGGTGTAGTAGCGGGCGGCGATCAGCCAGAACCCCAGGCCGAGCGCCGCGGAGACCCCGGTCGACAGCATCAGCGCGTACGCGTTGCGGAACATCGAGTCGCCGCTGGACGGCGCCCCGCCCCCGGCGCCCTCCGCCGGCGCGGTGCCGTGCCGGACGGTCGTCTCAGCCACCGTGGCGGCCCGCGGGCCGTGCGCCCGACGCGCGCAGGACGGCGAGGACCGCGTCGGCGCGCAGCGGGTCGGCGGGCAGCGCGTGCCGGGCGAACCACCGGGCGGCGCCCGGAGCGGGCGAGGGGTCGGCGAAGGCCGCGCCCGCGTAGTCGTCCAGGGGCGGGTCGTAGAGGTAGCCGGTGGTCAGCCGGGCCCGGGCCAGCGCGGCGACGGCCGCGTCCCGGTCGGCGACCAGCAGCGGTACGCGGAACAGCGGCTGGAGCGCGGCCGGCGGGGTGCCCCAGGGCGAGGCGCCCCAGGGAGAGGCGAGGAGCTTCTCCGTACCGGCGCGGTGGGCCGCCAGGGTCGCGTCGAGCCGCCCGAGGAGCCGCTCGGTGCGCCGCAGCCGGGCGGACCCGGGGGTGAGCCGGTACGCGTGCAGGTCGACCCGTACCCACGGGTGGAAGGGGGTGAGACCGGGGGCGGCGGCCACCGCCCGTTCCAGCGCGGCCGGCCGCAGCGGCATCCGGATCCCCTCCCGCTCCTGCCGGCCCAGCGCCCGCAGCGCGGCCCGGGCGGCCTTCACCAGCCGCAGGCCCCGCACCGCCGCCTCGGCGTACGGCCGCAGGGCGTAGGCGAGTTCGGCGCCGGCCCTCGCGGGGTGGAGCAGCGCGTCCCGGGCCCGGGCGAGCTCGTCGCGCAGGCCGGCGTCGCGCACGGCGAGGAAGCCGCCGGTCGCGGCGCCGGTGTGCTTGGAGAGGCTGAAGGCCGACGCGTCGCCGTACGTGCCGACGGGCCGGCCGCCGACCTCGCTGCCGATCGCGTGCGCCGCGTCCTCCAGCAGCGGGATGCCCCGCGCGCGGCAGGCGGCGGCCAGCTCCGGCGCCGGGTCGGGGTTGCCGTACAGATTGGTGGTGAGCACCGCGGACAGGCCCCGCCACACGTCCTCGGGGACGGCGGCGACGTCGAGGGAGGCGTCGTGCGGCTTCAGCGGTGCCTGGACGGGGCGCAGCCCGGCGGCGAGGACGACGAAGAGGATGACGTCGTCGTTGACGGGGGACATGAGCACCCGGCCGCCCGGCGGGCACCAGTGGCGCAGCGCCAGGTACAGCCCGAGCCGGCACGACGGCACGTACAGGCATGCCCGGCCGAGCCGTGCGCGCATGCGTTCTTCCAGAGCCGCGTACCGCATGTGATACCCCCCTGAGCCCCGGGACAATGTCGCCCCATGGGGACGATCCCGTCAAGACGGCGGAAGGGCCCATCCCTTGACGGAACGGGCCCTTCCGGGAGGGTCTGCGGGGGTGTCACTCGTCGAGGGTCAGACCCTTGCGGAGCTTGCCCAGGGTGCGCGAGAGCAGCCGGGAGACGTGCATCTGCGAGATGTTGAGCTCCTCGCCGATCTCCGACTGCGTCATCCCGGCGACGAAGCGCAGCGAGAGGATCTTGCGGTCCCGGGCGGGCAGCGCGGCGATCAGCGGCTTGAGGGACTCGACGTACTCGATGCCCTCCAGTCCGTTGTCCTCGTACCCGATGCGGTCGGCGAGGGCGCCCTCGGTCTCGTCCTCCTCGGGCTGCGCGTCCAGCGAGCTCGCGGTGTACGCGTTGCTCGCCGCCATGCCCTCGACGACCTCTTCCTTGGTGATGCCGAGCTTCGCGGCGAGCTCACCGACGGTCGGGGCGCGGTCCAGTTGCTGGGCGAGCTCGTCCCCGGCCTTCGCGAGGTCGAGGCGCAGCTCCTGGAGCCGGCGCGGGACGCGTACGGACCAGGAGGTGTCGCGGAAGAAGCGCTTGATCTCGCCGATGATGGTTGGCATCGCGAAGGTGGGGAACTCGACCCCACGGGCCAGCTCGAACCGGTCGATGGCCTTGATCAGGCCGATGGTGCCGACCTGGATGATGTCCTCCATCGGTTCGCTGCGGGAGCGGAACCGGGAGGCGGCGAACTTGACCAGGGCGAGGTTGAGCTCGACGAGGGTGTTGCGGACGTACGCGTACTCGTGCGTGCCCTCCTCGAGCGCTTCAAGCCGGGCGAAGAGGGTCTTGGACAGGGCCCGCGCGTCGAGCGGTTCGACCTCGTCGTACGGCGGGATCTCGGGCAGACCGAGACCGGCGAGGGGGTCGGCCGTGCCGGTGATCTCGTAGGGGATGTGCTGGGGCGGAGTTGTCGACGTCGCGTGGGGGGTGCGCGGTGCGTCGAGCCGGGGTGACATGGTCTCCTCCATCGTTCTCGGCATAAGGCCGCCGATGCCGATCTACGTCGCTGCGGTGTGCGGCGCCTCCGAAGCCGGCCGTGTCGGGGGTGTCCCGCTGACGGGTGTCCCCTGCGAATGGGTGTCCCTACTAGCCCTACCTGCTCTTCATGGATCGTTGCAAGTGTCAATTGTCCCATATGTCCGGGTTGCAGGGGAGTCCGACTACCGACCGGTGGGGAGAAGGCGTAGGGTTCTACCGACTCAACGGCATCGGCGAAGAGGGGCGGCATGGACCGCGGGACGGTCGGCAGCGCGAATCAGGGCCGACTCAGCGTCGGGGTCCGGACGGAGGGCCGGAGCGAGGTCGTCACACCGGTGGGTGAGCTCGATCACCACACCGCCGACCTGCTGCGCGAACCGCTGGAAGCCGCGCTCGACAAAGGGCGATCACGGCTGGTGGTCGACTGCTCGCAGCTCGCTTTCTGCGACTCCACCGGCCTCAACGTGCTGCTCGGCGCACGGCTGAAGGCCGAGGCGGCAGGGGGAGGGGTCCATTTGGCCGGGATGCAGCCCGTGGTGGCCCGGGTCTTCGAGATCACCGGCGCCGAGGCGGTCTTCGCCGTGCACGAGACCCTGGAAGCGGCCCTCTCCGAATAGGTCCCGCCGGCGGGGCCGCACCCCGCTGTCGGTCTGCTCATGACCGCGAGGTGACGAACCGGGTGTTGTACCCGGAACGCCGGGCAGAAGAACCTGCGCGAGGGGGCGTGAGAGAGCCAGGGTCGGCTCCCCCTCTCTGTATCGATGTAATGGCGACTTGGTGAATCGGTGAGGTGAAGCGCTGATGGGCAGCACCCAGCAGCATCCGCCGAGCGATCTCGGTGGTGAGCCGGGCGGCTCGGGCCTCGGGGCCGCGGGCGCCGCTGCCGTCGGCGCGGGTGCCGAGCCGGTCGCGGGATCCGTGGCGCCCGGCGCGCCGGGCGGGCCCGCTGCGGGGACCGACGGCGGCGTCACCGCCCCGGGCGCGGATGCGCCCGCCGGCGCGGGCGGGTCTTCCGGCGCGGTGCCCGGGACGGATGCGGGCACGGCCGCCGGCCCCCTCGGCGCCGACGCCGGTGCGGGTGCGGCGATGACGGCTCCGGCCGTCGCGTCCGGGATCCCCTCCGCCGGGCCCGGTGCGCCGGCGGACCCTCCGGCGGGCATGCCGGCCGCTGCCGCGCACGCCGCGCCCGGGACACCGGCCGCCGACGGCGGCGCGACCGGTGCCTCCGGTACGGACGGCTCCGGTACGGGCGAGCCGGTGGCGAGCGGCTCCGGTGCGAGCGGCTCCGGTACGAGCGACTCGGCCGGGCGCCGGAGCCGCAGGCTGGAGCTGGGCAGCGCCAGCGGCATCGTGCCGCTCGCCCGCGACTTCACCCGCCAGGCGCTCTACGACTGGGGCTGGCTGCCCGCCGCCACCGCCGACCGCCGCGCCGCCGCGGAGGACGTCCTGCTCGTCGTCTCGGAACTGGTCACCAACGCCTGCCTGCACGCCGAGGGCCCCGAGGAGCTGCGCGTCTCGCTGGACGCGAAGGTGCTGCGGCTGGAGGTCGAGGACCGGGGCCCGGGCCAGCCAGCGCCGCGCACACCGCACCGCGCCGGACGGCCGGGCGGACACGGCATGTTCATCGTGCAGCGCCTCTGTCTGGACTGGGGCGTCGTGCGGGCCACCGGCGCACCGGGCAAGACGGTCTGGGCGGAGCTGGCGGCGCCCGCGTAGCGACCCGCGTCCCGCGCGGGTCTTCGGAGTGCTTGGGGGAGCACGGCGAACGGCCGTGCTCTTTGTCATGTGCCCCTGTCCCGCCGCCCGTCCGTGCACGTGTCTTCCCTCTCCACGGTCACCGGCGTACCTTGAGCGCCGATCTGATGGGCCGTCAGGCGTGAGGTGATCTCGTGGTGTCGTACCGGAAGCGGACAACTCTGGCGCTGGCGGCGGCGGTTGCGGGCACCGCCGTGCTGACGGCCGCACCGGCCGCCCACGCCACCGTGGTCGACGTCGACTACGCGTGCCGGACCCCGATCGGTGACAAGGGTGCCGTCTCCCCGATCGACATCACGGGCGTCAGGAGCGGCAGCGGCTACCGGCTCACCATGTCGTTCCGCAAAGGCGTCTCGTCCAGCCCCGTGGAGCTGGGCAAGGGGGCCATGAGCCCGAGCGCGGTCATCCGGGTCGGCGGCGCGGACCGCGGGACCGTCACCGTCTCGGGACCGGCGAACCCCGAGAGGATCCCCGCCGACACCCCCATCAGGATCGGCGATCTGTCGGGCACGTACACCCCGTCGAAGAGCGGCAAGGTCACCTTCACCGCCGGGGTGCTGACCATCGAGGCGCTCGGCACCACCACCACCTGCACCCCGCGGAACAACCCGGGACCGTCGCTGGAGCTGGACGTCACCGCGGCGGGCGGCGGCTCGGGGACGGAGTCCGGTTCCGGTTCCGGGTCGCGGCCGGCCCCGCCGGGGAGCGGCGAACTGCCCAGGACCGGCCCCCTCGACTCGGCCGCGGCGCTCGGCACGCTCGGCGGCACGGTGCTGCTCGCCGGAGTGGCCGGTGCGCTGTGGCTGACCCGCCGCACGGGCCACCGGCGGGCATAGGGGCATGCGCCCCCGCGCCGCGGCCGCCCCCGCCGTCCTGGCCCTCGCCGCGACGGTGTTCTCCGCGACGCCCGCGGCCGGAGCCGGGACCGCCTCCGGCGAGGCCAGGCCGTACCTCTACCTGGAGGGGCCGCCCGGCACCGTGCTGGAGGACACCCTGTCGCTGACCAACACCGGTCACCGCCCGCTGACACTGCCCCTGCGGGCCACCGCCCCCTGGGTGACCTTCGCCGCGAACCCGGTCACCGTGCCGCCCCGGACCCGGGCCGAGGTGCCGTTCTCGGTGACCGTCCCCGCGGACGCGCCCCCCGGCGACCACGCGGGCGCCCTGCTGGCCGGGAAGGCCGTGACCGTGCCGGTACGGGTACGGGTCGGCGGGCCGCGGCTCGCCGCGCTCACCGTCGAGGACGTCCGCGTCACGGGCGGGGCCGTCCGGTACGCCCTGGTCAACCGTGGCAACACCGTCCTCGCGCCGCATCTCGCGGTGCGCGCCGAGGGCTTGTTCGGCGAGGTCCTGCGCCGGGCGGAGCGCCCGCTTCCGCTGCGGCTGCGCCCGGGCCGGCGGGCCGAGCTCAGCGAGCCCTGGCCGGAAGGGCAGCGCCCGCTCCTGGACCGGGTGACGGTCCGCCTCAGCGCCACCGCGGGCGGCGGCGCGCGGGCGGAGGCGTCGACGACCCGCACCTTCGGCGCCGGCGGGGTGGCGGCCGGTACGGGCGCGCTCCTCGCCGCCGCGGTGATCCGGGGCCTCGTACGGCGCCGGATCACCGCGGCGGCGAGGGGAGCGTACGGATGAAGCGGAGCGCAAGCCGGACGGCCCGGGCGGGCGGGTTCCGGTGGTGGCGCGCGGCGGGCGGGCGGGCGTTCCGTGCGGGCGCCGTGGCGGTGACCGCGCCCCCGGCCCTCGTGGCGGCCCTCGTCCTGGCTCTCGCCCTCGTCCTGGCGCCCGCGGCGCGCGGCGCGGCCGCGGCGGAGGGCAGGCCGGCCGTGGAGCTGTCGCGCCAGGAGGCCGGCACCGGCGGTGAGCTCACGGTCGGCGGCACGGGCTGGCGGCCCGGCGCCCTGCTGATGCTGCTGGTCTGCGGCGAGGCCGCCCCCGGTCGCGGCCTGGTGAGCGGCACGAACTCCTGCGCCAACGCCGACGGCCGCGCCGTCACCACCGACGCGCGCGGCGCGTTCAGCAGGAAGCTCCCGGTTCCCGCGCCGCCCGTGCCGTGCCCCTGCGTGGTCCATGTCGCCACGGTCACCGGCGAGCAGGCCGGCGTGGACGCCCCGCTGCGAATCACCGGGCACCCGGTGGCACCGCTGCCCGAGCCCTCCGGCGACGGCAGGCTCGCCGTGCTGGCGGGCCCCCGGCTCGAAGGGTCGAGCGGCCTCCTCGTCCGGTTCGGCGCCCCGGCGCGGCGCACCCTCGTCCTCACGGTCGGCAACCTCGGTCCCGCACCCGTCCGGAACCCGGTGTTCGAGGTGGGCACCGCCCACGGCGTGTTCGCCCCGCAGTGGCAGGAGCGGCAGTGGCGCGGCACCATCGCGCCCGGCCGCAAGGCGCGCGTGGAGCTGCCGGTGGAGCTGGCGGCGGGCGCCCACGGCGACTACCAGGTCTCCGTGCGCTACGGCGGCCGGGTGCTGGCCGAACAGCCGTGGGGCGTCGACCGGCCGTGGGGCGTGGTGCTCTTCCAGATCCTGCTGGTCCTGGTCGTGCCGGCGGGGCTGTACCGGATCGGGATGGCCGTCGTGGACCGGGTCCGCCCGCGCCGCCGGCCGGCCTCCGGCGCACCTCCCCGCGCGGCCGGCGGGGATTCCGGAACGGTCACCGGTCCGGTGGCCCCGGCGGCCCTCCCGTGGTTCGCACCCGACTCCGCACCGACGCAGAACCGACCCACGACGAAGGGACACGCGTGAGCACGCAACGGAGAATGAGTGCGGCCGGGGTCGCGGTGATGCTCGGCGGTGCGGGGATCCTGCCGGCCGCGGGACCCGTGCAGGCGGCCGAGGTGTCGTACGCCACGGAGTGCGTCCCGCCGGCCATCTCGGGGCTGCCCCCGGTGCAGGGCACGTCGAAGGTGCTGATCACCGCACCGGCGGAGGCGAAGGTCGGCGACGAGATCGAGGTGGTGTGGCGGACCGTCGAGGCGGCGTCCCGGAACCCCGGCGTCCTCGACCTGGAGAAGGACACCGTCAAGCCGGCGGGAACGGTCAGGGTCACGGGCGCGTGGACCGCCGACCTGGCGGTGGCGGGGCCGCGGCAGAACCCGCCGATCCCCAAGAACAGCCCCATGGTGCTGCCGGACATGACGGGCCGGCTGAAGCTGACCCGGCCGGGGGAGATCACGCTGACGCCCGGCGCGTACACCATCAACGTCTCCAAGCCGCTGTCCACGGACACGAAGTGCGCGCCGGAGGAGACGGTCCGGCCCGCCCACACCATCAAGGTCACGGAGGGCGGCGACCCGCCGCCGACGGGTGGCACGGCCTCCGGCGGCACCGCGACGGGTGGCACGGCCTCCGGCGGCACGGCTTCGGGCGGCACCACGGCAGGCGGTACGGCCTCCGGTGGCACCACGGCAGGCGGTACGGCCTCCGGCGGGACGAGCGGCGGCGGGGACGGCGGCCCGGCCGCGTACCCGGGCAAGGAGGTCAGCGTCCCGTACGCGTGCCGGACGCCCATCGGGGACAAGCAGGCCACCTCCCCCGTGCGGATCGACGCCCGCGGGAGCGGCGGGAGCTACGCCCTCACCGTGAGGTTCTCCCGGTCGGTCATGGACAGTCCCGCCGACATCCCGGCAGGGACCGTGAAGCCTTCCATGGAGGTCGCCCTCGGTGGCGCGGACAAGGGCACCGTCCACGTCGAGGGCCCCGCCAACAAGGAGCCCATCAAGGCCGGCAGCCCGATCGGGATACCGGACCTGACCGGCACGTACAAGCCGGGCGCCACGGGCCGGGCGACCCTGAGCCCAGGGGTCCTCACGGTCGAGGCGCTCGGTACGACGACGACCTGCACCCCGCCCCCGAACGTCCGGGTCTCCCTGGAGCTGGACACCACCGCCCAGCCGGGCGGCGCCTCGGGCGGCACGAGCTCCGGCGGCACGGGCTCCGCGGGTCCGGCCACCGGCGGGAGCTCCGCCTCCGGCGGCGGCCTCGCCGAGACGGGCGCCGAGGACGGCGGCGCGCTGCGCGCCCTCGCCCTGGTCGCCGGCACGGTCGTCCTGCTGGGCGGCGCGGTGTTCGCCTTCACGCCGTGGCGGCTGCTGCGCCGCTGACAGGCGGCCGCCGGAAACGGCGAGGCCGCCGTACCGGACGGATCCGGTACGGCGGCCCTCCCCGTGCGGGGGACGTCCCGCGGGGGACGTCAGTGCACGCCGCCCATGAGGGGCTGCACCTTCCTGCGGTACATGAAGATCGCCACACCGGCGAGGACCGCGAGCGCGCCCTGGCTGGCGAACCACCACCCGGTGTCGGTCGGCGCGCCCATCAGCTGGAGCAGGGCGATGACCGAGTCACCGGCGGTGACGGCCAGGAACCAGACGCCCATCATCTGCGAGGCGTACTTGGCCGGGGCCAGCTTCGTCGTCAGCGACAGGCCGACGGGCGAGAGGGTGAGCTCACCGACGGTCTGGATGAGGTAGACCGAGCACAGCCACAGCGGGGTGACCTTGACGTCGCCCGCGGAGGCGGCCTGGGCCAGCATCATCACGAAGAACGAGGCACCGATCAGCACCAGGCCCTGCGTGAACTTCACCAGCGTGCTCGGCTCCTTGCCGCGGCGGGCGAGGGCCACCCACAGCCATGCGAAGAGCGGGGCCAGGGCCATCACGTACAGCGGGTTCAGCGACTGGAACCAGCTGGCCGGGAAGGAGAAGCCGAACAGCGAGCCGGCGGTGTTGTGCTCCGCGAACAGGCTCAGGGTCGAGCCGGTCTGGTCGTAGATGCCCCAGAAGACGGCGGCGGCGACGAAGAACCAGACGTACGCCGACATCCGGGACCGCTCGACCTGGTCGAGGTCGGTGTCGCGCTTGATGCGCAGCAGGTACCAGGCGGGCAGCACCAGGCCGAGGATGGTCAGCGGCCACAGCACCCAGTCGATGCTCAGCTCGCCGGTCAGGCCGACGATGCCGTACGCGGCGGCGGCGACGGCCAGCCAGATCAGCGCCTTCTTGATGATGCCGGCGCGCTCGGCGTCCGACAGCGGGGCCGGGACCTGGTTGGACTCGGGGGCCAGGTTGCGGAAGCCCAGGAAGTAGAAGGCGAGGCCGATGGCCATGCCGATGCCGGCCATGGCGAAGCCGTAGTGCCAGTTGATCTTCTGGCCCACGTACCCGATGGTCAGCGGGGCGACGAAGGCACCGAGGTTGATGCCCATGTAGAAGATCGTGAAGCCGCCGTCACGGCGCGGGTCGTTCTTGTCCCGGTACAGGTGGCCGACCATCGTCGAGATGTTGGCCTTCAGCAGCCCGGAGCCGGCGGCGATGAACGCCAGGCCGATGAAGAAGGAGAACTCCATCGGCAGGGCGAGCAGGAAGTGGCCGATCATGATGATCGTGCCGGAGATCGCCACGGTCTTCCGCGCACCCCACACGCGGTCACCGAACCAGCCGCCCGGCAGGGCGAGCAGGTAGACCATCGCGTTGTAGACGGAGTAGATGGCGACGGCGGTCGCCGTGTCGAAGCCCAGACCGCCCTTGGCCACGGAGGCCGACAGGTAGAGCACGAGCAGGGCCCGCATGCCGTAGAAGCTGTAGCGCTCCCACATCTCGGTCATGAAGAGGTTGGCCAGACCGCGGGGGTGGCCGAGGAACGTCTTCTCCAGGCCAGGGGTACTGGCCGGGTCCCTCGTCAGGCTGGACGCCATGTCGATCCTTGGTAGCTCGGGACGCGCCGCGCTTCGTGAGCGTGTCGCGCCCGGTGGGGGGCGGCCGGCACCGGCGCGGGGACGACCCGTCCCCCCACGCCCGGACAGGGGTCCGCCCCCGTGGCCCGCACGGAGGCGAAGGATCGGACCGCACCGGGATCCACGCCCCGGACGCTTCGTCACGGCACGGGGCCCGGCCCACAGGTCGTTCACCGCCCGGGGCCGGCGGAACCGGTCCTGGACAGCAAGGAGACCCTTGGCGCTGTTTGCGGGCCAAAGGTCCCGGAGTAGTGCATCAGGCGTCTCGCCACCATACGACACGACACTGCGGCATATGGAAGGACTTGAGATATGGATCACAGGTGTCGCTGGAACCATCTGCCCACAATCGAAGGTGTTAAGCAGGATGGGATCCGTGAGTCCCAGGCGGGAACGATCATAGTTTGATCAACGGTCGATCCCGGCCCGGCCCGTACGGCACGCGGACTACCATCACCCCATGACCCGTGTACTGCTCGCCGAGGACGACGCATCCATCTCGGAACCGCTGGCCCGCGCCCTGCGGCGGGAGGGGTACGAGGTCGAGGTGCGCGAGGACGGACCCAGCGCACTCGACACCGGGCTGCAGGGCGGTGTCGACCTCGTGGTGCTGGACCTCGGCCTGCCCGGCATGGACGGACTGGAGGTCGCCCGGCGGCTGCGCGCCGAGGGGCACACGGTGCCGATCCTGGTGCTGACCGCCCGCGCGGACGAGGTCGACACCGTTGTCGGGCTGGACGCGGGCGCCGACGACTACGTCACCAAGCCGTTCCGCCTCGCCGAGCTCCTCGCCCGGGTCCGGGCCCTGCTGCGGCGCGGCTCCACCGAGCCCGCCCCGGCGCCCGCCACCCACGGCGTCCGCATCGACGTCGAGTCGCACCGCGCCTGGATGGGCGACGAGGAGCTCCAGCTCACCGCCAAGGAGTTCGATTTGCTGCGGGTCCTGGTCCGGGACGCCGGCCGAGTCGTCACCCGCGACCAGCTCATGCGGGAGGTGTGGGACACCACCTGGTGGTCCTCCACCAAGACCCTGGACATGCACATCTCCTGGCTGCGCAAGAAGCTCGGCGACGACGCCGCCAACCCCCGCTACATCGCCACCGTCCGCGGTGTGGGCTTCCGCTTCGAGAAGAGCTAGCAGGGCACCGTGCGCCGCCGACTGATCAACTCCACGCTCGCGGTGGTGCTCGTCGTCATCGCCGTCTTCGGCGTCTCCCTCGTCATCGTGGAGACCCGCACCATCAGCAGCAGCGCCCAGGAGAGCGTGGACTCCGAGGCGGTGAGCCTGATCAGCATCGTGGAGAGCCGGCTGATCGGCGGCGAGCCGGTGAACCCCGACATCCTCGCCGAGCAGAGCGGCGCCAAGCGGTACGCGGTGATCCGCATCCCCGGCCGCGCCCCCATCGAGATCGGCAAGCGCCCCGAGGGCAGCGTCATCCGGGGGACCGCGGAGGGCGGGCGCGGCGAGACCGTCACCGTGGAGGAACCGCGCTCGGCCGTGACCGCCGAGGTCGGCCGGACCCTGCTGATCATCGCCGCGGTGGCGCTGCTGGCCGTGGTGGCCGCCGTCCTCCTCGCCGTACGGCAGGCCAACCGGCTCGCCTCGCCGCTGACCGACCTCGCCGAGACCGCCGAGCGCCTCGGCTCCGGCGATCCGCGGCCGCGGCACCGGCGGTACGGGGTCCCGGAGCTGGACCGGGTCGCGGACGTGCTCGACGCCTCCGCCGAGCGCATCGCCCGCATGCTCACCGCCGAGCGGCGGCTGGCCGCCGACGCCTCGCACCAGCTGCGCACGCCGCTGACCGCGCTGTCCATGCGGCTGGAGGAGATCTCCGTGACCGACGACCTGACGACGGTCAAGGAAGAGGCGCAGATCGCGCTCACGCAGGTGGAGCGGCTGACGGACGTGGTCCAGCGGCTGCTGACCAACAGCCGCGACCCCCGCACCGGCTCGGCGATCGCCTTCGACCTCGACGAGGTCGTCAAGCAGCAGATCGAGGAGTGGCGGCCGGCCTACCGCAGCGCGGGGCGGGCGATCGTCCGCTCCGGCAAGGTCGGCATGCGGGCCGTGGGCACCCCCGGCGCGGTCGCCCAGGTGCTGGCCGCGCTGATCGAGAACTCGCTCATGCACGGCGGCGGCACGGTCGCCCTGCGCACCCGCGTCACCGGGAACCAGGCCGTGGTGGAGGTGACCGACGAGGGGCCGGGCGTCCCGGCGGACCTCGGCGCGCGGATCTTCGAGCGGACCATCAGCGGCCGCAACTCGACGGGCATCGGCCTCGCCGTCGCCCGCGACCTGGCGGAGGCGGACGGCGGACGCCTGGAGCTGCTCCAGCAGCAGCCCCCGGTCTTCGCGCTGTTCCTCAGCCGCGAGGTGCGCAGCCGCGGCACCAAGGCCTCGGAGGACCCGCCGACGGTCCGCTGAGCCGCCCGCGCGGCGGCGTGTGCGGACCCCCGGCCTAGCGCCCGCGCGGGCCGACCGGATCGCCGGTGCGCGCGTCCCGGTGCCGCCGCTGCTCCAGGAACGATTCGGCGGCCGGCCGCCCCGGCGGCGCCGGCGTCTCGCGCTCCGGCAGCGCACGGAACACCCACGTGCGGTACGACCAGAAGCGGAACAGGGTCGCGACGCCGATCCCGAGGAACTTGAAGAAGTTGCTCTGCAGCGGGCTGTCCCAGCCGAAGCCGTACGTCGCGACGTACAACAGACCGTTCTCGATGACCAGGCCGACCAGGCTGAACAGCAGGAACAGCGTCAGCTCGCGCGTCCGGCCGCTCTTGTCGCGGTCCCGGTAGGTGAAGTAGCGGAAGCCCACGTAGTTGAAGGCGATCGCGACGACCGTGGCCACCAGGCTGGCCCGTACCACCGGGAGCTCGGTGGTGTGGCGCACCAGGTTGAAGACCGCCATGTTGACGAGCAGGCCGAGACCGCCGACGAGACCGAATTTCGCGATCTCGCGGAGGAGCTGCTCCAGTCGCACCCGAAGTGCGCCCCGTTCACTCATGGTGATCTTTCAGCCCCGTCCGGTCGAATGGGTCAACCAAGCCATGCTAACCACCCGCCGCCCGGCCCGCGCGGGGACGTCGCCCGCCCCCGCGGAAGGCCCGCTTCCACCCGTGCCCCCGGGCGCGTGGGGCGACTCGCGGGGGCGGATACCCTAAGAGGGTGACGTTCCCGGTAGTAGGCATGGTGGGCGGCGGTCAGCTGGCCCGTATGACTCACGAGGCGGGCATCCCCCTCGGCATCAAGTTCAAGCTCCTCAGCGATTCCCCCCAGGACTCCGCGGCGCAGGTGGTGAGCGACGTCGTCATCGGCGACTACCGCGACCTGGACACGCTGCGTGAGTTCGCACGCGGCTGCGACGTGATCACCTTCGATCACGAGCACGTACCGACCGAGCACCTACGGGCCCTGGAGGCGGACGGCATTCCCGTCCGCCCGGGGCCCGACGCGCTGGTGCACGCCCAGGACAAGGGCGTGATGCGCGCGAAGCTCGACGCGATCGGCGCTCCGTGCCCGCGCCACCGCATCGTGGCCGACCCGGCCGACGTGTCGGCGTTCGCGGCCGAGGGCGGGGGCTTCCCCGTGGTCCTCAAGACGGTGCGCGGCGGGTACGACGGCAAGGGCGTGTGGGTCGTCCGCTCCGAGGCCGACGCCCACGACCCCTTCCGGGCGGGCGTGCCGGTCCTCGCGGAGGAGAAGGTCGACTTCGTCCGCGAGCTGGCGGCGAACATCGTCCGCTCGCCGCACGGCCAGGCCGTGGCGTACCCCGTGGTCGAGTCGCGGCAGGTCGACGGCGTCTGCGACACCGTGATCGCCCCGGCGCCCGGCCTGTCGGCGGAGCTGGCCGGCCAGGCACAGGAGCTCGCGCTGCGCATCGCCCAGGAGCTCGGTGTCGTCGGCCACCTGGCCGTCGAGCTCTTCGAGACGGCCGACGGCCGCATCCTCGTCAACGAGCTCGCGATGCGCCCGCACAACTCGGGCCACTGGAGCCAGGACGGCGCGGTCACCTCCCAGTTCGCCAACCACGTCCGCGCCGTGCTCGACCTGCCCCTCGGCGACCCGCGCCCGCGCGCGGCCTGGACCGTCATGTGCAACGTGCTGGGCGGCGACTTCCCGGACATGTACCCCGCGTACCTGCACTGCATGGCCCGCGACCCGCAGCTGAAGATCCATATGTACGGCAAGGACGTGAAGCCCGGCCGCAAGGTGGGGCACGTCAACACCTACGGCGACGACCTGGACGACGTGCTGGAGCGCGCCCGCCACGCCGCCGACTACCTGCGAGGAACGATCGTTGAGTAACGCACCCGGACCCGTCGTCGGCATCGTCATGGGCTCCGACTCGGACTGGCCCGTCATGGAGGCCGCCGCCGGGGCCCTCGACGAGTTCGAGATCCCGTACGAGGTCGACGTGGTCTCCGCGCACCGCATGCCGCGCGAGATGGTCGCGTACGGCGAGCGCGCGGCGGACCGCGGGCTGAAGGCGATCATCGCGGGCGCCGGCGGCGCGGCCCACCTGCCGGGCATGCTCGCCTCCGTCACCCCGCTGCCGGTGATCGGCGTCCCCGTCCCGCTGAAGTACCTCGACGGCATGGACTCCCTGCTGTCCATCGTCCAGATGCCGGCGGGCGTCCCGGTGGCCACGGTGTCGGTCGGCGGCGCGCGCAACGCGGGCCTGCTGGCCGCCCGCATCCTGGCGAGCTCCGACCCCGAGCTGCTGTCCCGCATGACCGAGTTCCAGCAGGAGCTCAACGACCAGGCGACGGAGAAGGGCAGGCGGCTGCGCTCGAAGGTCGGCAAGTGACGACGGCGGACCTCCTCGCGCAGGCGCGCGACCTCCTCGGGGACTTCCCCGTGGTGGACGGCCACAACGACCTGCCGTGGGCGCTGCGCCAGCAGGCCCGCTACGACCTGGACCGCCTCGACATCGCGGCGGACCAGGCCGGCCGGCTCCACACCGACATCCCGCGGCTGCGGGCCGGCGGCGTCGGGGCGCAGTTCTGGTCGGTGTACGTGCGCAGCGACCTGGCCGGGGACGACGCCGTCAGCGCCACGCTGGAGCAGATCGACTGCGTCGACCAGCTCCTGGCCCGCTACCCGGCCGACCTCGCGCCCGCGCTGACCGCCGACGACATGGAGGCCGCGCGGGCCGCAGGCCGCATCGCCTCCCTGAAGGGCGCCGAGGGCGGGCACTCCATCAACAACTCCCTCGCCACCCTGCGGGCCCTGTACGCCCTGGGTGTCCGTTACATGACGCTCACCCACAACGACAACGTGGCGTGGGCGGACTCGGCGACGGACGAGCCGGGGGTGGGCGGGCTGTCGGCGTTCGGCCGGGAGGTCGTCCGCGAGATGAACCGCCTCGGCATGCTGGTGGACCTCTCGCACGTCGCCGACACGACGATGCGCGACGCCCTGGCGGCCAGCGAGGCACCGGTGCTCTTCTCCCACTCGTCGGCGCGCGCGGTGTGCGACCACCCGCGCAACATCCCCGACGACGTCCTCGCGCTGCTGCCCGCCAACGGCGGCGTGGCCATGGCCACGTTCGTGCCCAAGTTCGTCCTGCCCGCGGCGGTGGCGTGGACGCGGCGCGCCGACGACAACATGCGGGCGCACGGCTTCCACCCGCTGGACACGACGCCCGAGGCGATGCGTGTCCACGAGGCGTTCGAGGACGCCGACCCCCGTCCGGTCGCCACCGCCGCAACGGTCGCCGACCACCTGGACCACATGCGGGAGGTTGCGGGCATCGCCCACATCGGCATCGGCGGCGACTTCGACGGCACGGCCTTCACGCCCTCGGACCTGGCGGACGTGTCTGCGTACCCGAACCTGGTGGCGGAACTCCTGTCCCGCAAGTGGTCCCGTACCGACATCGCCATGCTGACCTGGTCCAACCCGCTGCGCGTGCTGCGCGACGCGGAGTCGGTCGCCCGGGGCCTGGCGGGCCGCGCGCCCTCCAACGCCACACGGGAGTCGCTGGACGGATAGCGCCCGGCGGACGGGCAGGACCCGGGGGCCCGCTCCCGCCCCGCGGCATCGCGCCCCGGGGGCCGGCCCGTCCGGCGGCATGGCGCCGGGGCGGGCAGGAACCACCCGGACGCAGTACACCGCCGCGACCCCCGCCCCCGGCCGTGCCACCGTGGCGCTATGGCTCGCAACGCCGTTCACGGAGCCGGAGCCCCCGTCATGGCAGACCTGCAGGACCTTCCCTACGTCGCACCGACCACGCGCGGTGAACCCGACGACACGGTGCTCGGCGCCGACCCCGCCGAAGCCCCCACCCCCTCCGAAACCGACCTCGGCCGCGCCCGCGTCCTGCTCGCCGCGCAGCTCGTCGTCGACGGCCACAACACCCTCGCGCAGGAGCTGGACCGCACGCACCACCACGCGCTCCGGCACGGCGAGGCGGCACTCGACACCGACATACCCCGGATCCGGGCCGGTGGCGTCGGAGCGCAGTTCTGGTCGCTCCACGTCGCCCCCCGGCACGGCGCCGACCGGCTCATCGGCGGCACGCTGGACCTGATCGACGGCGTACGGACGCTCATCGAGTCGTGCCCGGAAGCCCTCCGTCTCGCCCTCACCGCCGCCGAGATGGCCGCCGCACGCGACTGCGGGCGCATCGCCTCGCTCCTCGGACCGGTCTCCGGCGCCGCCCTCGGCGACTCGCTCGGCACGCTGCGCGCCTACCACGCCCTCGGCGTACGCAGCGCCGGTGTCGCCGGCACCTCCTGGACCGCCGGCCCGGACGGCCTGACGCCCTTCGGGCAGGACGTCGTCCGGGAGATGAACCACCTCGGGGTCCTCGTCGACCTCTCCGGCGCCTCAGCCGACACCATGCGCCGCGTCCTGGACGTCACCAAGGCGCCGGTGATCCTCTCCCACTCGGCCGCGGCCACGCTCACGCCCCACCCGGTGAACGTCACCGACGACGTCCTGCGCCGGCTGCGCGCCAACGGCGGCGTCTGCATGGTGACCTTCGCGCCGGACCAGGTCGCCCGGCTGGCCGGCGTCCCCGCCGCCCTCCAGGACGTCGCCGACCACCTGGACCACGTCCGCAGGGTCGCCGGTCCGGAGTGCGTGGGCATCGCGGGCTCCTTCGGGACGGCGACGCACGCCCCCCACACCGTCGGCCTGGAGGACGCGTCCTGCTACCCGAACCTCATCGCCGAGCTGCTGCACCGCGACTGGCCCGAAACCGACATCGCCGCGCTGACCTGGGGCAACGCGGCCCGTGTCGTACGGGAGGCCGAAGCGGTGGCCCGGGGGACGTGACGCCGGCCGGGCCGGGCCGGCGGGACGGCCCTACGCCCGGCACAGGCAGAACGGGTGCCCCACCGGGTCCGCGTAGACCCGCCACGACCGGCTGCGGTCGTCGGCGTCCAGCGCCTTGGCGCCCAGGGCGAGGACCCGCTCCTCGGCCGCGTCGAGGTCCTCGACGGTGAGGTCCAGGTGGAACTGCTGGGAGCCGTCCGGGGAGGGCCAGCGCGGCGGTACGAAACCGGGCGCTGCCTGGAAGGCGAGCGGGGTGCCGGCGTGCCCGGCGAGATCGACCCAGGTGTCGTCGCCCTGTGTCGTGCCGCCGAGGACCGCGGCGTAGAAGGCGGCGAGGGCGTGCGGGTCGGGACAGTCGAGGACGACGGTACCGAGCTTGGCGAGAGCCATGACATGCCTCCAGGGGTGTCGGAGTTACCGGTATTACGGGTCAACCGGTAACCGTTACCGCATGGTGCCGCATGACGGGTAACGTCGCAACCATGAACGACAGAGCGCCCGCTCCCGGCGGCCTCGGCCTGATCGAGGCACTGGTGAACTCGCTGAACATCGAGACGGGCGCCGACTCCCTCGCCACCGAGGCGGGCCGGGCGGCCTTCGGCCTCACCGGGCCCGAGGTGGAGGGCGCCCGCGAACTGCGGGAGGCACTGCGCGCGGCCTGCCTCGCGCACGCGGGGCACCCGCCGCACCGCGCCACGCCGCCGCTCGACGAGCTGCTGGCCGCCGCCCCGCTGCTGGTCACGGTCGCGCCCGGCGACGGCGCGGCGGCCCTGCGCCCGGCCCGCCCGGGCACCCTCGCCTCGCGGGTCGCGGAGGCCATCGCGGCGGCGGTGGCGGACGGCACCTGGCTGCGGCTCAAGGCGTGCGAGGCGCCGGACTGCCACTGGGCGTACTACGACCGCAGCCCGGCGGGGCGCAGTCGCTGGTGCTCGATGTCGGTCTGCGGGGCCCGCGCCAAAATGCGCACCTACCGCGCCCGCCGCGGCTCCCCGCCCTCCTGAGGGCCTGCCCGGCGATCGCACGGACCATGATTCGCGTGGGCCTGCGTGCATCCGCCCGGCGCCCGGCCCCGCGGGTGCCCGCCCGCCGGGTGTCCCGCCCCGCGTGCAGCCTGCGTGCGTCCGCCGGGTGTCCGGCTCCGCTGGGTGGCCGCCCGCCGGGTGTCCAATCCCGCGTGCGGTCTGCGTGCCTCCCGTGCCGCGTGCGGCCCCGCGGGTGCCCGCCCGCCGGGTGTCCCGCCCCGCGTGCAGCCTGCCGGGCGTCCAGCCCCGAGGGTGACGGCCCGCCGGGCGTCCCTCCCCGCCCGCTACGCCCGCGGGCGGCCCATCGCGCGGTACGTCCAGCCCGCCTCGCGCCACCGCGTCGGGTCCAGCGCGTTGCGGCCGTCCAGGATGACCCGCGACGCCACGACCTCGCCCAGCTCGCGCGGGTCCAGCTCGCGGAACTCGCTCCACTCCGTCAGGTGCAGCACCACGTCGGCGCCCCGGACGGCCTCCAGCGCGCTGTCCGCGTACGCCAGCGTCGGGAACAGCCGCCGCGCGTTGTCCATCCCCTTGGGGTCGTACACCGTCACCTGACCGCCCTGCAGGTGGATCTGCCCGGCCACGTTCAGCGCCGGCGAGTCCCGTACGTCGTCGGAGTCGGGCTTGAACGCGGCGCCGAGCACCGCTACCCGCTTGCCCAGGAACGTCCCGTCGCCCAGCGCCTCGCGCGCCATGCCGACCATCTGGCCGCGGCGCCGCATGTTGATGGAGTCGATCTCGCGCAGGAACGTCAGCGCCTGGTCGGCGCCCAGCTCGCCCGCCCGCGCCATGAAGGCGCGGATGTCCTTCGGCAGGCACCCGCCGCCGAAGCCGATGCCGGCCCGCAGGAACTTCGCGCCGATCCGGTCGTCGTACCCGATGGCCTCCGCGAGCTTGACGACGTCACCGCCCGCCGCCTCGCACACCTCGGCCATGGCGTTGATGAAGGAGATCTTGGTGGCCAGGAAGGAGTTGGCGGCCGTCTTCACCAGCTCCGCCGTCGGGAAGTCCGTCACCACGAAGGGCGACCCTTCCTCCATCGGAGTGGCGTACACCTCACGCAGCAGCTTCTCCGCGGCCGCGCTCTGCACGCCCACGACGATCCGGTCCGGGTGCAGCGTGTCCTGCACGGCGAAGCCCTCGCGCAGGAACTCGGGGTTCCACGCCAGCTCCGCGTCCGCGCCCACCGGCGCCCGCTCGGCCAGCAGCCGGGCGAGGCGCTCCGCGCTGCCGACCGGCACGGTCGACTTGCCGACGACCAGCGCGGGGCGCTGCAGATGCGGGGCGAGGGAGGTGAAGGCGGCGTCGACGTACCGCATGTCGCACGCGTACTCACCGTGCTTCTGCGGCGTGTTCACGCACACGAAGTGGACGTCGCCGAACGCGCCGACCTCCTCCCAGGAGGTCGTGAAGCGCAGCCGCCCGGTGGAGCCCTCGAACCCGGCGACGTGCTTGCGCAGCAGCTCCTCCAGCCCCGGCTCGTACATCGGGACCCGGCCCTGGGAGAGCATCTCGATCTTCTCGGGGACGACGTCGAGGCCCAGCACCTCGAACCCCAGCTCCGCCATGGCCGCCGCATGGGTGGCGCCGAGGTATCCGGTGCCGATCACGGTGATCTTGAGGGCCATGCGGTGCTCCTGGTCGGTGCGGGGCGGACTGCGGCCCCGAGCATAGTCGGGCCCCGGACCGGGGACCGTTTTCGCTGTCAGCAAGGTCACCTATGCCATCCGGTCGGGGCCCACTAAAATTTGGGTTACTTAACGGTAGTTAGCACACGTCCAGGGGAGTGAGTGATCGTGGCGGGAACGCCTGATTTCGACCTGTACCGCCCGTCCGAGGAGCACGACATGCTCCGGGACACCGTCCGCTCGCTCGCCGAGGCCAAGATCGCGCCGTTCGCCGCCGCGGTGGACGAGGAGGCCCGCTTCCCGCAGGAGGCGCTGGACGCCCTGGTCTCCTCGGACCTGCACGCCGTGCACGTGCCGGAGACGTACGGCGGTGCCGGTGCCGACGCGCTCGCGACCGTGATCGTCATCGAGGAGGTCGCCCGTGTGTGCGCCTCGTCGTCCCTGATCCCGGCCGTGAACAAGCTCGGCTCGCTGCCCGTGATCCTCTCCGGCTCCGAGGAGCTGAAGAAGAAGTACCTGGGCCCGCTCGCCAAGGGCGACGCGATGTTCTCGTACTGCCTCTCCGAGCCCGACGCGGGCTCCGACGCCGCCGGCATGAAGACCAAGGCCGTCCGCGACGGCGACTCCTGGGTCCTCAACGGCGTGAAGCGCTGGATCACCAACGCCGGCGTGTCCGAGTACTACACGGTCATGGCCGTCACCGACCCGGCCAAGCGCTCCAAGGGCATCTCGGCGTTCGTCGTCGAGAAGGGCGACGAAGGCGTCTCCTTCGGCGCCCCGGAGAAGAAGCTCGGCATCAAGGGCTCCCCGACCCGCGAGGTCTACCTCGACAACGTCCGCATCCCCGCCGACCGCATGATCGGCGAGGAGGGCACCGGCTTCGCCACGGCGATGAAGACCCTGGACCACACCCGCATCACCATCGCGGCCCAGGCCCTCGGCATCGCCCAGGGCGCCCTGGACTACGCCAAGGGGTACGTCCAGGAGCGCAAGCAGTTCGGCAAGCCGATCGCCGACTTCCAGGGCGTGCAGTTCATGCTCGCCGACATGGCGATGAAGATCTCCGCCGCCCGCGCCCTGACCTACCAGGCGGCCGCGGCCTCCGAGCGCGGCGACGCCGACCTCACCTACCTCGGCGCGGCGGCGAAGTGCTTCGCCTCCGACATCGCCATGGAGGTCACCACGGACGCCGTCCAGCTGCTCGGCGGCTACGGCTACACCCGTGACTACCCGGTCGAGCGCATGATGCGCGACGCCAAGATCACCCAGATCTACGAGGGCACGAATCAGGTTCAGCGGATCGTGATGGCCAGGAACCTTCCGTAACGACCGTTCGCAGGCACCGCCCGCCTGCCCCGCCTGTCCGTCGATGCCCCCGGTACGCCACCGGGGGCATCGACGTTCCGTCGTGGTGGTGCCACCAGGGCCGGCGCGACCGCGGACCGTGTCGCCCGCCGCCGCGCCCGTGCCCCGGCGGAACACCGGGCACACCGGTTCAGTTGCCGGTGACGGTGACCTTCTCGTCGTTCTGGATCTGCTTCACCAGCTGCTGCACCTTGGCCTTGTCCCAGACCAGGTTGCCGCCGCGGCTGCCGTTGACCGGGATGTTCATGGAGGTGCCGTCGCCGCCGCTGATGCCCTTCATCGCGAAGAACATCTCACCCAGGTCGAAGAGCGACATGTCCTTGTCCACGATGAGCGTGTCCAGGCCGGCGCCCATCGTCGGGTACAGCTTGAAGGGGTTCAGGATGGTGCCGGGCGTCGCAGCCTGGCTCGCCAGCGCCGACAGGAACTTCTGCTGGTTCTTCGTCCGCGCCAGGTCCGACTCCGCGAAGGCGTACCGGGTGCGGACGAAGGCCAGCGCCTGCTCGCCGTTGAGGGTCTGCTTGCCCGCCTGGAAGTCGGCGCCGGACTTCTTGTCCTTGAAGCCCTTCTCGATGTTCATCTCGACACCGCCGAGGGCGTCCACGATGTTCGCGAAGCCGGCGAAGCCGATCTCCGCGTAGTGGTCGATGCGCAGCCCGGTGTTGTGCTCGACCGTGCGGACCAGCAGCTCCGGGCCGTCCTCCGCGTACGCCGCGTTCAGCTTCACCCGGCGGCCCTGCGCCGGGAACGTCTTGCCGGACTCCGACCCCACGAACTTGGGGATCTCCACGTCCGAGTCGCGCGGCAGGGAGATCATGGTGTTCCCGCTGGAGCAGGCCGCCAGGATCATCATCGAGTCGGTGCGCTTGCCCTCGGCGGAGCCGGTGTGCAGCTTCTTCTTCTCCTCGGCCGACATGCCCTCACGGCTGTCGGAGCCGACGATCAGGTACGTGGTGCAGTCGCCCTCCTGCGGGCGGTCGATGACCTTCGCGAGGTCGACCTCGCGGCGCATCTTGCCGTCGGCCCAGAAGTACGTGCCGATGGTGGTGCCCAGCACCGCCACCAGCAGCACGATCGAGCCGACCTTGATCCGGCGGCGCCAGTCCGGCGCGGGCCCCGGAGCCGTGGCCGGGCTGCCGCCCGGGACGCGCGGGCCGCGCGGGCCGCCGCGCTGCGGCGCGCCGTAGACCTGGCCTGTGTTGTAGCCGCTGTCGTACGCCGCGGCCTCGTCGTACCCCCGCGTCTGCTGCCGGGGGACCGGACGCCGTACGTGCGGCATCGACCGGACGCCCTCGGGCTGGGCGTCGGCGCTGCCGCGGCCGTGACGCGCGTTGCGGTCGTCGGACCATCCTTCAGGCCAGTCATTCATGCGGACCAGTGTGCAGTCCGCTCCGGCGCGCCTGACAGGGTGGGTGGGATATCGGGTCAGGGCTGTAGCCAAGCTGATGCAATGAAGCCGTAACGAGGTGGGGCATAGGGTGGAGGGCATGACAGATCAGGCCTCACCGGTGGGTTCCCAGCCGTCCCGGCTGGAGGGAAAGCCCACGTCGGCGTCCCGGACGACCCTCAGCCACATCATGACCGGCAGTGACACCAATCTCCTCGGCACCGTGCACGGCGGCGTGATCATGAAGTTGGTGGACGACGCGGCCGGAGCCGTCGCCGGCCGGCACTCCGGCGGGCCCGCGGTCACCGCGTCCATGGACGAGATGGTGTTCCTGGAGCCGGTCAGGGTCGGTGACCTCGTCCATGTGAAGGCCCAGGTCAACTGGACCGGACGGTCCTCCATGGAGGTCGGCGTCCGCGTCCTGGCCGAGCGCTGGAACGAGTCCACCCCCGCCACCCAGGTCGGCTCCGCGTACCTCGTCTTCGCCGCGGTCGACGCGGACGGCAAGCCCCGCCCCGTACCGCCGGTCATACCGGAGACGGAGCGGGACCAGCGCCGCTACCAAGAGGCCCAGATCCGCCGCACGCACCGTCTGGCCCGCCGCCGCGCGATCAAGGAGCTGCGCGAGAAGCGCGCCGCGGAGGGCATGGAGGACTGAGCCGGCGCCACCCCGCGGGCACGCCCTACGTGCAGATCACCTGGTCGCCGGTGACCACGCCGAACTCGCCCTGGTACGCGTCCTCGGCCCGCACCGGCACCACCCCCGTGAAGTTCGCGCCCGCCGTCACCTTCAGCGTCTCCCCCTGGCGCGGAACGGGCCGCAGTTCCGCGCCCGGCAGCGCGGTGGCCAGCGACCTCGCCGACCGGTCCCAGCGCGGGTCGAACCAGACGATGGTGCGGGTCACGTCCCGCCGCGCCCAGTTCTGCGGCGTCCCGGACGCGCGGAAGCCGGTCGCCCGCAGCGCCGCGTCGACCCGGGCGCCCAGGCCCTGCACCCGGGTGCCGTTGTAGACCTGCACCCGGATCTGCTGGGGCGACACCTCCACGAGCTTCTTGCGCGAGGTGCTGCGCGGCACGTACGGGGCGAGCGGCTTGTCCTCGCGCAGCGCCCGGAACAGCTTCTTCGACTTCACCGGGTCCCACCGCACCGTCGAGCCGAGCCCCTTCACCGGGAAGCTCGCGTTGGTGACGGGCACGGAGGTGAACTCGGACGACGCCGCCTTGAAACCGCGCATCGCCTTCGCCAGCGCCAGCATCTCCTGCGCGCGGAACCCCTCGTCGGCCCGTACGGAGCTGAGCACCGAGGTGAGGACCTCCTGGAACCGGACCGGGTTCAGCAGCACGCCCTCGCTGGTCGCCCGGTCGATGAGCGCGGCCATGAAGCGCTGCTGGCGCTGCATCCGGCCCAGGTCGGACGCCCCGTCGACATGGCGGGAGCGGACGTACTGCAGTGCCTGCCCGCCGTTCATCTCATGCGTCCCGGCGGTCAGAGCGAGACCGGTGTAGGCGTCCTTGATCGGCTTCGCGGTGCAGATGGTGACCCCGCCGACCGCGTCCACGGTCCGCATGAAGCTGGTGAAGTCGACCTCCAGGTAGTGGTCGACCTTCACGCCGGTCATGTGCTCCACGGTCCGTACCGTCAACTGCGGGCCGCCCTCCGCGTACGCCGCGTTCAGCTTCACCGGGTGCTTGGCGTGGTGCTTGCCGGCCGGATCGGTGTGCTCGGGGATCTCCGCGTACGAGTCGCGGGGGAGCGACACCATGCTGGCCCGCTTCCGGTCGGCGGAGATGTGCACCAGCATGATCGTGTCGGTGCAGCGGCAGCCCTCGCCGCCGAGCCGGTACCGCCGCTTCTCCGCGGGCGTGATGCGGTCCCGGCCGTCGGTGCCGACGAGCAGGATGTTGGTGCCGTGACCGGCCTCCGGCCGGTTCTTCATGTCGCGGAACGGGTCCACCCGGCCGATCCCGGTGTCCAGGCTGGTCACCACCGCGTGCCCGATGCCGCCCGCGCCCAGCACCAGCACCGACAGCGTCGTCACCGCGCGCATCCCCCAGCGCGGCCGCGGACCGCCGCGCGGTGCCGCCGGCCGCCGGCCGGGGCCGGGCTCCCGGGGGCCCTGCTCGGGGCCCGGCCGTCTCGGGCGCCCGGGCACGGGCGGCCGGGGGCGGACGGGGCGGCGGGGCGGCGTGGGCACGAAGGACACCTCCGCGGGCGCAACGGGATCATGAGCACAGTAGGCCCATACGATCAGCGGCCGCCCGCATCGCCCGGGCGGCGCGCAACCGTGTCCCCCGTTCGCGGTAACGTGGCGGGCGATACCGCTGTCCTCCGGGGGGCGACCCCCGGACCCCCGGGGCCGCCGGCCTCGGGGGGACGACCCCGTACCCCCGAGGAACCATGCCCCTGCCTCCCGTCTCCGTGATCATGCCGGTCCTCAACGAGGAGCGGCACCTGCGCGCCTCGGTCCGTCACATTCTCGAGCAGGAGTACGACGGCGAGATGGAGGTGGTCATCGCCCTCGGTCCGTCCACGGACCGTACGGACGAGATCGCCGCCGAGCTCGTACGGGAGGACCCGCGCGTCCACACCGTGCCCAACCCCACCGGCCGCACGCCCGCGGCCCTCAACGCCGCCATCAAGGCGTCCCGCCACCCCATCGTGGTGCGGGTCGACGGGCACGGCATGCTCTCGCCGAACTACATCGCGACCGCGGTCCGCCTGCTGGAGGAGACCGGCGCGCAGAACGTCGGCGGCATCATGCACGCGGAGGGCGAGAACGACTGGGAGCACGCGGTCGCCGCCGCCATGACGTCGAGGATCGGCGTCGGCAACGCCGCCTTCCACACCGGCGGCGAGGCCGGCCCCGCCGAGACCGTCTACCTGGGCGTCTTCCGGCGCGAGGCCCTCGAACAACAGGGCGGGTACAACGAGGAGTTCATCCGCGCCCAGGACTGGGAGCTGAACTTCCGCATCCGTGAGGCGGGCGGCCTCATCTGGTTCTCGCCCGAGCTGAAGGTCCAGTACCGCCCGCGGCCCTCGGTCCGCGCGCTGGCGAAGCAGTACAAGGACTACGGCCGCTGGCGCCATGTCGTCGCCCGCTACCACCAGGGCTCCATCAACCTCCGCTACCTCGCCCCGCCGACCGCCGTCTGCGCCATCGCGGCGGGCATCGTGGTCGGCGCGACGCTCACGCCGCTCGGCTTCGTCGTCCCCGGCGGCTACCTCGCCGCCATCGTCGCGGGCTCCGTCCCGGCGGGCCGTGGCCTGCCGTGGAAGGCCCGCGTCCAGATTCCCGTGGCCCTGGCGACGATGCACATGTCGTGGGGGTACGGCTTCCTCACCAGCCCCCGTTCCCTGGCGAAGAAGGTCATCGCGAGCCGCCGGCCCGCGGTGCTCCCCACCACGGCCTGACGACGGAACGGGAAGGGCCCCGGGGCGACGACGCCCCGGGGCCCTCCTGTCTCCCTGCCCGCCTACCAGGTGAAGTTCGGGTCCACCGGCATGCACGCCTTGGTGTTGTCCGCGCGGAGCGCGTTCGCCGACTCCGGCGTCCTGCCGTCCTTCCCGGCGGACTTCGGATAGGTGTCGCCCTCCCGCCAGTCGGCGCCCACGACGACCGTGATGCGCGCGACGGCCGTGGACTTCTTCACCGACGAGACCGGGATGCCGAGCGCCTTGGCGACCGCCTGCGCGTCCCCCTCCAGCTCCGCCCCCGGGTACTGCACGACCGTCCTCGCCTGGGCGTTGGACGCCGAGTCGGCCACCGTTCTGGTCCACCCCTTGCCGGACAGCACCCCGGCGATCGCCGTCGCCCGCCCCTTCACCGATCCCGCGGCGGCGGTGTAGGTGCCGTTCTGCACCGTCACGTCCGTCTCCGCGGCGGGCGCCACCGGGTCCTTGGACGCGGCGGGCGGCTTCCGCTTGGACGCCTTGCCGTCCAGCGGGACGTCGTCGCGGATCATCTCGAAGAGCTGCTCGGCCTCGCCCGGCTTGGGCTCGACCTTGCCCAGGCGCCGGGTGGAGTAGACGTTGGGCATCGTCGTCATGGTGATGCGCGCGGTCGGGACGCTCTTGAGCTCCTCGGCCAGGTCGTACAGCTTCGAGATGGTGCCGAGCCCCTCGTCCACGGTCAGCGCCTCGGTCGCGGCCTCCGCGAGCTTGCGCAGCTTGTTGGGGTCGGTGAGCTTGGTGTTGGCCCGCAGCTCCCGGACCATCGAGTTCATGTACATGTGCTGGGCGCGGGCCCGGTACAGGTCGCTGCCGTCGCCGAAGCCGTACCGCGTGCGCAGCCACTGGAGGGCCTGCTCGCCCTGGACCGGGTGCGTGCCCTTCGGCAGCTTGAGCCCCGAACCCTCGCCGGTCCTGGTGCGGGAGTGGATGTTCTTGTCCACGCAGACGGGTACGCCGCCGACGGCGTCGGCCATCGACACCACACCGGCGAAGTCGATCATCATGAAGTGGTCGATGGTGATGCCGGTCAGCTCGTACCAGGTGGCCACCGTGCAGCCGGGGCCGCCCCGGCCCAGCGACTCGTTGGTCTGGGCGAACAGCCGCTCCGCGTACACCTTGCCGGTGCCGGGGTCCTTGCACTCCGGGATCTTCAGCATGGTGTCGCGCGGCATGCTCACCACGGAGACGTTGCTGCGGTCGGCGGAGAGGTGGATGAGCATCTGCACGTCCGCCAGGGCCACGCCGTTGAAGGTCTCCCTGGCACCGCCCAGCGCCTGGTTCTCCTTGGAGTCCCGCGCGTCGGAGCCGATGAGGAGGATGTTCAGCGGTGTCTGGCCGGCGGCGTTGGCCTTGTGCTCCGGCATCCTGTTCTTGCCGAGGTTGAGCTCTTCCTTCCTGATGTTGCCGTTGAGGTGCTGGTAGTACACGTAACCGGCGCCGGCCGTCCCCAGTATCAGCAGCGACAGCACGGAGGCGACCCAGCGCAGGACGCGCCGTCTGCCCTTCCTGCCGCGCCGTGCCGCCTGCGCACCCGCGGGGCCGTCGGAGCCTCCCGGGCCCCCGGCGCCGCCGCGACGGCGACCGCCGCCGCCGTCGGACGCGGCTGCCGCCCCCGGCCCGGTGGGTTTGTGGCCCCGCCGGGTCCCCTGCGCCGGCACGGTGCCGTCCGCCGCGGGCTCGCTCCCGCGGCCGCTGCCTTCCGCGGGGCCGTCCTCCCCGGCACCGTCCTCCCCGTAGAGGCTGTCGTCCCAGCCCAGCTCACGGGCGTGCGATGCGCGGTCCTGCGTCCCCTCCCCGCGCACGCTGCTCTGTCCCACCCCAGGTTCCCCCCGTCGCTCAGGTACGCGTCACTGCGCGCATACCTGCTTGTCCGCCTCTACCTTCCCCACGTCCGGCGCCTTCACCGGACCGGTGAGCGGGACTCCAGCCCCCTTGAAGTCCCCGCCGAGCGTCAGCACCATCGCCTGGAGCCCCTCGGCGTCCGTGGTCCCCTGCTTCAGCGCCGTCGCGGGCAGACCCATCAAGTCCGCGAGCTTGCGGGCCTGGTCGGCCTGGTTCGGCGCGAACTCCAGTGTCGTCCTGTCGATCTTCGCCGGTGCGTTGCTCTTGTTCGACGACTTGAGCACGCCCTGTTCGTTCTGCAGCCAGTCGAGCGTCTTCTGCGCGGCGCCGGTCTGACCGCTGCCGTTGTAGACGTCGACGCGTACGTCGGACGCCTTGGCGCGCGGGCCCTTGAGGAGGGCGGCCTGCTTGCTCTTGGCCGCCTTCTCCTTCTTCTTCACCTCGGTGAAGGAGACGTCGTTCTGCACCATGCGGAAGACATCGGGGGCCTTCGTCTCGTCCAGGACCACGGTCGCCTTGACCGTCTCCCTCGGGTTGTCGACGACCGGGACCGTCATGAAGGAGATGTTCTTCAGGTTGATCCCGCCGAGTTCCTTGGCGAGGGCCGTCAGCGCCGGGATGTCACCGATCCCCTTGTCCACGGTGAGCGCCTTGGTCGCCGCGTCCGCGAGGTCCAGCATCTTCGTCGGGCTGCCGAGCGTGTCCTCCTTCATCTTGCGGATCATCGACGCGACGAACTGCTGCTGCATCTTGATCCGGTCGAGGTCGCTCTCGTTGCCCAGCCCGTGCCGGTTGCGCAGGAACGCCAGCGCCTGCTCGCCCTGGAGGACGTGCTCACCGGCCGGCAGGTCCAGCTGGGAGTAGTCCGGGTCCTTGATGGGCTCCTTCAGACAGACCTCCACACCGCCGATCGCGGTGGTGAGCGTCTTCACCGCGTTGAAGTCGGCCATCATGAAGTGGTCGATCGGGATGCCGGTGATCTGCTGGACGGTCCGCATGGTGCAGCCCGGGTCACGGCCGTTCACCCCGAAGCTCTCGTTGAACTTCTTGTACGGCGAGCCGGGGATCACCTTGGTCGAGCCGTCCGGCTGCTTCGTGGGGCAGTCCGGGATGTCGATCATCAAGTCGCGCGGGATGCTTATCGCGGTGGCGTTCGTACGGTCCTCGGAGACGTGGAAGAGGAACGTCGTGTCGGCGTGCCCGGTGGTGTTCTGCCGGTCGCCGTAGCCCTCGTTGCCCTCGCCGGTGCGGACGTCGGAGCCGATGAGCAGGATGTTGATGGGGCCGTCCTTGAGGGACCCGCCGTTGGCCGCGTCACCGACGTCCACCGTGTTGAGGTTGCCGTTCAGGCGGTCGTAGATGAGGTACGCGCCCACCGAGGCGCCGACCACGACGACGCCCATGACGCCCGCCGTCCACAACAGCGCCTTCTTCTTGGTGGACTTTTTCTGCTTGCGCTTGCGGCGGCCACCGCCGCCGTCCGCCGCGTCGGCGCTGCGCCGGCCGCGCTGGCCCGGGACGGAGCGGCCGGGGGCGGACGTCGTGCGCGACCTGGGGGAGGGGGCGGCGGAGGAGGAGGCACTGCGCGGCGGAGTCACCTTGGCTTGCTGTGCGGATTCGTCCAGTCGCAGTTCGTAGTTGCCGGTGTCCGGGTTGAGAACCCACTGGTCTGCGGGGTCGATGTCGTCCACCCGCCCACGGCTCTGCGCATCCACGGTTGCTTGAGTCCTCCGTCGGTGCCACTCGAGGCGCCCCTCCCCCCGGAAAGGAGACGCTCGGTTCGAAAATCCGGTGGTGCACGACCTCGCGGCCGGACCGACCGGATCGCGTCACACTATCCGCTCAGTTCAGCGCCGGGCGACGCCCGTGACAAATTCCACGCCCCTTACAACCGGGCAATCCGCCCAATCGTCATAGACCGGCGTTCGACCCACCAGCACTTTTGCCCTGCTTCTTGCCTTCTCTTTGCCCGCAGGTGCCGGCGGCCGCGTTGGTACCCGCGAACGTCGGCGTCGCCGACGGGCTCGACGACTCGTCCTCGTCGGACTTCCCGCGCCCGGGCCGCTTGTCGCCGGAGACGACCACGACCGGCGCGTCGGCGCGCAGCCGCTTGAAGAGACTGTCGGCCTTCGGCTGGACGAGCATGTCCCGGTTGGGGTTCCCGGTGTACGGCTGCCGGGGCACCGTGAGGAACTGCACTTTTTCGGTCGGCACGCTCCGCAGGGCGCGCGCCAGGTCGTACAGGTCCTTGAGCGAGTCGAGACCGGGGTCGGTGGTGATCGACTTCGTGGCGGCGTCCAGGACCGGGTAGAGCCGGACCGGGTTGAGCAGCACCCCGTTGCTCTGGACCTTGTTGACCAGCGCGCCCAGGAACTGCTGCTGGCGGTCCATGCGTTCGGTGTCGCTGCCGTTGCCGAGCGACTTGCGCGCCCGTACGTAGCCGAGGGCCTGCTCGCCCCGGAGCGTCTGGGCGCCGCGCTTGAGCTTCACGTGCGCGTCCGGGTCGTCGATCGGCTCGGTGACGCAGACGCGTACCCCGCCGACGGCGTCCACCATGTCCTTGAAGCCGCGGAAGTCGATCACCATGTGGTGGTCGATGCGGATCCGGGTCATCTTCTCGACGGTACGGATGGTGCAGGCGGTGCCGCCGAGCTGGAACGCCGCGTTGAACTGCGTGAACTGCGGCCGTGTGCGGGTCCCCTTCCGCCCCCGGCACGCCGGGACGTGCACCATCAGGTCGCGCGGCAGCGAAACGGCGGTGACACCGCGCCCGTTGGCGGCGATGTGCAGCAGGATCGTGGTGTCGGAACGCTGTTCGCCCTTGTCGCGCCCGTACCGGGAGTTGTCCCCGGCGCGGGTGTCCGATCCGATGAGCAGGATGTTCCGCGCCCCGCGCACCAGCGAGGACGGCCGCTCCCTCTCGTACCGCGCCAGTTCGTCGGCGGCCGAGGTGTCGGTGGTGATGTTGCTGTCGAGCTTCCGGTACAGCCACCACCCGCCCCCCGCGGCCACGAGCACCAGCACCGAGGCCCCGAGCGCCCCCCAGCGCAGCCACCGCCGTGCCCGGCCGCCCTGCGGGTACGGGTCACCCGGCGTTCCGGCCGGTGGCACGCCCCCCGGTGGCGGGGGACCGCCCGCGCGGGCCGGGGCGTCGTCCCCGCCCGGTCCGGCGGCCCCGGCCCGGGCGCCCCGCGGGGGTGTCGCCCTCCCGCCGGAGCGCGGCGCGCCGCCGCCCTGCCGCGCGGCGGACGGCCGCTTCCTCCTGCGCTTCTTCGACGGGGCGCCGGCACGCCGCGGCTCGGACCCGGCCCCGGAGGGCGGTTCGGCGGGCGTACCAGCGCTGTCCGTCACGTCGTAGTCCGTCCTTCGGGCCGTCGGGCCGGGTCGGTCACGGGGGCTCTGTGACGATCATCCATCGGAGTCGCGCCGGGACCCAGGGGACCCGGCGCGCCCTGCGCCGGACGGGTGGACTTGGCGGCGTGCCGTACCGGCGCCCCGCCGCTCACACCGCGCGGTCGGTGATGCGCTCGCTCTCCACCCGCTTCTCCAGCGCCTCCGCCGGCAGCCGGCCGAGGTTGCGGCACAGCACGACCGACGCGCCCGCCGCGAGCGGTGCGTACAGCCCCGCCGACAGGCCCTCCCACGTGTCGTACCCGAGCCCGGACAGCATCCGCGACCCCTCCCGCAGCCCCAGCCGCCGCGCGTCCGCCTGCGCGCGCTCCACGATGTCGCCGGCCGTCAGCTCCGCCCCGGCGACGGTCAGCGCGGGCGCGTCCGCGTCGACGGGCACGTACGGGCGGAAGACGTCGCCCTGCGTCGGGACCTCGACGGCGTAGTCGTCATAACCCTCCGGCGGCACCGGGAAGCGGCGGCCCAGCGGGGCCAGCGAGAGCGCGAGCCGGTCACCGCGGCAGGCCCGCCCGTCGTCGAGCCGGTCGGGCCCCGCCACCACGTGGTCGGCCACCGCGGGGTCGCCGCCGAGGTCGGCGACCACGCCCACCGACGAGCAGGCGAGCAGCCAGACCGCCGTCTGCCAGTGCGCGGGCAGCAGCAGGGCGACGCGCTCACCGGGCTCCGCGGACAGCCCGTCCTGCAGCAGGTTCGATGTCTTGGCCACCCAATTGGCGAAGGTGGCGACGGACAATTCGACGCGCTCACCGGTGGCGTCGTCGTAGTACGTGACCAAGGGGCGTGCCGGGTCCGCGGCGAGCGCGGATCGCAGCAGGTCGGCGGGGGTACGGTCGCTGGCGTTCATCCGCGCAAGGGTACGCGCGCGCCGCGCCCGCAGGGGGCCGTCCCGGTGACGCCGTCCACCGTCCGGACCGATGGACCGCCGCTTTCCGGCCGATCGCCCGGCGGGCGACCCCCGCCAGGATTGCCCAGGATCACCCCATGCGTGCCTTTCTTGCATCCTCGATCGGCGTCGTCTGCGCCGCCGCCTTCGTCCTGCCGTCGTCCACCGGCGCCTTCGCCGGCGACGCCTCCGTGCCCGGCTCCACCCAGTCCCTGCCCCTGGCGCCCCTCGCCTCCGAACGGTCCGCCGACGAGGCCGCGCAGGGGCTGCTGAAGCGGGACGTCAGGCCCTTCTCGCTGGTCGGCGTCATCTGGGACGACCCCGACGACGAACTGCACGGCACCGTCCAGGTCCGCACCCGCGCCGCCGGCACCGGCATGTGGTCCGGCTGGCAGTCGCTGGAGACGCACAACCACGCGCACGCCGCCGACCCCGGCACGCCCGAGCGCGAGTCGCGCTCGGTGCGCGGCTCGACGGCCCCGCTGTGGGTGGGCGATTCGGACGCCGTCGAGGTGCGCGTGCGGTCCGAGGCGCCCCGGGCGGGCGCCGCCGTCGCTCCGCTGCCGCGGGGACTGCGCATCGAGCTCGTCGACCCGGGCGACGACCCGCCGGGCGGCCCGGCCCCGGCCCCGGCCCCGGGCCCGGGCCCGGAGGTCCCGGACACCGGCACCGCCGCCGACACCGGCGCGGACACCGGAACGGGCGCGGACACCGGGACCGACACCGCCGCCGATCCCAACCAGGACCAGACCGCCGGCACCGTCCTCACCCCCGAGGAGGCCGCCAGTTCCGCGGTCAACGCCGAGCACGCCTCCATCGGCGCCCTGGAGATCCCGGAGCTCTCCAAGGAGGAGACCGAGGCGGCCGTCGAGACCGAGACCGAGACCGGCGCGGCCAAGCCGTACATCGGCCCGCGGCCCCGCATCGTCACACGCAAGGGCTGGGGCGCCGACGAGAAACTGCGCGAGCGGGACTTCGTCTACACCAAGTCCGTCCAGGCGGCGTTCGTCCACCACAGCGCCACCGGCAACAACTACACCTGCCAGCAGGCGCCCTCCGTTCTGCGCAGTATCTACCGCTACCACGTCGTGAGCAGCGGCTGGCGCGACATCGGCTACAACTTCGCGGTCGACAAGTGCGGAAACATCTACGAAGGCCGGGCAGGAGGCGTGGCCAAGCCCGTGATGGGCGCGCACACGCTCGGCTTCAACAGCAACAGCATGGGCATCGCGGTGCTCGGCACGTACAGTTCCACCACGCCGCCCGCGGCCGCGGTCACCGGCATCGCCCGCCTCACGGCATGGAAGCTCGGCCTGTACGGGAAGGATCCACGGGGCAAGGCGAAGCTGACGTCGGGAGGCGGCAACCGGTACGCGAAGGGCACCAAGGTCAGCCTCAACGTCATCTCCGGGCACAGGGACGGGTTCTCGACCGAGTGCCCGGGGGCCCGGCTGTACGGCAAGCTCGGTACCGCCAGGACGTCCGCGGCCAGGTATCAGGGCCGGTGACCGACCGGTAACGGCTGTCCCGGACGGTCTGCATACACTGTCCGGTCGTATCGGTCATATGACCGATCAACCCATCCATCGACCGGCCCCAGCAGGAAGCAGAGACGACTGGTGACAGAAGCGATCCTCCTGGTCGGTGGCAAGGGGACCCGGCTGCGGCCGATGACCGTCCACACGCCCAAGCCGATGGTCCCTGCGGCCGGTGTGCCGTTCCTCACCCACCAGCTCGCCCGTGCGCGGGCCGCCGGCGTCGAGCACATCGTGCTGGCGACCTCGTACCTCGCCGAGGTGTTCGAGCCCTACTTCGGGGACGGCTCCTCCCTCGGCCTGCACATCGAGTACGTCACCGAGGAGGACCCGCTCGGCACCGGCGGAGCCATCCGGAACGTCGCGTCGCGCCTGCACTCGGGCCCCGAGGAGCCGGTCCTCATCTTCAACGGGGACATCCTCACCGGCCTCGACATCCGGGCGCTCGTGGACACCCACCGCTCCTCCGGCGCCGACGTCTCGCTGCACCTCACCCGGGTGGAGGACCCGCGGGCCTTCGGGCTCGTGCCCACCGACGCCACGGGTCGCGTCACGGCGTTCCTGGAGAAGCCGCAGACGCCCGAGGAGATCGTCACCGACCAGATCAACGCCGGCGCGTACGTCTTCCGGCGCTCCGTCATCGACACCATCCCGGCCGGACGCCCGGTCTCCGTCGAACGCGAGACCTTCCCCGACCTGCTCGCGGCCGGCGCCCACCTCCAGGGCATGGTGGACAGCACCTACTGGCTGGACCTCGGCACCCCGCAGGCGTTCGTCCGCGGCTCCGCCGACCTGGTGCTGGGCCGCGCCCCCTCCCCGGCGGTGCCGGGCCGCTGCGGCGACCGGCTGGTGCTGCCGACCGCGGCCGTCGCCGTGGACGCCAAGCTGACCGGCGGCACCGTCGTCGGCGCCGGCGCGACCGTCGGCGAGGGCACCCGGATCCACGGCAGCGTCCTGCTCGACGGCGCGGTCGTGGAAGCGGGCGCGGTGGTCACCGACTCGCTGATCGGCGAGGGCGCCCGGGTCGGCGCCCGGACGGTCCTGCACGGCGCGGTCATCGGCGACGGCGCGCACGTGGGTGCCGACAACGAACTGCGCGACGGCGTCCGGGTGTGGTGCTCGGCGCGCATCCCGGACCGGACCATCCGCTTCTCGTCGGACCAGTAGGGCGGCCGGGGGTCTACGCTCGAAGGGCCCCGCCCCCCCCCGCGAACCCCGAGGAACAGAGCGACCCGTGGCCGGCCGTTACGCCCCCCGTCCGACCCGCACCACCGTGCGGGGCGGCCACGTCGCCCTGCCCGCGCAGGTCTCCCGGGCCGCCGCGAGCCCCCGCGTCCGGACGTGGACGCCGCCCTGGCCGCTGGACCTGGGCCTCGTCCTCGGCCCCCTCAGACGCGGGCCGGCCGACCCGACGTTCCGCACCACCCCGGACGGCTCCGTCTGGCGGGCCAGCCGTACGCCCGCGGGCCCCGGGACGCTGCGGGTCGCGGCGCGCGGCGGCTCCGTCGAGGCGGAGGCGTGGGGCCCGGGCGCCGAGTGGCTTCTCGACCGCCTCCCGGCGCTCCTCGGCGCCGACGACGACCCGTCCGCCTTCACCGCCCACCACCCGGTCGTCGCCGAGGCGCTCCGCCGCCGGCCGGGCCTGCGGCTCACCCGCACCGGGCTGGTCCTGGAATCGCTGATCCCGTCGATCCTGGAGCAGAAGGTCACCACGGTCGAGGCGTACGGCTCCTGGCGCGTGCTGGTCCGCCGGTTCGGCGAGCCCGCCCCCGGCCCGGACGACCGCCTGTACGTCATGCCGGACCCCCGCACCTGGGCGCTCGTCCCGTCCTGGGAGTGGCACCGCGCGAACGTCGACTCCAAGCGGTCGGCGACCGTCCTGCGCGCGGTCCGGGTGGCCCGCCGCATGGAGGAGGCCGTCACGATGGACCCGGCCGCGGCCCGGCAGCGGCTGGAACTCATCCCGGGCATCGGCCCCTGGACCTCCGCCGAGACCGTCCAGCGCACCCACGGCGCGCCGGACGCGGTCACCGTCGGCGACTACCATCTGCCCGGCATCGTGGGCCACGCGCTGGCCGGCCGGCGGGACGCCGACGACGCGGAGATGCTGGAGCTCCTGGCTCCCTACGCCGGCCAGCGCCACCGCGCCGCCCGGCTGATCCTCCTCAGCGGCCGCACCCCGCCACGGCGCGCGCCCCGCATGACCCCGCGGGACATCACCTCCCTCTAGGGGGTTCGCGCGGCTCGGCCGCGCGAACCCGGCGGGATCCGGAGGTCGGTTCTTGGTGCGGGCGGGGCGGGCCGCGGCCCGCCGCCGCGAGGCGTCAGCGCACCTGTACGAACGCCGCCACGTCGCGCTCCCCGCGCGGCCGCGGCACCCCGGCCGGCCGGCCCACCGCCACCGCGCCCATCGGGTCCCACCCGGCCGGCAGGTCCAGCACGTCGCGGACCACGTCACGGCAGAACATCGTCGACGACACCCACGCCGAGCCGAGCTGCTCGCCCGCCAGCGCGACGAGGAAGTTCTGCACGCCCGCGCCCGCCGCGACCACGAACATCTCGCGCTCCGCCGTGTCGCGCCGCGCGTCGCCGTAGCGGTGGGCGCCGTCCGTGACGAGGCACGGCACCACCAGGTACGGGGCCCGGCGCAGCACGTCCCCGCGGCGGACGCGCCGCGCGACGGCGTCCTCGTCGAGGCCGTCGGCCCGCAGGTCGGCCCGCCAGGCGTCGCGCATCGCGTCCAGCAGCCGCAGCCGCGACGACTCCGACTCCAGCAGCACGAAGCGCCACGGCGTCGTGTGGTGCGGCGCGGGTGCCGTCAGGGCCGCGGCGACGGCCCGCCGCACCGCACCCGGGTCCACGGGCTCGTCCGTGAACTCCCGCACCGTGCGCCGCTGGGCCACCGCCTCGCGCACCGCCTCCGACGTACCGAGGCGGAACATGTCGTTCGCCGCGTCCCGCACCAGCGCGCGGGCGCCCTCGGCGTCGTCGTCCGCCACCAGGTGCGGCAGCCCGCGCACCACCGCCACCGGCAGCCCCGTCGCCTTGCCCTTGACCAGGTCGCCCGCCGCGGCGAGCTCGTCGGCACTGGCGACGACGGTCACACCGAGCGTGTTGCCGTGCGCGTCGGTGGCGCCGCGCAGGTCGTCGAGCACCCGCACGCCCGCCGCGCCGATCGCCACATCGGTCAGTCCGCTGCGCCAGGGCCGCCCGAAGGTGTCGGTGACGACGACCCCCACGTCGACGCCCAGCGCCTCGCGCAGCCCCTCGCGGATGCGCCGCGCGGAGGCGTCGGGGTCCTCGGGCAGCAACAGCACGGTCCCGGCGGGCGTGTTGGACGCGTCGACACCCGCCGCGGCCATCACCAGCCCCTGCCGGTTCTCGACGATCCGCAGCGTCCCGCGCCGCGCCACCACCCGTACCGTCTCGGCGTCGATCGCCGCGTCACGGTCCTCGGCGGCGACGATGCGCCCCTCCGCCTTGCTGACGATCTTCGACGTGACGAGCAGGACGTCCCCGTCGGCCAGCCCCTGCCCGGGCGAGCCGGCCACCGCCGTGGCGATCAGCCCGGCGAGGTCGTCGCCCGGCGAGATCTCCGGCAGCCCGGGCACCGCCCACACCCGGTAGGAGGCGGACGTCACGCACGTACCTCCTCGGCGAGCGCGAGCGCCTCTCGCGCCATCCGCGCCGTCGCCTCGGCGTCGGTCATCATCAGCGGTACGGCGCGGCAGCGGATCCCCGCCTCCTCGACCTCCGCGACCGCGGCGGCGTCGACCGTGTCGACGAGCCAGCCGTCGAGCAGCCCGGAGCCGTAGTGCCGCGCGACCGCCGCGGCGGTGGACTCGACGCCGATCGCGGCGAGCACCTTGTCGGCCATGCCCCGTACGGGCGCGCCGCCGACGATGGGGGAGAGCCCCACGACCGGGACGCCCGCGTCGGCGACGGCCTCGCGGATGCCGGGCACGGCGAGGATGGTGCCGACGCTGACGACCGGGTTCGACGGCGGGAAGAGCACGACGTCCGCCTCGCCGATCGCCTCCAGCACGCCGGGTGCCGGCTTGGCCTGCTCGGCGCCGACGGGCACGATCGCCAGCGCGTCCACGGAGGCGCGCAGCCGCACCCAGTACTCCTGGAAGTGCACGGCCCGGCGCTCGCCGTCGAGTTCGACGGCGACGTGCGTCTCGACGCGGTCGTCGGACATGGGCAGCAGCCGCACGCCCGGCTTCCACCGTGCGCACAGCGCCTCGGTGACGGCGCTCAGCGGGTAGCCGGCGCTCAGCATCTGCGTACGGACGATGTGCGTGGCGAAGTCGCGGTCGCCGAGGCCGAACCACTCGGGGCCCACCCCGTACGCGGCGAGTTCGCCCTTGACATGGAAGGTCTCGTCCGCGCGCCCCCAGCCCCGCTCCTCGTCGATGCCACCGCCGAGGGTGTACATCACGGTGTCGAGGTCGGGGCAGACCTTCAGCCCGAACAGATGGATGTCGTCACCGGTGTTGCCGATGACCGTGATGTCCGCGTCGGGCGCGGCCTGCTTGAGGCCGCGCAGAAAACGGGCACCGCCGATGCCGCCGGCCAGAACCACAATGCGCATGGGGCACAGTCTGTCAGCCGCGGACCGATCGTTCGCGGGGGGCCGGGGGCGAAGGGCCGGCGCCGTCAGGCGGGTACGGCGTCCCCGGCCGGCGGGGCGGCAGCGGGCCCGCACTCCGCGTGCCGGAGCCCGGCGTCGTGCATCGGCATGTCGGTCAGGCCCGGGTAGTAGACGTGCAGGCTGACGGCCGGTTCGAGCGAGTCGTTGACGACCTCGTGCGCGTATCCGGGAGCGAAGACGCGCTGCGCGCCCTGCGCCAGCGTCCGCACGCCCCGCTCCGTACGCTCCGTCAGCCGGCCTTCGAGGACGGTCAGTACGCCGGAGGACCCGCCGTGGTCGTGCAGACCGGTGCCCTGTCCGGGGACCCAGGACAGCAGCCACACCTCGTAGCCGGGGCCGGTGTGCAGCCGGTGGTACCAGCGGCTGGTGGCGTCGTACTGGACGAGCGGTGCCCACCGCGCGCGGTCGGCGGCGACGGAGCGGGCGAGCCCCGCGAATTCGGCGACGGTCGAGGGGTGCGCCTTGGCGGGCTGGAGCAGGTGCTGTACGGCGAGGATGTCGCCTGCGATCTGGAGGTCGCTGTCGCTGTTCATGGAGTGGGGTGGTCCCTCGGAATGAAGAAGCGGTGCGGTTGCGGTGCGGGGGCGCGCGAGCGGTACGCGCACGAAGCTGCGGGGCACGCGGCGGAGGACGCCGCGGGAGGTGCTGCGAGGAAGAGCTGGAGCGCTACGGCATCAACAGCTGGGACAGCTGCAGCGACAGCACGTCAGGGCGGGCAGGACAGCGCGGCGGAACCCACGGGCGTGGGTCGCGGAGGGCGCTGTGGTCGCTGGCATGGGTCAAAGGTGACCGGCCCGATATACCGCTGTCAACCCAATGCCCGATTTGGCGGCAATGTTTCACCTCATCCGGTTACTCCGTCCGGAGAAAGGTTTGTGCGGTCGCGAAGTCGGACACATGGCGCTGCAACCGCCCGCGCAAACGTCGTCGCGGTCTCGTGACCTGACTGTGATCCGGGTCGCTTCACCGCCTCGATCGCAACAAGATCGAAGCCGCGGACGTCTCCCCTTCAAGAGGTGCGCAGACGTGCCGAAAGGAAGGGTGCGGGCGCGGGAGCGGCATGTGTCTCATTTTTGCTGATTTGAACACTTTCCGCATAGCTTTGGTTCCGCAGAGTGAATACCGGGCCCAATAGCAGATCTCGGCTTGACTGGCCCGGAGCACCGCACTTGTAATTTCACCCGTGTCGTTCGCCTGAAAACGGGAAAGCGGGGCGACACGTACGGGGACGCAATGACAGACGAGGGGCGCACATGACCGAGTTGTTCCAGGAACTGCTGGTCGAGGACGCGGACGAGGAACTCGGCTGGCAGGAGCGCGCGTTGTGCGCCCAGACCGATCCCGAGTCCTTCTTCCCCGAGAAGGGCGGTTCCACGCGCGAGGCGAAGAAGGTGTGCCTCGCGTGCGAAGTCCGTTCGGAATGTCTCGAATACGCGCTCGCCAATGACGAAAGATTCGGAATCTGGGGCGGGCTGTCCGAGCGTGAGCGCCGACGGCTGAAGAAAGCCGCCGTCTGAGCGCCGCTCCACCGTCTCCGGCCGCCGCCGCGGGCCCACCCCCCGCCGGACGCCACCCGGCCGCCCGCCGTGCCGACGCCACCGCGGCGAAACGGCACACAGCCACGCACAGGCGCGAACAGGCGCAAGACAAGAGGCGTACAGCTGAGGCGTGACCATCGGTCCGCCGCCGGTGCTCTGTCCACAGGCGGCGGACCGCCGTCGTGCCAGCCATTAGTGTGGGGCTCCGTCCGAGATGCTCCCACGCCCCCAGCGGGCGACCCCCGGCCGGAGGGCCCGTACCTCGATGTCCGCCACCACCGCCGCGTTCTCCCCCGCATCGCCCGCGCACCAGCCCGAGTTCCCGCGACATGTCGTCACGGCCGTGCTCGTCTCCCACGACGGTGCCCGCTGGCTGCCGGACGTCCTCGCCGGGCTGCTCGGCCAGGAACGCCCCGTACAGAACGTCGTCGCCGCCGACACCGGCAGCGCCGACGACTCCGCACGGCTGGTCACCGAGGCGATCGGCGACGAGCGGGTGCTCCACCTCGCCCGCCGCACCGGCTTCGGCGCCGCCGTCGAGGAGGCCGCCCGGACGGCGGCCGTCCTCGGCCCCGACGACCTGCCGTACCTGAAGCGGCCCAGCGGCTGGGATCCCGTCAGCCGCACCTGGCGCGACGAGGCGTACGACATGCCGGAGCTGCCGCACGGCGAGCCCGTCCAGTGGCTGTGGCTGCTCCACGACGACTCCGCCCCCGAGCCCGACGCCCTCGCCGAGCTCCTCCGCGTCGCCGACAGCGACGAGTACGCCGCGATCGTCGGCCCCAAGCTGCGCGGCTGGTACGACCGCAAGCAGCTGCTCGAAGTCGGCGTCTCCATCGCCAACAGCGGCCGCCGCTGGACCGGGCTGGACCGCCGCGAACAGGACCAGGGCCAGCACGACCAGATCCGCTCCGTCCTGTCCGTCTCCAGTGCCGGCATGCTCATCCGCCGCGACGTCTTCGAGCAGCTCGGCGGCTTCGACCGGCGCCTGCCCCTGATGCGCGACGACGTCGACCTGTGCTGGCGCGCCCACACCGCCGGCCACCGCGTCCTCGTCGCCCCCGACGCCGTCCTGCGCCACGCCGAGGCGTCCGCGCGCGAGCGGCGCAGCGTCGACTGCGTGGGGCGCTCCGTGGCCAGCCCGCACCGCGTCGACAAGGCCGGCGCCGTCTACACCCTGCTGGCCAACGCGCGCGGCGCCGCCTTCCCCTGGGTCCTGCTCCGCCTGGTCGTCGGCACGCTGCTGCGCACCCTCGCCTACCTCGTCGGCAAGGCCCCCGGCCAGGCCGTCGACGAGGTCATGGGCCTCTTCGGCACCCTGCTGCGGCCCGAGCGGATCATCGCCGCCCGCCGCAGACGCGGCCGTCGGGCCGTCGAACCGGCCGAACTGCGCCCCCTGTTCCCGCCGCCCGGCGCCACCGTCCGCGCCACCGTCGAGCAGGTGATGTCCGACTTCGGCGGCTCGGACGCCGATTCGGGCGGCTCCCGGCACGGTGCCGTGGAGTCCGGACCGGGCGGGGACGACGCCGACTACCTGGAGGTCGAGCAGTTCGCCCGCCTGAAGAAGATCGCCCGCAAACCGGGCCCGGTCCTCTTCGCCCTGCTGCTCGTCGTCTCCGTGATCGCCTGCCGCGGCCTGTTCGGCGCCGGCTCCCTCGCCGGCGGCGCGCTGCTGCCCGCCCCCGACGGGGTCGGCGAGCTGTGGAGCCGGTACGCCGACGCCTGGCACCCGCTCTCCACCGGCGGCACCCAGAGCGCGCCCCCGTACCTGGCGGTCCTCGCCGCCCTGTCCGCGCTGTTCCTCGGGTCGACCGGGTTCGCACTGACCGTGCTGCTCGTCTGCTCCGTACCGCTGGCCGGTGTGACCGCGTACTTCGCCTCCCGCGCGCTCGTCGAGTCCCGGCTCCTGCGCGCCTGGGGCGCCATCGCGTACGCCTTCCTGCCGGCCGCGACCGGCGCCCTGGCCACCGGGCGGCTCGGCACGGCCGTCCTCGCCGTCGTCCTGCCGCTGCTCGCCCGCGCCGCCGTCGCCGCCCACGGGCTGCGCGGCGGCGGGAGGGGCGCGGCGCGCGGCAGCTGGCGCGCCACCTGGGCCTACACCCTGCTGATCACCTTCACCATGGCGTTCACGCCGGTCGTCTGGCCGCTCGCCGTGGTCCTCGGCATCGCCGTCCTGGTCCTGCGGCGCGACGACATCACCGCGTACGGGCTGCGCTTCCTCGCCGCCGTCGGCACCCCGCTGCTCGTCCTCGCCCCCTGGTCGCTGTCGCTGCTGACCGACCCGTCCGCCTTCTTCAAGGAGGCGGGCATGGACATCGGTGCCGGGTCGGCGAGCGCGCTGGACCTGCTGGGCGCCGACCCGGGCGGTCCGAAGACCGTCGGCGGACTCGTCCTCAGCGGTCTGGTCCTGGCGGCGCTGGCGGCCCTGCTGCGCGGCGAGCGCCGGTTCGCGGTCCTCGCCGCCTGGGTCACCGCGCTGACCGGCCTGGTCTTCGCCGTGGCCGGCAACGCGTCGGGCTGGGCCGGCCCCGCCACCCTCGTGTACGGCATCGCCCTGCTCGCGGCGGGCATGCTCGGCGCCGAAGGCGGCCGTACGCGTGTCGCCGCGCAGAGCTTCGGCTGGCGCCAGCCCGTGGCCGTGCTGATCGCCCTCGCCGCCGCGGCCGGCCCCCTCGTCTCGGCGGCCGGCTGGATGCTCGGCGGCGCCGCCGGACCACTGGAGCGGCGCGACCCGGTGCAGGTCCCGGCGTTCGTCGCCGAGGAGAGCGACACCCGCGACCAGCCGCGCACCCTGGTCCTCGGCGGCACCTCGCCGGGCGAGGTCGCGTACACCCTGGTCCGCGGCTCCGGCGGGCGTCTCGGTGACGCCGAGCTCACCGCGGCCGGCGGCGGCGACGCCCGCCTCGACAAGGTCGTCGCCCACCTCGTCGCGGGCTCCGGCGCCGACCAGTCGGACCAGCTCAGCGGCTTCGCCATCCGGTACGTACTGGTACGGGACGGCGCGCCGCGCCGGATGAGCCGCGTCCTGGACGCCACGCCCGGCCTCAGCCGGCTCAGCCAGATCGACGGCAGCGCGCTGTGGCGCGTCGACCGCCAGGTCGCCCGGGCCACCATCGTCCCCGGCGGCGACGGCAAGGGCGAGCGGCTTCCGGTCGCTTCCGGCCCGGTCGAGGCGCACACCGAGATCCCCTCCGGGGCCCCCGGTCGCATCCTGCGCATCGCGGACCGCGCCGACGACGGCTGGCAGGCCGCCCTCGACGGGCGGGCGCTGAAGAAGACGACCGTCGACGGCTGGGCGCAGGGCTTCGAACTGCCCGCCGAGGGCGGCCGCCTCGACCTGACCTACGAGGCCCCCCTCACCCACACCGCATGGGTCTGGACCCAGTGCTTCCTCGCCGTGGTGCTCCTCGTGCTGGCCCTGCCGGGGCGGCGCCGCGACATCGACGACGACCTCCCGGAGGAGGCCGTCGTGATCCCGGCGCAGGACATCACGGGCGACGGGCGCAGGGCCCGCCGGCTGCGCGCCGCGGCGGAGGCCGCGGAGGCCGAAGCCGCCGGGGCCGGCCTGCCGGGCGCCGACGGCCCGGACCCCGCCACCGGCTCCGCTGCCGCACCCGCCCCCGTACCGGATGCCGACCCGTACGCGGCGCAGGCACAGCAGCAGGCGCAACAGCCCTACGAACAGCCCTACGAACAGCCCTACGGGCAGCAGCAGTACGACCCGTACCAGCAGCCGTACGACCCCTACCGGCAGCAGTACCCGCAGCAGCAGTACGAGCAGTACCCCGCGCAGGACGCGCACCAGCAGCACCAGCCGCAGCAGCCGCCCCAGCAATACGACGCGTACCAGCACTACCAGCAGCAGTACCCGCAGGGTCAGCCGCAGTACGAGCCGGGGCAAGGCACCGGCCAGGGCCAGTACGAGCCGGACCAGAGCTCCGGCCAGGGGCAGTACGAGCAGGACCAGGGGCAGTACGGGCAGGGCCCGTACGACCCCTACGGCTACGAGACCGAGCAGCGTCCCGACGGGAGCAGCAACCAGTGAACCGGACGACCCTCTCCCTCCTCGCGGCCGTCACCGCCCTCGCCGCCGTCACCGGCTTCGCCGCGCTGACCCAGCCGGACGGCGCCGCCGGCCCGGCGGCCGCGGCGAAGGCCCCGGTCCGGCTCCCGGTGGAGCGCTCCAGCCTGCTGTGCCCCGCCCCCAGCACCTCCGAGGTGGCGGAGACGCTGTACACGTCCTTCACCCCCGCCGCCACCGGGTCCGGCGGCGAGAAGGGCGCGGCCGAGCTGAAGCCGTCCGCCGAGGAGGCGGCCGACGAGACGACGGCCGACACCGGGAAGGACGGCAAGAAGGCGGACGCGGCCAAGGCGAAGAAGCCGGCCGCGGCCGACAAGCCGGTGGTGACCCTCGCCCAGCCCGGCAAGCCGGTCTCCGCCGAAGCCGACGGCGGCGACGCCCCGGCCCTCGTCGGGACCGCATCCGGCCGTCTCGCCCCCGGCTGGACCACCCAGCAGACCACCACGGTCCCGGCTGGCGGCGCGCGCGGCCTGCTCGGCGTCAGCTGTACCGCCCCGGACACCGACTTCTGGTTCCCCGGCGCCTCGACCGCCAAGCAGCGCCAGGACTACGTCCACCTGACCAACCCCGACGACACGGCCGCCGTCGCCGACATCGAGCTGCACGGGCCGAAGGGCGCCCTCAAGACCCAGCTCACCGAAGGCATCACGGTCCCCGCCCGGTCCAGCGTGCCGGTCCTGCTGTCCACCCTGACGACGGACCCGGCCGCCGACGACGTCACCGTCCACGTCACCACCCGCAGCGGCCGCGTCGGCGCGGTGGTGCGCTCCGCGGACGACACGCTCGGCAGCGACTGGCTGCCCGCCTCCGCCGACCCCTCCGGCACGCTGGTGCTGCCCGGCATCCCGGCGGACGCCACGTCCGTACGGCTGGTGGCGTTCGCGCCCGGCGAGGACGACGCCGACCTCAGGATCCAGCTCGCCGGCCCCACGGGCACCTTCGTCCCGGCCGCCGCGCGCGAACTGCACGTCAAGTCAGGGATGACCGCGTCCGTCGACCTCAAGGACGTCACGCGGGGCGAGGCCGGCTCGCTGGTCCTGTCGCCGGCCCAGGCCCGGCGCGCCACGCCGGTGGTCGCGGCGCTGCGTGTCGTCCGCGGCAAGGGCGACAAGCAGGAGGTCGCCTTCATCCCGGCGACCGGCCCGGTCGGCGCGCGGGGCACCGTCGCGGACAACCGCGACAAGGGCACGACGCTGTCGCTGACCGCGCCCACCACGACCGCGCAGGTCAAGGTCACGGCCTCGGCGGGCACCGGGGCGGGCACGCCGACCAGCAAGACGTACACGGTCAAGGCCGGTACGACGCTGGCGGTCACCCCGCCGGTCCCGGCGGGCCTGAAAGGCTCGTACGCGCTGACGGTCGAGACTGTCTCGGGCGGCCCGGTGCACGCGGCGCGCACGCTGGCCGTCCCGGACGACGGCATCCCGATGTTCACGGTGCAGACCGTGGCGGACGACCGCGGCACCGTGGAGGTGCCGGCGGCCAGGCAGGACCTGTCGGTCCTGGACGACTGAGCCGCTCAGTCCTGCCCGTACCGGGGGTCCACGGACTCCGGCGCGAGTCCCAGCAGGTCGGCGACCTGCTCCACGACGACCTCGTGCACGAGCAGGGCCCGCTCGTCGCGGCTCTTGGCGCGCAGCTCCACCGGCCGCCGGTAGACGACGATCCGGGCCGGCCGGTCACGCCCGGCCGGCACCGAGGTGCCCAGGGGGACGGACTCGTCGGGGGACGCCGGCACCTCCAGGACGTGGAAGTCGACCTCGGCGAGCTGGGGCCAGCGGCGCTCCAGCCGTTCGACGGAGTCCTGCACCAGATCCCGGAAGGTGTCCGCGCGGGTGGCGGAGAGCGGTACCTGGGGCGGGGCGACGGGCCCGCGCATGCCGCGGCCGTGCCGATCGCGGCGGCGGGGAGGTACGGAACTGTCCATCACTCACGCAGGGTAGCTCTCCCCTCGCCCATGTCGCTTATTGAACATTCCGGCCACGCATGCGCTCGATTTGGCACAGCTGGTCGATCGCTTCTCTCGTCTGGAATGACCGCATTCATTCCGGCTGGTGTCGGGTGCCCCCGCTGCTACCGGCTGGCGCGGCTCTCCTCCCGCGCAGGTCAGGGGAGTTGCCCCGAAGGGCGCTGTGCCGGACGTCACACCGCGACACGGGCGAGTGACGTGGTGGAGAGTCGTCGCGGCCCGCTCAAGAGTGCGGTACCGTCCAACATCGTGAGCCCTGTACGTCGCTGTTCGCGCACCGCGTGCGGCCGCCCTGCCGTCGCGACACTGACGTACGTCTATGCCGACTCGACTGCGGTCCTCGGCCCGCTCGCCACCTACGCCGAGCCCCACTGCTACGACCTGTGCGCCGAGCACAGCGAGCGCCTGACGGCGCCGCGCGGCTGGGAGGTCGTCCGGCTGTCCGACGGCTCCGGCCCCGCCCGCCCGAGCGGTGACGACCTGGAGGCGCTCGCCAACGCCGTACGCGAAGCGGCCCGCCCGCAGGAGCGGGAGCGGGCGGCGCAGGCCGGCGGCAAGGGCGGCGGCCGGGCCGGCGACCCCGTGGAGGTCGGCCGCCGTGGCCACCTGCGGGTGCTGCGCTCCCCCGACGCCTGATCACCGGCTCTCCGTACGACGCCGGGGCCCCGGCCCGCGCCCGGCACCGACCCCGGCTCGTGGTTCCCGCCCCGGACCCTCCAGGTACTTTGTCTACTCCACAAAGGCATGCAGGAGGGTTCGGCCAGTGACTGCTGATCTGTCTGATCTGTCGCAGATCGTGAAGGCATACGACATCCGCGGGGTGGTGCCGGATCAGTGGGACGACAAGCTGTCCGAGCTGTTCGGCGCGGCGTTCGTCCGGGTGACGGGCGCCGGCGCGATCGTGGTGGGCCACGACATGCGGCCCTCCTCACCGGCCCTGTCGGCCGCCTTCGCGCGCGGAGCGGCGGCGCAGGGCGCCGACGTCACGCTGATCGGGCTGTGCTCGACGGACCAGCTGTACTTCGCCTCGGGTCTGCTCGACCTGCCGGGCGCGATGTTCACGGCGTCGCACAACCCGGCCCAGTACAACGGCATCAAGCTGTGCCGGGCGGGCGCGGCGCCCGTCGGGCAGGACACCGGCCTGGCGGAGATCCGCTCGCTGGTCGAGTCGTGGCGCGCCACGGGCGCCCCGGCCCCGGCGGCGACGCCCGGCACGGTGGGGGAGCGCGAGACGCTCACCGACTACGCCGCCCACCTGAAGTCCCTGGTCGACCTGACCGCGATGCGCCCGCTGAAGGTCGTCGTCGACGCGGGCAACGGCATGGGCGGCCACACCGTCCCCACGGTCTTCGAGGGCCTGCCCCTCACGCTCGTACCGCTGTACTTCGAGCTGGACGGCACCTTCCCCAACCACGAGGCGAACCCGCTGGACCCGGCCAACCTCGTCGACCTCCAGGCCCGCGTGGTCGCGGAGGGCGCCGACCTCGGCCTCGCCTTCGACGGCGACGCCGACCGCTGCTTCGTGGTGGACGAGCGGGGCGAGCCCGTGCCCCCGTCGGCGATCACCGCTCTCGTCGCCGCGCGCGAACTCGCCAAGCACCCGGGCGGCACGGTCATCCACAACCTGATCACCTCCTGGTCCGTCCCCGAGGTCGTCCGGGAGAACGGCGGCACCCCGGTGCGCACGCGGGTCGGCCACTCCTTCATCAAGGCGGAGATGGCCCGGACCGGCGCGATCTTCGGCGGCGAGCACTCGGCCCACTACTACTTCCGGGATTTCTGGAACGCCGACACCGGCATGCTGGCCGCCCTCCACGTCCTGGCGGCCCTGGGCGAGCAGGAGGCCCCGCTGTCCGCGCTGGTCGCCTCGTACGACCGCTACACCGGCTCCGGCGAGATCAACTCCACCGTCCCGGACCAGGCCGGCCGCACCGCGGCGGTGCGCGAGGTCTTCGCCGCCCGGCCCGGCGTCACCCTCGACGAGCTCGACGGCCTGACGGTCACGTCCGCCGACTGGTGGTTCAACCTCCGCCCCTCCAACACGGAACCGCTGCTGCGCCTGAACGTCGAGGCGAGGGACGAGCCGATGATGGCGAAACTCCGCGACGAGGTGCTGGCGCTCATCCGCGCCTCCTGAGGCCGGACCACGGGATGACGGGCCACCGGGACACGGAGCCTCGCCCGGCCCGGCAGGCCCGGCTCGTTCCGCCAGGCCAGGCCGGGCCAGACCCGGCGCGGGCGGCGCGGCTAGGCCTGGCCCGCGGCACCCGCCCCGTCGGCGTGGGCGACCCGCCCGCGCGGCGCGGCGGGACCGCTGCGGTCGGCGGTGCTCGGCGGTGGGGCCTCGCGGCCTCCCGGCGGGGGTTCCGGCGGCGGGCCCCGGCAAGAGCCGGCGGGCTTCCGCGCTCGTGCCGTACCCCGGGCCGGGGGCGGAGCGGGGGTTACGGCGCGGCACCGGCGGCGTGAGCCGGCCTTCACCGGCGGCTGCTCCCGGCGGGAGGTGGCCGCTGCTGTTGCTGTACGCCGGTCCGGGAGCGGGCGCCCGCCCGACGCCCGATGCCCCGCGCCGGTCACGGTCCCGCACCCGGTCACGGGCCCCGCGCCCGCCCCGCCCTCACCGCCCGCAGCCGGCCTCCCGCACCCCTCCGAAGGGGCCGCGGGGCCTCCCGCCGGTTTCGGGACGGGCGGGCCGGGGGAGACGCACCCCGCACCGAGCCGCGCCCCCCGGTGCCCAGCGGTAGGCTGACGTGGCGTTATCCGCACAAGTGCAAACCACCCGCGACCCACCCCGTGCGAAGGGACCCCGCCCCATGCCGCTCGAAGCCGGCCTCCTCGAGATCCTCGCCTGCCCCGCCTGCCACGCACCGCTCAGCGACCGCACGGCAGCCGAGACACCCGAGCTGATCTGCACCGGGACCGACTGCGGCCTGGCGTACCCCGTGCGGGACGGCATCCCGGTGCTGCTGGTCGACGAGGCACGCCGCCCGGCCTGACGCGCCGGCCCCGCCCGCGCCACCGCGCGACGCGGCCGGCCACAGCAGCACCGCACCGTCCCGCCCCACCCTCGTACGGCGATCGGAGGCCCCACCCCATGCTCGACGAGTCGCTGCTCGACGACCCGGACGCCCTGGCCCGGGCCGACAGCCGCGGCCTCCTCCGCGGGGCCGCCGAAGCCGGTGCGCGCGTACGCACCGCCGCACGCCACGCCACGGAGGCCGGGGTGACGGAGCTCCAGGCGGAGGGCCGCCCCCGCGCCGTACTCGTCGCGGGTCCCGGTACCGCGGCCATCGGAGTCGCCGACCTGGTCTCCGCCCTCGCCGGTGCCTCCGCGCCCGTCGCCCACCTGCACTCCAGCGGTGTGGCCCCGGCCGCCGGCGCCCTGCGCTGGGCGCTCCCCGGCTGGGTCGGCTCCGTGGACCTGCTGCTCATCGTCACCACCGACGGCACGGAGCCCGGCCTGGCCCTCCTCGCGGAGCAGGCGTACCGCCGCGGCGTGACCGTCGTCGCCGTCGCCCCCCGGCCCTCGCCGCTCTCCGAAGCCGTCGACGGCCGTCACGGCCTGGTGGTCCCGATGGCCACCGCGCCCCACGAGGTGGACCAGGAGGAGACGCAGGCTGCGAGCCCGGCGCTGTGGGCGCTGTTCACGCCCCTCCTCGCCCTGCTCGACCGCGTCGGTTTGATCACTGCCCCCGCCGAGGTGCTGCAGAAGGTCGCCGACCGGCTCGACCGCATCGCCGAACGCTGCGGCCCGGCCGTCGCCACGTACAGCAACCCGGCCAAGACCCTCGCCGCCGAGCTCGCCGACACCATGCCCCTGATCTGGACGGAGGGCACGACGGCCGCCCCGGTCGGCCGCCGGTTCGCCGCCGTCCTGGCGGAGCTCGCCGGCCGCCCCGCCATCGTCGCGGAGCTCCCCGAGGCCCTGCCCACCCACACGGTGCTGCTCGCGGGCGACTTCGCCGCCGGCGCCGACCCGGACGACTTCTTCCGCGACCGCGTCGAGGAGGCCCAGGCCCTGCGCGCGCGGGTGGTGCTCCTGCGCGACCGCCCCGCAGGCGCCCTCACCGCCGCCCCGGCGGCCCGCGAACTCGCCCTCAGCCACGGCACCGCCATCAGCGAGCTCGAACCGGAGGAGGGCACCGAGCTGGAGACCCTCGCCGAGCTGCTCGCCGTGACGGACTTCGCGACCGGCTACCTCGCGCTGGCGTCGGGCGCCCACACCTGATCGACCCCGACAGACGCCCGTCAGACGCCCGCAGGCCGTCCGCCAGGACGACCCGCGACGGACGAGAAATGCGAAGGACCATGGACCGCCTCTCCAACACCGTCCGCCCCTACGCCTGGGGCTCCACGACGGCCATCCCGGAACTGCTCGGCACCGCCCCCACGGGCGAGCCCCAGGCCGAGATGTGGATGGGCGCCCACCCAGGCGCCCCCTCCCGCGTCACCCGCGGCGGAACCACCGGCCAACCCCTCTCCGCCCTCATCGACGCCGACCCGGAGGGGGAACTGGGCCCGGCCGCCGTCGCCCGGTTCGGCCCCCGCTTCCCCTTCCTCCTCAAGCTGCTCGCCGCCGCGGCCCCGCTCTCCCTCCAAGTCCACCCCGACCTGGGCCAGGCGCGGGAGGGGTACGCCGCCGAGGAGCGCGCGGGCATCCCCCTCGACGCACCCCACCGCAACTACAAGGACGCCAACCACAAGCCCGAGCTCCTCTGCGCCCTCACCCCCTTCGAGGGCCTGTGCGGCTTCCGTGCCCCCGACCGCTCCGCGGACCTCCTCGCCGCCCTCGACGTCGACTCCCTCAAGCCGTACGTCGACCTCCTGCGCGCCCACCCCGAGGACGCCGCGCTGCGCGAGGTCCTCTCGGCCGTGCTGTCCGCCGAGCGCACCGACATCGCGGCCACCGTCGCCGAAGCGGCCGCCGCCTGCGAGCGACTCGGCGGCGACCACGCGCCGTACGCCGTCCTCGCCCACCACTTCCCAGGTGACCCGGGCGTCCTCGCCGCCATGCTGCTCAACCACGTCAGGCTCCAGCCGGGCGAAGGCATCTACCTCGGCGCCGGCGTCCCGCACGCCTACCTCAGCGGCTTCGGCGTCGAGATCATGGCCAGCTCCGACAACGTCCTGCGCTGCGGCCTGACCCCCAAGCACGTCGACGTCCCCGAACTCCTGCGCGTCGTCCGCTTCGAGGCCGCGGACCCCGCCGTGCTGCGCCCCGAGGCCTCGGCCCCGTACGGCGAAGAGGTCTACGAGACACCGGTCGACGAGTTCCGCCTCTCCCGTTTCGTACGGGCCCAAGGTGCCGCGCCCGCCGACCTCACCACCCGCACTCCCCAGATCCTGCTCGCCACCGCCGGAGCCCCGCGCGCCGGCGAGCTCACCCTCACCCCCGGGCAGTCCGTCTTCGTCCCGGCAGGCGAAAAGGTCGAACTGTCCGGTACGGGCACCCTCTTCCGGGCCACAGCGGTGGCCTGACGCACCGCGTGCCCCGCCGGCTGCAACAATGTGCGGCCGTACGAACCACCACCCCCCTAAGTACCAGCGAAGGGACACCCGCACGCATGAGCGCGTCAGGCGGAACCAAGGCGATCGTGGCGGCCCTCGCCGCCAACCTCGCGATCGCGGCGAGCAAATTCGTGGCGTTCCTCTTCAGTGGTTCGTCGTCGATGCTGGCGGAGAGCGTGCACTCGCTCGCCGACTCCGGCAACCAGGGCCTGCTGCTGCTCGGCGGCAAGAAGGCCCAGAAGGAAGCCACCCCCCAGCACCCCTTCGGCTACGGCCGCGAGCGCTACATCTACGCCTTCCTCGTCTCGATCGTCCTTTTCTCGGTCGGCGGCATGTTCGCCATCTACGAGGGCTACGAGAAGATCAAGCACCCGCACGAGATCAAGGCCTGGTACTGGCCCGTCGGCGTCCTCATCTTCGCGATCATCGCCGAGACGTTCTCCTTCCGCACCGCCATCAAGGAGTCGAACGAGGTACGCGGTGGCCTGTCCTGGAAGGAGTTCGTCCGCCGGGCCAAGGCGCCGGAGCTGCCGGTCGTCCTGCTGGAGGACCTCGGCGCGCTGATCGGCCTCATCCTCGCCCTCGTCGGCGTCAGCCTGGCGCTGGTCACCGGCAACGGCGTGTGGGACGGTATCGGCACCCTCTGCATCGGCATCCTGCTGATCGTCATCGCGATCGTCCTGGCCGCCGAGACGAAGTCGCTGCTCCTCGGTGAGGCGGCCGGCGTGGACGAGGTGAAGAAGATCGAGGCCGCGCTCGTCGACGGCACCACGGTCACCCGCATCATCCACATGCGCACGCTCCACCTCGGCCCCGAGGAACTGCTGGTCGCCGCGAAGGTCGCCGTCGAGCACGACGACACGGCCGCCGAGGTCGCCGCCGCCATCGACGCCGCGGAGGAGCGGATCCGCGCCGCCGTCCCGATCGCCCGCGTGATCTACCTGGAGCCGGACATCTACAACGAGGCCGCCGCGGCCGCCGGCACCGCCCCGGGCGGGACCCCGGGCGGCCCCGGCACCGCCCACTGACGCCCGCCCCCGGCAGAAGGCCCCCGCCCGCATCCCGCGGGACGGGGGCCTCCGCCGTACCCGGCCCGGAATCCCGGTCCGCCCCGGTCCACCGAGCGGCCGGTCCGACGAGCCGCTGAGCCGCCGCAGGGCCCGGGCCATCGGTCGACCGAGTCACGGACCACCGAGTCAAGGACCAACGAGCCGCCAAGCCCCGAGCCGGGGCCTGCGCCCCCCGGCCTGCACCCCCGCACCTGTGCCCCGGCCCGCACCCCGCCCCTGGCCTGGACAAATCCCGGTTCCGGCCCCGCGCCGGCCGGATTCGGCCGAATCCCACACCCGGCCGGACTGTAGGACGCCGGACCGATCGGTGTAGATTCGTGACACAGCCAGACGTCGCTGCTGATGGCGGTCGGGCGGTCCACGACGGACCGTCCGAGGGAGAGAGGGCCTCCGACGACTGCACTGCGAGTGCCCGGGCATTCTTGTGCCCGACACCCGTAGAGCAAGCCGTACCCACCCTCGACCCAACACGAGGAGCAGCTCGAAATGACGACTGTCGCCAACCGACAGGACTTCAAGGTCGCCGATCTCTCCCTGGCCGAGTTCGGCCGCAAGGAGATCACCCTCGCCGAGCACGAGATGCCGGGCCTGATGGCGATCCGCAAGGAGTACGCCGAGGCCCAGCCGCTGGCCGGCGCCCGCATCACCGGCTCGCTGCACATGACCGTCCAGACGGCCGTGCTCATCGAGACCCTGGTCGCCCTCGGTGCGCAGGTGCGCTGGGCGTCCTGCAACATCTTCTCCACCCAGGACCACGCCGCCGCCGCAATCGCGGTCGGCCCCGAGGGCACCCCGGACAACCCGCAGGGCGTCCCGGTCTTCGCCTGGAAGGGCGAGACGCTGGAGGAGTACTGGTGGTGCACGGAGCAGGCGCTGACCTGGCCGGACGCGCCGACCGGCGGCCCGAACATGATCCTGGACGACGGCGGTGACGCCACCCTGCTCGTCCACAAGGGCGTCGAGTTCGAGAAGGCCGGCGAGGCCCCCGACCCGTCCACCGCGGACAGCGAGGAGTACGCCTGCATCCTGCGTCTCCTGAACCGCACCCTCGCCGAGGCCCCGCAGAAGTGGACCCGTCTCGCGTCGGAGATCCGCGGCGTGACCGAGGAGACCACGACCGGTGTCCACCGCCTGTACGAGATGCACCGCGACGGCACGCTGCTGTTCCCGGCCATCAACGTCAACGACGCGGTGACCAAGTCGAAGTTCGACAACAAGTACGGCTGCCGCCACTCGCTGGTCGACGGCATCAACCGCGCCACCGACGTCCTCATCGGCGGCAAGGTCGCGGTCGTCTGCGGCTACGGCGACGTGGGCAAGGGCTGCGCGGAGTCCCTGCGGGGCCAGGGCGCCCGCGTGATCGTCACCGAGATCGACCCGATCTGCGCGCTGCAGGCGGCGATGGACGGCTACCAGGTCACGACCCTCGACGACGTGATCGACCAGGCCGACATCTTCATCACCACGACCGGCAACAAGGACATCATCATGGCCTCGGACATGGCCAAGATGAAGCACCAGGCCATCGTCGGCAACATCGGCCACTTCGACAACGAGATCGACATGGCCGGCCTCGCGAAGGTCCCGGGCATCGTCAAGGACGAGGTCAAGCCGCAGGTCCACACCTGGACCTTCCCGGACGGCAAGAAGATCATCGTGCTGTCCGAGGGCCGCCTGCTGAACCTGGGCAACGCCACGGGCCACCCGTCCTTCGTGATGTCCAACAGCTTCGCGGACCAGACCCTGGCCCAGATCGAGCTGTACACGAAGCCCGAGGAGTACCCGACCGACGTCTACGTGCTGCCCAAGCACCTCGACGAGAAGGTCGCCCGGCTCCACCTCGACGCGCTCGGCGTGAAGCTCACCAAGCTCCGCCCCGAGCAGGCCGCCTACATCGGCGTCGACGTCGACGGCCCCTTCAAGCCGGACCACTACCGCTACTGAGTCGCCACCACCGGCCGCTGCCCACCGCTCCCGCGGACCGCGCCCGTGCACGGACGCGGTCCGCGGCACCGGTCCGCGGTGACGGGCAGCAGCCGGCAGGAACGCCCGGCAGCACGCACCAGGCAGGCCCCCGCACCCCCGTGGCGGGGGCCTGCCCCGTGCGCGGCTTCTTCACCGCCGACGACGAGGACCCGAGGACCCATGCCCCGCGGCCGCTATTCGCTTCATGATCCGCACGATCGCACCCCCCTCGGTGACGAACACTTCCACTGCGCACCCGGCCCCTCCGGCTGGCGCTACGTCTCGCAGACCACCACCCCCTCCGGCGATCACGCCGGCTCCGTCGACCTCGCCATCGACGACCTCGGCCGCCCCATCCGCCTCGAACTGCACGCCGCGAGCTGGCAGGTCCGCGGCGCGGCCCTGGACGGCGTCACCTGGGTCCGCACCGACCCCACCGGCACGCATGCCACCGAAGGCAATGTGCGCGCCCATGCCTTCACCGGCACCTCCCCGGCATTCCTCATCGCGATCTCACGCCTGCTGCGCCTCACCCCCTCGTCCCCCGCGACCCGCGTCCGCCTCGTCGCCTTCACGGACCCGGTGCTCGCACCCCTCACCGTCGACCAGTCGTGGGCCCTGGTGAGAAGTGAAGCGCACACCACTGACAACGGCCCCCTGACCGTGGACGAATACCAGGTCAGCGCCCTCGACACCGGTGAACAGCACACGATCCACATCGCCGGGGACGTGGTCCTCGCAGCGCCCGGTATCGAACTCGAAGACCTCGACACGCCGCCGTCGGTCTTCCCCTGACGCCAGGGGCACGAGCACTGCCCCGCGCCATCACCACAGGTCCCCGGCCCGGGCACCCACCGCCGACGAGGGCCGCGTCTCACGCAGGCGGCGCGAACCCCGTCGTCCGCGGCGCCTCGGCCGTCCCCCCGCCGGGTCCGGCCGCCCCGGAACCGCCGCCCGCCGGGGCCGGCCCCACCCCACCGGCTCCGGTGTCCGTACCACCAGCACCGGTACGGCTCGCATCACTAGCCCCAGCAGCCCCGGCAGTCGCCGCAGCCCCAGGGAGAACCCCCACCCCGCCCCCACCGGACGCACCCACCGGACCTACCGGACTCACCGAACCCACGGGCCCCACCACGCCAGCCCCATCCGCCACGGACCCGGTACCGCCCACCGACCCCGAGGCGAACGCCCGCCGCGCTTCCCGCGCCTGCCGCTCGTGCACCACCCCCGCCAGGTACTCCGCCGCGGGCACCCCCGGCGGCGGGGGTGCCCCGGTCCTCGCCACCAGCTCGTCCGCGAGCCTCTCCGCCAGTTCGCGCCCCACGTGCGGGTCGAGCTGCCGCATCCGGGTCAGGTACTGGCGTACCGCCAGCCACAGCTCGTCCGGCACCGCGGACAGATCGAGCGCGGCGAACCGCCCCACGAGCCACGGCGGCGGCGGAGGTACGGGCATCGCCCGGGCCGCCGGGACCCTTTCCCGTACGACCAGCGTCCCCGCGAAGACGTCGCCGATCCGCCGGCCCCGCGCCGACACCAGTGAGGCGATGCAGGCGATGACCCCGAACGACATCAGGATCTCCACCACGCCCATCGCCCCGCGCACCAGCGCGTGCCGGAAGCGGATCGGTCCCCCGTCGTCCCGCACCACCCTCAGCCCGCAGGCCAGCTTCCCCAGGGAGCGTCCATGACTCAGCGTCTCCACGGCGATCGGCGCACCCACGAGCACCAGCAGGAACGTCGCGATCGACACCGCCATCCCGGCGGCCTCGTCCAGCGATGCCGTCGCGATGGCCAGGCCCACGGATATGAGCAGATACGCCGCCCACACCACCGCCAGATCGATGAGCAGGGCCAGCGCCCGGCTCGGCAGCCGGGCGGGCTGCAGCCCGAGCACGACGGCGTCCCCTGTCACGACCCCACTCACAGCGCCACCCTTCTCCGGCCTTCCCCGACCCCGTCGAACTTCAGTCTGCCAAGCTGACCATCAGCGCGCCGCAGTAGTACGACCCGTACGCACCCAGTGCCTGGAGCAGCAGTCGATCATGGACCTCGACGTCTTCGTCACCGCCCACCGAGCCGAGTGGGACCGCTTGGAGCACCTCTTGCGGCGCGGCCGGCACCTCACCGGCGCCGAAGCCGACGAACTCGTCGCCCTGTACCAGCGCACCGCCACCCATCTGTCCCTCATCCAGTCCAGCGCGCCGGACCCCCTGCTCACCGCCCGGCTCACCCAGCTCGTGGCCCGTGCCCGCGCCACCGTCACGGGTACCCGCCGCGCCTCCTGGCGCGACGCCGTCCACTTCCTGACAGCCGGCTTTCCCGCGGCGGTCTACCGCTCGCGCCACTGGTGGATCCCGACGGCCGTGCTCTCCACCCTTCTCGCCGCGCTCATCGGCTGGTGGATCGGCACCCACCCCGAGGTCCAGTCCGCCATCGCCGCCCCGGACGAACTGCGCGAGCTGACCCGCCCCGGCGGCCAGTACGAGACCTACTACTCGAGCCACCCCGCTGCTTCCTTCGCCGCCCAGGTCTGGACGAACAATGCCCAGGCCGCCGCGATGTGCCTGGTCCTGGGAGCGTTCCTCTGCGTGCCCGTGATCGGGGTTCTCCTGCTCAACATGCTCAACCTCGGCCTGGGCCTCGGCCTGATGACCTCCGCGGGCCGCCTCGACACCTTCCTCGGGCTCGTCCTCCCGCACGGCCTCCTCGAACTCACCGCTGTCTTCGTCGCCGCGGGCACGGGCCTGCGCCTGGGCTGGACCCTGATCGACCCGGGCCCGCAGACCCGCCGCACCGCCATGGCACAGCAGGGCCGCGCCGCGATCGGCATGGCCATCGGTCTGGCCCTGGTCCTCTTCGTGTCCGGCGTGATCGAGGGCTTCGTGACCCCGTCCGGCCTCCCGACGTGGGCCCGCATCACCATCGGCGTCGTCGCGGAGCTCGCCTTCCTCGCGTACGTGTACGTCCTCGGCGGCCGCGCCGCCCGGGCCGGCGACACGGGCGACGTCGACGCATCCGAACGCAGCGCCGAGCTGCCCACCGCCGCCTGATGTGCGCAGGGCCCTGCTCTCCTGCTAGTGTCCCCTTCGCCCGGAGGACCCGTTGACACGGGACCGAAGGGGAGGTAGATTTAAACGGTTGCCTGGAGCTGGACAAGCTCAGGGGTAGCCGATAAAGTCTCACTCGCTCTGGTCGGAAACATGATTTCCGTGGAGCCACTCCGATTCCCTTCCGAATCAAAACGCCGATTAGGTCGGCCGAAATGATTCTGATAAAGTCGGATCAGCCGAAAGGCAAAGGCCCTCCAACGGCCACCGGAAACAGAATCCGAACCGGAAACGGAACGGAAAGCGGATCTGGTAAGGTTGGAAACAACGAAGGGAAGCGCCCGGAGGAAAGCCCGAGAGGGTGAGTACAAAGGAAGCGTCCGTTCCTTGAGAACTCAA
>NZ_JBITEO010000020.1:0-150026 GCF_044455245.1 Streptomyces sp. NPDC051310
GCACCCCCGCGCCCCCCCCCCGCGGGGCGCCCCCCACCTAAAACCCCGGCCCGGCCGCCCCCGGGCGTTTGTTGTTTTTTACTCGGGGGGGGGGGGGGGCCCCCCCCCCCCCCCCGCCCCTCGGCGCGTCCCTTGAAGGAAGAGGTTTATGACCCCTCGCAGTACCCGCCCCGTCGACAGCCTCGACGACGACGATTACCCCGCCTACACCATGGGCCGAGCCGCCGACATGCTCGGCACCACCCCCGCCTTCCTCCGCGCTCTGGGCGAGCACCGCCTGATCACCCCTCTGCGCTCCGCAGGCGGACACCGCCGATTCTCCCGCTACCAGCTGCGCATCGCCGCCCGCGCCCGCGAACTCGTCGATCAGGGCACCCCCATAGAAGCCGCCTGCCGCATCGTCATCCTGGAAGACCAGCTCGAAGAAGCCCAGCGCATCAACGCGGAACTGCGTACCCGCAAAGCCGCCTCGTAACGGCTGTCCGGGGTTCGACCGTCCGAGCGGGCCAGCGCTGCCGACACGACTCGGGCGGCGGGCTCCACGCCGCATCCGCTCCGGGCACGCGGAGAACCCGACCAGCTACGTGAGCTCGACCCGCCGCCTCCACGCCTTCGCGCCTTCGCGGACGAGGGCGCGAAGGACCCCCGGCATGGAGCATCCGCGCCTCCTGTCCCTCTGAAGCGGGAAGAGGCTCCCGGACCCTGGCCCGATCCTGCGCACAACTGGCACGAGCACCACTGCCGCTGATCACTCGCGCTGAGGAGACTGCAAGGTGCCTTGCATCCCCGGAACCCGAGTGAGGGAAAACCGAGGGGCTGCGAGTCATTCCGGCACAACGGATCACCCTGGTCCGAGTCGAAGGAGAGCAGGCGGATGCTGATCGAGGTTGCAGGTGTGCCCGTCCCCGGTGGGCGGGCGGCAGAGGCGGCACGGATGGTCTGTGAGGAATACGCCGACAAGGCGCTCTACCATCACTCCGTGCGGTCGTACTTCTTCGGCGCGGCCTGGGCGGAGACCCAAGGGCTGGACTTCGACCGGGAGTTGCTCTTCGTCTCGGCGTTGCTGCACGATCTGGCTCTCGTTCCGCCCTTCGACAGTCACACGCTTCCGTTCGAGGAGGCTGGTGGCCATCTGGCCCGTGTGCTCACGGCCGGTCTCGGCTGGCCGACCCGGCGACGCGACCGAGCGGCCGAGCTCATCGTGCTCCATATGAGGGAGGACGTTGCGCCGGAAGTGGACGTGGAGAGCCGGCTGTTGCAGGTGGGCACCAGTGCGGATGTATCAGGGGCCGGTCTGGAGACCTTTGATCCATCGTTCCGGGACGCACTCGTTGCGGCCTACCCCCGGCTGGGCTTCGCCCGGTCCTTCGTACGTCTCTTCCAGGACCAGGCGGCGCGCAAGCCGGGTTGCGCAGCAGCCGAGTTGGTAGCGGGGGCGTGGGCGGAGCGGACCGCGTCCAATCCGCTCGGCTGACACTCCCGGCGGAGAGCCTCGCCCCCGTTCCTGCTCCACCGCCGGGTCCCGGGGCGCTGTGATCCTGGCTTGCTGTCGCCGGTGACGATGTGTACCTCGTTACGATCATCACCTTTCATGATTCGTAAGGAGATGCGCATGCGTAGGTTCACGGCGGCCTTCATGGTCGCCCTCGCCGTCGCGTTGATGGCCGGTCTGGCCCAGGGCGGCGCCGATCTGCTCCGGGCGCGGGGGGCCGACTCGCGGCTCTCGGCCGACCGCGGGTCGGCGTCGGACGCGAGCCGGCCGGTCACCCGTACCGCCGGTGCCGACCCCGTCGGCACGCTGGGACTCAAGACGGTCACCTACAACCTGTGCGGCGGCCAGTGCAACACGGGCGGGACCGGCAACCTACCGGAGGTCGTCAAGAAGATCGACGAGTTCCAGCCGCACCTGGTCATGCTGCAGGAGGTCTGCTACTCGCAGTACGAGTGGTTCACCGACACCTACAAGGAGAAGGGCGACGCGTACCACTTCGCGTTCACGCCCATGCTGACCAACTACCGTGGGTGCGGCGCAACCGACTGTGCGGTGAACGAGGACAGCGACCAGACCAACGACGACAACCGCTGCACGTTCGGCCAGGTCGTCGGTGCCCGGGGGACGCTGAGGAACCCCGACGTGATAGACCTCGGCGGGGAGCGGCACCAGATCAAGCAGGGCAAGCCCGGGGACCCGATCGAACAGGTCTCCCCGAAGCGGAAGTTCGCCGCCCTGTGTTACGACGCAGCCCTCACCGACCTGCCCAGCCGGGTGGTCAAGGGGTGCAGTGTGCACCTGAGGGCCTTCCACGACGAAAAGCTCGTCAACCAGCGGGCCCGTACCGCACAGGCAGCGCGACTCGCCTCGGAGCTCGACGGTGACATCGCCGCCGGCAAGATCGTCGTGGTCGCCGGGGACTTCAACTCCTGGCCGGACCAGGGCAACTCGTGGGTCGAGCACCGGACCCCTGCCATGGACGCCTTCTACCGGCCCGACGCCAGGCCGAACGGCGGATGGGGCGTGTTCTACGAGGCCGACCAGGCCGACAAGGACGCGTGGAAGTACGTGGAGCCCGCCTGCACCGCGGCCAACTGCCGGGCCGGTGAACGGACCGTCAGCAGCAGGGACTTCGTCTACGGACAGGAGCCCGTCGGCAAGGGGACGAAGTACGACTACATCTTCTACTCCGAGACCACCGCTCCCTCCTCGATCAGCGCCGACGCGTTCTACCTCTTCGTCAAGAACGCCGACGGCACGATCGCCACGAAGCCCGACGGGACTGCGAAGAGGATCTCGGACCACACCTTCTACCGCGGACAGGCCCAGGTGAAGACTTCCTGACCGCTGCCGGCCGACCGGACCGTGCCACAGCGGTGCCGGTCGGCCGGCCTGCACAGGCGGCCGGGGCGACGCCTGCCGCGACTCCTCCACCCTGGTGTCGCCGTCCGGGCCACCGCCGCGCGGCGCCGGCCCTTCGCCCCGTTGTAGCGTGCCTTCATGAGCACGAACGGGGCCGGGCCGGTGGAGTGGATCGAGTCCGGGGGCGGGCCGCTGATCGTGGTGCCGGAGAAGGTACTGACGTCGTGGCAGGGATGCGACGTCGAGTCGGCCACGAACGACGACGACTACGGCAGGGCCTGCGAGGTCGAGGGCTACCTCGGTGTGATCGCGGTCGGAGACGCACAGGCCCTGGTCCTCGGGGAGCCGTGGGCGACGGCCTATGTGCCGGACCTCGGCTGCTTCGTGTGCTGGATCGCCGCCGACTCCGAGGAAGCCATGCTGAGCAGCGCCGAGGAAGCGCTCGGGGCGGCGGTGTGGGAGGCGGAAGTGCACTGGGAGGTGCCGGGCCCGGTCGTCCTGCTGGACGCCGGGTGGCCCGGCGTCCCGGGGCCCGACGCGGAGTTCGACGAGCTCGACCGGCAGCGCATCGACCTGGAGGCGGGGCGCTATCTGGTCCGCGCCGCCCATGCCCGGCCGACACCCCGGACGACGATGGTCCTCGTCGGGCTCACGCGGCTCCCGCCCGACGACTCGTCAGGCACGGCCCCGGACACCCCGTAGCCGCGGCGCGCACGGCGTCGCGTCCCCGGCCGCGCCCGCCGTCCTCCCCGTGCCGCGCCCGGCTGCCGGATCGAGGACCCGCCCGGCCCGCCGCCCGGCAATCAGGCCGCCGCGCGCCGGACGGGGCGTCGCTGCCGTAACGGCCACCGCGCCCCGCGGTCCGAGCACCGGCAGTGCGTCAGGAGGGAGGGGCGGGGTCGTTCCCGGTGTCCGCAAGGGCGGCCCACCGGTGCATGAGGCGCCGGCACGCCTGGACGAGTTCGGGCGGGTGGAGGTCGGTGAGTTCGGTGTCGAAGGTGGCGAGGAGTCCCGCGACGCCCGCCCATGACCAGGCGCCGAGCGTGAGCCGGCAGTGGTCGGCGTCGAGGTACTCGACCACCGAGCCACCTGGTGCCCAACGCGCAACGGGCCCGGCCGGCAGACCGAGGCGGGCGCTGCCGGTGCACGGCCAGTCGGCGGGGGTGTCGCCGCGGTCGTGACTGCTCATCACGAAGTGGGCCAGGTCGTCGCCGGGGAGCTCACGCGGGGGGAAGCACTGCGTGGTGGGGCGCGGACGCATCCGGTCGACGCGGAGCACCCGCCACTGCTCGTCCTCGAGGTCGTAGGCCACCAGGTACCACCGGCCGGCCCAGACGACCAGGTGGTGCGGCTCGACGCGACGGGCGGGCAGGAAGCCGTCCTCACCGGGTCCCGGGCGTGATCCGTCGGCGCGCAGGGTCTCGATGCCGAGGACGTGGCGGCGGCGCACCGCGATTCCCACGGTGGTGACCGCCGTCGGCTCGATGGGCGGTGCCATGAACTCCCAGGGGTTGTGCAGCCTGGTCAGGCGGACCGACTCCATGGCCGCCCGCAGCGCGGCGGGCGCGGCCTGCTCAAGGGTGACCAGCGCCCGCGCCGCGTCGTCCCCCAGGCCCAGCACCGTGCTGGGCGCGGTCTGCAAGGCCACGGCGACGGCGAGGGCCTGATCGTGGTCGAACACCAGCGGCGGGAGGGTGCGCCGAGTGCCGAGCCGGTACCCGCCGCCCGGCCCGTGGACGGTGTGCACCGGATAGTCGAGCCGGCGCAGGGTCTCGATGTCCCGCCGGACGGTGCGCTCGCTGACCCCGAGAGCCGTGGCCAGTTCGTGCAAGGGCCACTGGCGACCCGATCCGAGCAGGGAAAGCAGCCGCAGTGCCCGCTGTGAAGTGCTCGCCACCGCCCCATCATGGCACCGGTGGTGGCCACTCCGTGTCCACTACCGGTGCCACTGTTGGGCCCGTGCAGACGAACCGCGACAGTGAAGGACGTACGGGCATGCGTGTCCTGGTGGTCGGTGGAGGAATCGGAGGGCTCGCGCTGGGCGCAGGGTTGCGCCGCCGCGGATGGGAGGTGTCGGTGTTCGACCGCGACGCCGATGTGACCGCGACAGGCGGATACCACATCACCCTCGACGAGCGGGCGCAGTCGGCGCTGCGGGAGTTGGTGCCGCGGGACATCATGCAGCGGCTTCTGGCGTCGGGCTCGGCGCTGCGGCTGCGCGAGCCGGACGCGCTGTGGGACCGTCGCGGCCGGCTGCTCGGCCAAGGACCGGATCTGAGCGACAGCTCCAGTGTCGACGTCGACCGCGTCACCCTGCGCACCCTGCTGGCCGAGGCCGTCGGCGACGACCTGCACCTGGGGCGGACCGTGTCCGGCGTCGACCATGATGACGACGGTGCCCCGCGCGTGCTGTTCACCGACGCCGCACCCGTCCCGGCGGATCTGGTGGTGGGCGCGGACGGCGCCCACTCCGTGGTCGCCCGGCACCTCGCCGGAGGGCGGACCAACAGGCCGGCGGGCATCATCGGGTTCTCCGGCCGCACCCTCGTCAGGGACCTGAGCCCCGGGGAACAACAGCGGCTCGGCCCGCGATCGGGGCTGGCCATCGGCCCCCGAGGTGCGGCGCTCTACATCGGTTTTCTCGACCCCGTCGGCAAACCCGCCCTCGACGCCCCCGACCTGCGGATGTCCGTCACCACGGAGCCCACCTACATCTGGGGCGCCATGCTGCCCGAATCCACCGTGACCGACTCCCTCCGCCGCCTGCGTGGCGGCGCGTTGCAGGCCCGGTTGCTGAGCCGGTTTCGTGAGCGGGGCTGGGCCGCGCGTTCACTCGAGGTCATGGCCCGCGCCGACCCGCACAGCGTGGCCTCCTACCGCTTCAACGCCGCCTCCACCCGCGCGGCCGACCTCGCGCCCTGGCCCGTCGGCCGGATCACCGCGCTCGGCGACGCCGTCCACGCGACACCCCCCACCGCCGGCATGGGTGCCGGAGCCGCCATCCGCGATGCCGCCTGCCTGGCGGAGAACCTGAGCGCCGTCGCAGACGGCACCACCACACCGACGGAAGCCGTCACCCGATTCGAGGCGGGGGTGCGCCGGCGCGGCAGCGAGATGCTCACCCTGGCCATGAGGACGGTTCGCTTGATCCTGGCGACCGACACCACGCTCGGTGCCGCCGCCACCGCGGTGACCACCCCGGTCCTGGCTGCTGCCGCCCGGTTGCGTTACTGAGAGCCGACCGCTCACCCCCGGCCGTGCCCGCAACCCTGCGGCCAACCGCCCGGCCGTGCCCGCAGCCCGGCGGACCGGCCGCTCGCCGGCCGTCGCGCACGGAGCCCACGCCGCTGCCCCGGCGTCCCCCCGGGGCCGCCTGACCGCGCTCGGCCGCGCGTCGACTTGATAGGCAAGCGAGCGGTTGCCTATGGTGGGGTGGTGGCCGACGACCTCTTCAAAGCCTTGGCCGACCCGACCCGCCGCATCATCCTCGACGAGCTCACCGAGAAGTCCGGGCAGACGCTGTTCGAGATCTGCTCGCGCCTGAGCATGAAGCATCAGCTCGGCATCTCGCGCCAGGCGGTCTCCCAGCACCTGGCCGTGCTGGAGGCCGCCCGGCTGGTCGAGACCAGGCGGGAGGGCCGCTACAAGTTCCACGACCTGAACACCGCCCCGCTGCGCCGGATCACCGAGCGGTGGCCCGTGCCCGACACCTCCGGACCGGAAGAGAGCACCCCATGAAGATCCATCTGACCAGCGTCTTCGTCGACGACCAGGCCAAGGCCCTGCGCTTCTACACCGAGGTGCTCGGCTTCGTGAAGAAGCACGACGTCCCGGTGGGCGAGCAGGACCGGTGGCTGACCGTCGTCTCGCCCGACGAGCCCGGCGGCACCGAACTCCTCCTGGAGCCGGCCGGCCACCCGGCCGCCCGGACCTACCGCGACGCCCTCGTCGAGGACGGCATCCCGCTTGCCCAGTTCGCCGTCGACGACGTGAAGGCGGAGTACGAGCGCCTGCGTGGCCTCGGCGTCCGCTTCATCCAGGAGCCCGTGGAGATGGGCCCCGTCACCACCGCGGTCTTCGACGACACCTGCGGCAACCTGATCCAGATCGCGACGGAGCCGCAGTAGACGGGGCCGCAGTAGGCGGTCGGCCACCGGCCGCGCCCGCCGGAAAAGGTCCGCGGCCGGGGGCCGCGCCGCCCGCCCGTGCGGACGTCATGCCGCAACGGGCCTCCGCGGAAGGGAAGTCCGGGCATCCTTGCCCCATGGCCCCACACGAAGGTGCAGCGAGTCCGTCGGAGTCCGAGGCAGGACCGAGCGCCTTCACCGATCCGCCCGCGGCTCCCGCGCAGGCGTCGGGGTCCGGTGGCGGCAGCGCGCCTGCATGATCCGGCGCCGCGAAACGGCCGGGTGAGCACGTGAAGCCACACGTGACAACGGGTGGGGGATGCTGCGACCGCACCATGCGCGTACCGGCGTGGCGCCTCTCCATCGGGACAGCGTGGTCCTGCCGCATCCCCGCCACACCGACAGTGAGACGCGTGCACGATGCCCGCCGCTGGTGACCAGTGTGTTCACCGGCGCCAGGGGGTCACCGGCCGTCGTCCTGGCCAGCAGTGCGGCGGCGGCCAGCGGCAGCAGCGTCGCGGCGAGGGCCGCGCCGGTGTGGGTGACGTGCTGCATGCTCACACGCCGCGATGCGTCGAAGATCATGCCGCTCATTCCAGCAGCGGTGGATCCGGGCCGCATCGGACGGCGTACTCAGACGTCCTCCTCACGTACTCAGGCAGTGATGCCCGGAACATGGGCCACGTGTCGTCGTCGGGTACCGCGTCCCTCGGCCGCAGTGCGCGGTCCGCAGGCCGGCGGGTTCCGCGGCACGTCACTCCCGTGGCCCGGCGCATGGCCCGGCGACCCACAGGCGCCCGGAGCGGCTCGTACGTCACCGCCGACCCGTCGGCGAACTCACCGGCGCCCACGCCCTCGACGTATGTGTCCTCGATACGCTCACCCCTCTCGCAGCACCGATCCGCTCATCGGTGACACCACAGGACCGGCAATTGTGCCCCGCCCGAGGGGCCGAGTGCCGACGGCCACCGCCACGCGCCCCGGGTGGCCGACCGTGCTTTCGTCCTCCGCGGGTCCGCGCCGTACGCCGACGGCTTGGGGGCCCGACGGCTGCCGTGTCGCGAGGCGCCGCAAGCAGTGCCGGCCCCGGGCCGAGGCGCGGGTGTACGGGGTGGGCTGGTTGCCGGGCTCACGATGACACAGGCGGCGCCGGGACAGCACGGCCGTACCCCGACACCGACCCCGTATGCCCGACAGAATCGGCCCTGTTGCCGGCAACCTGTGCGAGGCGATCTCCCGGGCATGAGGCCGGGCACATATGCCGCAACCGATGCAGAAACGCGTACGCGAGGTGTCCGGATCCGGGCCCTCGGCCCGTTCCCGGTCCGCGGGCCCGGCGGGAGGACGGGCCGTGCCACCTCGTCAGGAAGGGGTCGGGGGGCCACGGCCGTGCTCTTCGGCACCGCTCCATTGCGGCCAGGGGACACCAAGCCCTAAAGCTGGGTGAAAGGGATGGAGCGCCCATACGGCGAGGGTTACGCGCTCTTTACAGCGCATATTCAGTCGTCAACTGTTCGAGCTTCCAAACCCTGGGAAATCGGGGCAATGGTGAGCGAAGATCACCTCACCCCGCGGCCTGACGGTGAGTGAATCTCCGGTTGACACCGGACGAAGCCCGGGCAAACCGGACGGAGGGCTTCCCTGAGGCGTGGTGGCTTGTCTGCCTCGATCGCCCTCCTCATTCGTTGACGCTCCCGGAAGGGCTACTTAGCTTGTTATCGGTGGCTGGCACATCCAACGAAATGTGGATGGCGGCCCGGTGAAAGCGAAGCTCCCGTCGCGTGGGGGTTCGCGAACAGTGGCGCGGAGGAAGATGCAACTCCTCCGCGAATTCCTCACCGGCCGCGCCGAGAGACGACTCGCCGATAGCAGCCATCGTGATCCGGTATGTCCGACCTGCTAATTCCGCTTCACATGCCAGCAGAACACGTGCCTCGTAGAAGCCGTTCATGCATGCGTGAAAGGAACTCGAAACGGTGGACTGGTCCCGCAGTTTAGTGGTGGTGCTGAGCCCGGACTCCTTCATCCGGGGCCTGGGGCGCCGCATCGTCGACGAACTACTGAGCACCGGCTGCGAAGAAGTCGCCGCCCGCGTCGTGCAGCCGGGAAGCCTCCTGCTGGACACCATCTACGACGACCTGGCGAGCAAGAGGATCCACTTCGGTACGTACCGCTACCGTGCGATCGACGCACTGTACGGTCTCGGACCCTCGCTGGCGGTGCTGCTGCGCGGATCGCCCGGCATCCACCGGCGGTTCACCGAGATGAAGGGCTCCGGCCCCCTGGAACGGGCCGCGGAAGCCTCGCTCCGCCGCCGCTTCGGCGCCGTCAACACGATCCTCGGTCTGCTGCACGCCTCGGACAGTCCCGAGGAGGCCGAGCTGGACTGGCGGACGTTCTTCGTGCGGGAGTGGAACAACCTCGGCCGCAGTGACCTGCCGGAGAGCCACACCCGGCCGGCCACTCCCGGAGCGCGGGTGCTGGCCGACCTGCTGGACCGGCCTCCGGGCGCGCGGGAGGGCCGGGGCTTCCTCCAGGTGCGTGACCAGTTCAGGCGCGGTGTGATCGCGCATCTCTGGGAGCTGGTGCCCTCGTCCAGGGCGGCCTCCCTCGCGGAGGGCCTGTCCAAGGACCTGGCGGTGCCCGGCGGCGGCCCGCTGGCCGACGACCTCGTCACGCGCTTCGCCGAGAGCCTGGAGGGCGCCGCGGACCTGCTCGTGCGCCGGGCGCTCACTTCGAGCTTCACCCCGGACGATCCGCCCCTGGACGTGCACCGGTTGTGGACCTCGCTGCTGGGGTACGGCATCGACGTCGACCCCTGGTCCCGGGCCGTGCTCTCGACCTCGCAGTACTTTCCGCCGCTCGTCCACCCCGGGGCCGAGACGGCCTCCGCGCTGACACCGGCCGGCAGCACCCATGGGTGAGACGGGCGCATCGCGGCTCCGGACGAGCGGACGCACGGCACCGGGAACCGTGCCGCGCTGGGCCGCGGAAGAACAGCAGCGGATCCATGAAACGCTTCTCGCGACGCTCCCTTCGCCGTACCCCTGCCATTTCGGCGCCATCGGGGAGAGCAGGGGGACGAACCATTACACGTACTGGGATCTGAACGAGGACTTCCGATCCGAAGCGAAAGCCGTCGCGTGCGATCTGGAGGACTTCATCGCGATCCAGCGCGACCTCCCGGACGAGCGGATGTCGCTCCTGCTCATGGTCGGTCCGCCGGATCCCGGACGCGTATTCGCCTGGTACCGCACCATGTTCTGGCGCATCCTGTCGGCCCTGCACGCGTACGACCGGGCCCCGCAGCCACCGGACGTCCCGGACGACCCGGAGGACCCCCGGTGGGAATTCACCTTCGGCGGGGAAACGCTTTTCACCTTCGGGACCTGTCCGGCGTACGGACCCCGGCGCAGCCGGACGCTCGGAGAATGCCTGGTGATAGGAATGCAATCGAGGACGGTATTCCGCTCCATCAATGGATCCACCCCGGCCGGACGGGCCGCCAAGAAGCGCATCCGCCGAAGTCTGGCCGCCTATGAGGACGTTCCCCTCCTCGCGGATTCCGGTGACGGGAAGGGCTCCACGACACATAAGTGGAAGCAGTACTTCCCAGACGTCGACGGCCGGCCGCTGACCGGCACGTGCCCCGTCCGGTGGGAGAAGCGGTGAAAGGTTCCGCAGCACACATGCGCACGGCGCCGGCACGCCCGGCGGGGCCCGGCGGAACCGCCCGGCGGGGAACGGCCGCCCGGACGCTCGTCGTCGACGAGACCCTCCCCCCGCAGTGGCCGGACCGGACGTTCCTGACCTCACCCGCCTGGCTCAGGATGATGGGGGACCGCCCGCCGGGCACGGGGTACTGGTTCAGGCTGGTGGAGGACGGCGTCACGGTCGCCGCGACCACCGGCTACCTGATCGAGGACCCGCACTGCTACGAGTCCTTCAACGTCCACGACCTGCTCTTCCGCGACCCGCCGGTCTTCCCCGACCAGCGCCGGACGCGTCCCGTCGGCCGGACGGACCGGGCAGCCTGGTTCCCGTGCCTCGCGATCGTCCAGCCCGGCTACGACGCCGACGTGGTGACGGCCGGGGAACCGGCCGTCGAGCGCACCCGGGACCTGCTGGCCGCCGTCACGCACTGGGCACGGGACGCCGGCGTGGCATGCACCGCCGTCCTGTACGCCGCGGGAACCGTCCTGCCGGCCGCGCTCGCCGCCGAACCGGCCTGGCACCGCGTGCGGGGAACCGTCCGGTCCGTGCTCGACGTCCCGCCCGGCTCCTTCGACGACTACGTCGCCGGACTCACCAAGACCAGCCGCCAGAAAGTGCGCTGGGACGTGCGCGACCTCGCTCTCGCCGGGGTCCGCACCGCGCCGGCGGACGCGGCCCGGCTCGGCGCGACCGAGCTGAGGCTGCGGCTGGCGCTCATCGACAAGTACGGGGGCTACAGCACCGAAGACGTCGAGCGGTCCCGGCTGGAAAGGCTGACGTCGCTGTTCCCCGCCGAGCGCCTCCGGCTGTTCCACAGCACCACTGCCGACGGCGACGTGGTGGGCTTCAGCCTCTTCATCGGCCACGGCGACCAATGGCACGTGTTCTGGTGCGGGTTCGACTACGAGAACCCCGCCTCCCGCAGGACGTACTTCGACGCGATGTTCTACTCCCCGGTGCGCACCGCGCAGAAGGAGGGCGTGCGGCTGATCGACTACGGCCTCGGCTACGAGCGGAGCAAGAAGTGGAGAGGCTGCTGCGGAGCCGTACGCGACATCTGGGTCAAGGACCTCCGCGGGCACCTCGCCCCCTGGATGGAGCGCGCCGCGGCAGGTGAGGAACCCGCAGCGGCTCCGGCGGCCGGACCCGAAACCCCTGCCCACCGGTCAACGCCCATCGCCGGCACACTGGAGAAATTGTCGTGATCATGACTTCCACACAGCGGGTGACGGAGAACTCCGTACTCGTCGAGGAGATGTTCGCCGCCGGGTACGACTTCATCACCGGCGTGCCGGACTCCTACCTCCACGGATTCCTGGGCGCGCTGGAACGGCACGAGCGCGCGGGGGAGTGCTATCTGCCCGGCACCCGCGAGGACAACTGCGTCGGACTCGCGGTGGGCGCCCACCTGGCGGGCGCGACACCGCTGGTGTTCATGAAGAGCGCCGGCCTGGGCACCTGCATCGACGCCCTGACCAGTCTGGCACTGGTGTACCGGACAGCGCTGGTGCTGCTGGTGTCCTGGGCGGGCCATGACGGACAGGACGTGCCCCACCACAACGTCATCGGCGAACCGGCCCCGGCCGTACTCGAGGCGCTCGGCATCCCGGTGCTGCGCTGCCGGTTCGGCGACACCGCGGAGGTCGCGGCGCAGCTGCGCGCCGCCCGCAGGACAGCGGCCGACGTCCGCCGCCCCGTCGCGGTGCTGTGCGCACCGGAAGGAGCGTGAGTCCCCGTGCTGACCAGGGACGAGGCACTCGCCCGGATCGCCCGGGCGGCCGAAGCCGGCAAAGCGGCCGTGTTCATCGGCAACGGGCTCAACCCGCGCGCGCTCTACGCCCTGAAGGACCGCAGGGAGAACTTCTACATGATGGGCAGCATGGGGCTCGCGCTCCCCCTGGCCATCGGGTTCTCCCGGCGGGCCGGAAGCGCGGCCATGGCGGTGGAGGGTGACGGCAACGCCCTCATGGGACTCTCCGGGATGGCGCTCGCCCCGACGGCACGCGGAACGCTGGTCCACGTCGTTCTGGACAACGAGGTCTACGAGAGCACCGGTGGCCAGAGAACCCCCGCCCCGGGTTTCTCCTTCGTCACGGCGGCACGTGCCGCCGGGTACGCGACGGTGGTTTCCGTCACCGACGGCGGTGCCCTCTCCGCCGCGCTCGCCGAAGCGCTGGGCGGGCGGCGCACCGGCTTCATCCATGTGCGCACGGCCGCCGATTCCGGACCGCCGCCGCCCCGGGTGCCGTTCCACCCGGCTGAGATCACCCGCAGGTTCACCGCCAGTTTCCGCACGAGCGACACCGGCCGGAATGAGGTCGCCTTATGAGTGAGTTGCGCATCGGCATAGGTGTGCACAGCCCGATCACCGCACTGCTGGCGGAGGAAGCCGGCGCGGACGTCCTGTGGCTGGGGAGCCTGGAGATGTCCACCAGCCGCGGGGTCCCGGACCGCGAGATCCTGGAGCCGCACGAGATCGCCGGCATCATCCGGTCCGTGCGGGCCGCGACCACCCTGCCCATCTACGTCGACGCCGACACCGGCCGGGGCTCCGACGAGCTCGCCGTACTGGCGACCAAGCTCTACGAGGAGGCGGGTGCCGACGCCATCTGCGTCGAGGACAACCTCTTCCCCAAACGCAACTCGCTCGACGACCGGTTCGGCGGCCGGGAGCTCATGGATCCCGGGGTCTTCGCCGGCCGGATCTCCGCCATGGTGGCCGCCCGCCGCTCGATCCAGGTGATCGCGAGGACCGAGGCCCTGGTCGCCGGGCACGGGCCCGACGCGGCCGTCGACCGGTTGCGCCGCTACGCCGCCGCAGGCGCGGACGCCCTGTTCGCCCAGGCGAACCGGGCCAGCGCCGACCAGCTGCTGCCCGTCGTGGAGAAGGTCGCGCCGATCCGCCCCATGGTCCTGGCGCCCACCGTCCTGCCCGGGACCGATGCCGAGGCCTTCGCCGCGCACGGCCCGGTGACCGTGCTCTTCGCGAACGTCGTCATGCGCAGCCTGGTGGCGCAGACCTCCCGGGTGCTGCACGAGCTGATGGCCTCCCGGCGCCTGGACGCGGTCTCCTCGGAGCTGGCAAGCGTGGAGAGGCTGTTCGAACTCGCCGAGCGGAGCCACGTCCGCCAGGAGGAGCCGGCGCCCGCCCGCCCGGAGGCGGGCAACCGGCCGCACACGGCCCGCCGGCTCCCTCCCGAGCCCGAGTCGCTGACCGACGCGGCGACCGGGGCGGAAGCGGACCGGATCAGGGCCCGGGCCCTGATGACCGAGGCGGCCTTCGACTACTGCGCCGGCGGCGCCGGGGACGAAGCGGGGACGCGGCGCAACGTCGAGCGCCTGGACGCCCTGACCCTCACGCCCCGGGTCCTGCGTGACGTCTCGGAACGCAGCACCGGGATCGAACTGTTCGGGCAGCGGCTGGCCGCGCCGCTGCTCGTCACCCCGATGGGACTCCAGGCCCTGTGCCACCCGGAGGCCGAGCGCGCCACGGCCGCCGCGGCCACGTCGCTGGACCTCGGCTTCACCTTGTCCATGTTCGGTTCGCGCTCCGTCGAGGAGGTCGCGGACGTCGCCCCGGACTCGCTGTGGCAGCAGGTGTACCTGCTGCGCGAACGCGCTGTCAGCTGGTCGGTGGTGCGCAGGGCCGAGCAGGCCGGCGCGCGTGCGCTGGTGTGCACCGTGGACGTACCGCTGGTGGGCCGCCGCACGCGGGACGCGCGCAACGGGTTCCGGCGGTTCGACGCCGCGCCGCCGGCGCTCGTGCGGGACCCCTGCTTCGCCGACCTCCTGGAGCACCGCAGGCGCCACACGCCCTCCCTGACCGCCGAAGAGCTGCTGGCGGAGGTGTTCCCGGATCCCGCCGTGTCCTGGGACGACCTGGCGGAGCTGCGCTCACGCACCCGGCTCCCGCTGGTCGTCAAGGGCATCCTGCACCCGCAGGACGCCGTCCGTGCCGTGGACGCGGGGGCGGACGCGATCCAGGTGTCCACCCACGGCGGCCGCCAGTCGGACCGCCACGTGGCGGCTGTCGACGCGCTGCCGGGCGTGGTGGCGGCCGTCGGCGACCGCGTGCCGGTCCTGTTCGACTCCGGCGTCCGCAACGGAACGCACATCGCCTCCGCACTGGCTCTCGGAGCACGTGCCGTACTCGTCGGCAGGCCGGTGCTGTGGGGTCTCGCCGCAGGCGGCAGGGACGGGGTGGCCGGCGTGCTGCGGTCCCTCGTGGAAGAGCTGGACCACACGATGGCCCTGCTCGGGGCCTCCTCCGTCACCGACCTCGGCCGCGAACTCATCGACTCCCGGGAGCAGGCATGAAGCACACGCCCACGGACAGCACCACCGCGCACCGCCACTGGGACGAGGTGTGGAAGACCAGCGGGGGACGCGCCGACTGGTCCACGGTGGACCCCTGGGTCGCCGGCACCGTGGACCTGCTCCGCGAGCGCCGGGTCCGCAGGGTCCTCGACCTCGCCTGCGGCGTCGGCCGGCACGCCGTCTTCCTCGCCCGGTCCGGATTCGACACGTGGGCCGTGGACGCCAGTGCCACCGCCGTCGAGCACACCCGGGCGGCGGCCGGGGAAGCCGGTGTGGACGTCGACCTCCGGGTCGGTCCCATGGACCGGTTGCCCTACGAGGACGACCACTTCGACTACGTACTGGCGTACAACGCGATCTACCACGGCGACCGCGAGGCGGTACGGGCCACCGTCCGCGAGATCCACCGGGTCCTGAAGCCGGGCGGCCTGTACCAGGTGACGATGCTGTCACACCGCAACCACCACTTCGGCAAGGGTGTCGAAGTCGGTGAAGGAACGTTTGTGCAACCGGATGCGACCGACGACAAGGTCCACCCTCACCACTACTGCGACGCGGCCGGACTGATCTCCCTGCACCATCCCGCGGCGCTGCTCATGGCCCATGACCACGAGCACGCGGCAGCCGGATCGTTCCACTGGCACTGCCTGTTCGAGCTGTCCGGGGAGGCAGGGGGCAGCGCGTGACGCAAGGACGCCGGACGGCCCTGCTGGCACGCGTGGCGGACCGGCCCCAGTTCCAGCCGTTCCGCGACAGGAACTTCCGGCTCCTGTGGGCCGGGTTCGCCTTCTCGCTCCTCGGCGACGGCATGATGTTCGTCGCCCTGCCGTGGCTGGTGCTCTCGCTCAGCAACACCACCGCGGCCCTCGCCACCATCGGCGTCGTGATGGCGCTGACCGCCCTGCCCGTGGCGCTCGTCGCCGGAGCGTGCGTCAACCGGTACGGGGCACGGCTGGTGATGCTGACCGGCGACCTCGTGCGGGCGCTCGTCCTGGCGGCCATCGGCCTGCTGGGCATGCTCGACCTGCTCGCCACCTGGCACCTGCTCGTGGGACTGGCCGTGTTCTCCGCCGCCGAGGCGGCCTTCGTCCCGGCCTTCAACACCATGGTGCAGTCGTTGGTCCCCGCCGAGTACCTGGTCGGCGCCAACGCCGCCGACCAGGTCGTACGCCCCCTGATGTGGCGGCTCATCGGTCCGGTCGCGGGCGGCGCGCTGGTCGCCACGGCCGGCGCGGAATGGGTGTTCGTCCTCGACGGGGCCACCTTCGTCGTGTCGTTCGGCTTCCTGCTCGCGGTCGGGGCCGAGCGCCGGCCACAGGACCAGCAGACGGCCACCGGCCTGCTGGCGGACAGCGTCGACGGCCTGCGCTACCTCTGGGCGCACAAGTGGCTGCTGTACGCCTTCACCGCCGGCGCGGTGACCGTCGTCTGCGTCATGGGGCCGTGGAACGTCCTCGTCCCCTACGTGCTGCACAACGACATGGCCAGGGGCGCCGGCACCTACGGCCTCGTCCTGGCCGTCGGCGGGGTCGGGCAGATCGCCGGCGCGCTCGCCGTCGGCGGGAAGTCGCTCGGCGGGCGGTCACTGTTCTCGCTGTACCTCGCCTGGGGGGTGATGGCGGGCGGGCTGGTGGGCTTCACCTTCCACGCGTCGCTCCTGCCCGCGCTGATCGGCAGCTTCGTGATCAACGCCGCCCTCGCCGTCTCGGCGGTCCTGTGGGGCGCACTCCTGCAGACCGCCGTTCCCCGCGCCTTCGTGGCCCGCATGTTCGGCATCGACTGGGCGCTGTCCCAGGTGCTCGTGCCGATCTCGTACTCCGTCACGGGCGCCTTCGCGGGGGCGACCTCCACCAGCACCGCACTCCTCGTCGCCGCCCTGGGCGGCCTGGCAGGCGTGCCGGCCGTGCTGCTCATCCGGTCGGCCCGCCGGATACCGGAGATGAGGCACTCATGACCGACCACCTCGTGAACCTGCTGGCCCGGCGCTTTTGCTGGCCCCCCGGAAGCGGCGTCCTGCTCGCGGGATCCACCGCCGAAGGGGTGGCCATGCGCGGCTCCAACGTCAACGTGCTGGTGATCGACGCGCCGGCCGACTGGGCCCCACCGGCGGACGGCCCCCGGCAACCGGTGCTCCGTCCGATGAGCCTTGCCCGGAACTACCTGTACGAAGACGACCCGGTCATCACCCTCGACGTCCTGCGTCCCGAGCGGATGGCCGACCTGGCCGGCCTCGCCGAGGGCATGTCCCGCATCCGGGACCCGCTCACACCCGACCTCGAACTACCCGTCCTGGACATCCTGGAGATCCGGTTGCTCGCCCGGCTCCGCAGCGGCCGGATCGTGCACGGGGAACGGGTGGTGGCCGGCTGGCGGGAGCGGATGCGGCTGCGCTGGCTGCCCGCGTTCCACTGCGCCACCACGTACCTGACGGCGGTGCACTTCCGGCGGAAGGCGATGACCGCCCATGCCGACGGGATGCCGCTCGACGCCTCCGTACTGCTCCGCCTGGCGGTCGAGCACCTCCTCATCAGCGCCCTGGCCGCCGACGGACGCGTCCTGCACGAGGTGAAGAACCTCGGACGGAACGTCGACGCCGCCCGGTCCGCCGGCGCCCGGGGCCCGCGACTGCTCCGGGAGGCGGAAGACCTGCTCGGCCGGACCGCGAAGGCGGAGCCGGAGACCTTCGCGCTGATCGAGGAGTGCTCCGCCGACCTGCTGCACTGGCTTCCCTCCACCGCACACGGCCGGCCGGCCGCCGCGTACCTCGACGGCCGGATCCACGCCGCCCAGGGAGAGTGATCGTGACCACCCACAGCCTCACACCACCCGAGCTTCCCCCCGTCGTCCGGCAGGTCGCCGACGGCCTGGCCCGCCTTCCCACCGTACGGTCGCTCCGCGTCGGGGGCTCCCGCGCCCGGGGCAAACCCACCCGGCCCGACAGCGACTGGGACCTCCTCGCGTACGTCGACGAGCTCCCGGCCCCCGGCGAACTGCGCGCCCTGCTGCCGGCGGACCACGGCCCCGACGACCCGCTCGAATACGCCACCGCCAACGAGGGCCACCCCCTGCAGGAGGCGGAGCTCTCCATCCCCGCCTCGCCCAGGATCGACGTCTGCTTCCGCCCCCTGGCGCAGGTGAGGCGGGAGGAGGAACGGGCGGCCGCAGGGACGTTCACGCTGCACGCGTATCCCAAGACCGCGAGCGGCGTGCCGTCCTACATCCTCCTCAGCGAAGTGGCGCTCTCGGCGCCCGTGCACGGTGAACTCGCCCCTCCGCCCTGCCCGGCCGCGCTCGTCCGCACCGCCGTGCCGTGGTGGCGGGGGCGCGCCTCGTGCGCCCTGCTGCTGGCGGTCGACCACGCCGCGGCGGGGGAGGAGGTGGGGGCACTCGGGCACGTCCTCGCCGCGGCCACCTCCCTGGCCCACGCCAGGCTGATCGCCCGCGGCCACTGGTACCCCATCACCAAACGGCTCCTGAACGAGCCCGGAGCCCTCGACGACGGCGCCCGCCGCACCCTGGCCGGGCTCTCACCCCGGCAGCTGACCCCCGACCTGGTGCGGCGCGTCGCGGACGAGCTGGGACTCGACATGGCGGACGGGCTCGACTGGCTCGCCGGGGGAGAGCACCTGACGCCGGGCGCGGGCCGCGGCCGCACGCACACCTGATCCCACGAAGGAGACGGAGAGAACCGTGACGAACACCCACCTGTACGACTGCGACACCCACTTCACGGACCACCTGCCCGAGCTCTGGACGGACATCGGATTCCTCCCCGCCGAAGCCCCCGAGGTGGTCACCGAGGACCGGGTGACGCGCCTGCGCCTCGGCGACCGGCTCTTCCCCCGGCCGAGCGGCCCCGGTCACGGCAACCCCAAGGGCCTCGGTCACCTCATCGGCCCCGGGGAGGACGGGGACCGTGCCGACTTCATGACCAAGCACGGCATCGCGGCGGCCGTGCTCCAGCCCGGCTTCGTCGGCCTGTCGGTCCAGGCCGTCGCCGACCCGGAGACCCGCCTGCGGCTGCTCGACGGCTACAACCGGCTCGCATCGCGGTCCTGTGCCCGGTCCTCGCTCTCGCTGAAGTGGGCCTTCCTCGCGTCCGTCGAGGACCCCGGGTGGAGTGAGGAAACCCTGCGCCGGTACGCGGACGACCCGAACCTGGTCGGCGTGGTGGTCAGGCCGACCGGCCGCACCCCCTCCGTACGGCTCAACGACCCGGCGGTGACACCGCTGCTGGAGACGGCGGCCCGGCTCCGGCTGCCGCTGTTCGTCCACGGAGGCACCGGTTGCTACCAGTGGTCCCCCCTGGCCGAGGCGTACGAGGACTACGCCATGACGCACGCCTTCGGACACATGGGCGAGCACATGATCGCCCTCGCCGACCTCGTCACACGGCCCGACGGCCTGCCCGACGGCCTGAACGTGGTGATGCTGGAGTCCGGCATCGCCTGGATCCCCAGCGTGCTGGGACGCCTCACCAGCCACACGAAGCGGCTCTCCGGAGGAGCGGTGAACCCCACCGACATCTTCCGCGAGCACTTCGCCGTGGTGCCCGACCCGGGGGAGGAGCACGTGACCTGGGCGGTGCGCCAACTGGGCGCGGACTCCGTCCTGTTCGGCTCCGACTACCCGCACTGGGACACCGTCGAGGCCGACAGCTGGCTGGCCGGGTTCGCGGACCTCGCACCCCTCGACAAGCTGGCCGCCAACACCTCCCGGCTGGTTCCCCGCCTGACCGGGCAGCCGTCATGAACGAAGGGCGAGCGACGATGACACAGCACCACTCCCCCCGGGACGACGGCCGTCCCGTCCGCATCCTCGTCGTCGGCTGCGGCGACCTCGCGGTCCGCGTGCTGCACGGACTGGCCGGATCGGCCCAGCCCCGGCACCTGGGACTGCTCGGCCGTACGGAGGACACCGTCGTCCGTACGGCCAACATGGTCTCCCTCTCCGCCGCCCAGCTGGGCAGGGCCTGTCCGGTCGAACCCCTCGTCCGGGACCTCGACGACGTGGCCGGCACCGCGGAGGCCATCGCCGGGTTCGCCCCGGACATCATCTTCGCGGCGGCCAGCAGGCAGTCCTGGCACGTGATCTCCCAGCTCCCGGCCGACCGGTTCGCACGCCTCAGCGCCGCCCACTTCGGTCCGTGGCTGCCCATGCACCTGGAGCCGGTGCTCAAACTCATGAAGGCGGTACGGGCCGCCGGCAGCGACGCCACCGTGGTGAACGCGGCCTACCCGGACGCCGTGCACCCGGCCCTCCGCGGAGCCGGCCTGAGCCCCCGGCTGGGCATCGGCAACGTGGCGAACTCGGTGCCCGCGCTGGCGGCGATCGCCGCGGAGCACCTCGGCTGCGCACCGTCCGCCGTCCAGCCCCGCTTCGTGGCGCACCACTTCGTGAGCCACCGGATATCCCGCACCGGCGACAGCGGCGGCGCGGCCTTCGACCTGACCTTCCGGCGCGGGGCTGACGACGTCACCGCCGAGCTGCCGGTGGACACCCTGTTCCACCGGATGAGGACCGACTACCGCCGGACCGGCGGCCGGGAGGGGCAGATGATGACCGCCGCCTCGGCCCTCAGCGTGCTCGAACCACTCGCCACCGGCACCACCGCGACCATCCACGCACCCGGCTGGCACGGGCTGCCCGGCGGCTACCCGGTGCGCATCACCCCGGAGGGCACGGAACTCGACCTGCCGCCCGGGCTGAGCGAACGGGCCGCCGTGGAGATCAACGTCGACGGCCAGCGCCATGACGGGATCGCGCGCATCGAGGAGGACGGCCGGGTGGAATTCACCGAGGAGTCCGTGGAGATCATGCGCGCGGAACTCGGCTACCACTGCAAGGAACTCGCGCTGGCCGACGTCGAGGAAGCGGCCGTGGAACTGGCCGCCAGGTACGCGGAGTACTGCCGCGATGAGTGACCGGGTCAGGGAGGTCCTCGTCGTCGACCACATCGGGTACCGCTACTACCGGGACACCGACGGCCGCCCCTTCCTGCCGGCGGACCGCAACCGCGTACGGCTGATCACCGACATCCGCAAGGTCGATCAGGCCCGCGGAGACGAGCTCGCCGCGGTCGTCGGCGTCCCGCGCGGTGACGGCGCCCTGCTCGACGCCGCGGCACTCTTCCACCACACCGCCTCCGGACGCTCCCTGGAGGGAGTGGTCGCCCTCAGCGAGGGCCTCCTGCTCACCGCCGGCGGACTGCGGGACCGCTTGGGCGTCCCGGGACCCACGGAGCAGCAGGTCCTGCGCTACCGCGACAAGGTGACGATGAAGGAGCACCTGCGGGAGCACGGCATACGCGTCCCCGACTTCGCGCCCTTCACCGAGGCGGACGCCGAGCGGCTGCTGCGCCGGCACGGCCGTGTGGTGGTCAAACCCCGCCGGGGGGAGAGCTCCGCCGACATCACCTTCCTCGACGGCGCGGACGCCCTGCACCGGCTCCTCGCCTCGGCGCGGGAGGACCTGACCGGATACGAGGTCGAGGAACGCATCGGCGGCCGGCTCTTCCACATCGACAGCGTGGTCCGCGACGGGGTGCCGCTCGCCGCCACAGCCGGGCGCAGCGTGCAGGACACGACGTCCTACCGCCGTCTGGAAGCCTTCCGCGACGTCGCCGTCGGTCCCGGCAGGACGCTGGACCGGCTCCTGCGGTTCAACCGCGACGTGCTGGCCTGCTACCCCGACTTCAGCGGAGTCACCCATCTCGAAGTGTTCCTCGACGACGACGAGGTGTGCTTCTGCGAGATCGGCGGCCGGCCCGGCGGCGGGGGCATCATCCCCGGCTTCCGTTCGCGTACGGGCGTCAACCTCGACGAAGTGACCATCCGGGCCCAGCTGGGCGACGAGATCGTCCGCCCCGCACCCCCGGCGGCGCACCTGACCGGCTACGCCCTGGTCTACGCCCCTGCCGGACGGCTGGAGACCGACCTGACACCGCCGGACGCCGACTGGATCATCGACACACAACTGCGCTTCCGGGTCGGCGACCTCATGCCCGAGCCGGCCGGCTGGAACCAGGCGGCGGCGACCGTGACCGTACGCGGGGACACCGAGACCGAGGTCGAGTCCCGGCTCGACCAGGTGATCGAACTGCTGGAGGACCGGCTGCGCGGCACGGGCCGGGCGGGGGGACGACCGTGACGGAGATCGAGACGCTCGCGATCACGATGGCCCGGCAGGCGGCGGCGGAGATCAACGCCGTGGCCCGCCGGACCTACCGGATCAGACAGAAGACGGGCGCGCACGACCTGCTGACGGAAGCGGACCTGCGGGCCGAATCCGTCATCACCGGCCGGCTGCGGCAAGCCCGGCCCGGAGACGCCGTCATCGCCGAGGAATCCGGGTACCGCGCCGGTCACACCGGTGTGACCTGGATCGTCGACCCGCTCGACGGCACCGCCAACTTCGTCCGCGCATCGCCCCACTACGCGGTGAGCGTCGCGGCGGTGTCCGGCACCCGGAGCCTGGCCGCCGCCATCGTCCGGCCGGCCGACGGGCAGTGGATGGCCCTGCTCGACGGCTCGCCGGACGGTCACTGCACGGATGCCCCGCCCCTCGCGGGTGACGCCGCGCGGGTGGCCGTCGCCCTGCCCTACGGAGCCGAGGAACTCGACGAAGCACACGCGATCCTCGGCCTGGTCGGCCGGCGGTACGAAGTGGCCCGGACCGGCTCGGCCGCGTGCGACCTCCTCCGCGTCGCGACCGGCGCGCTGCACGCCCACATCGCGGTGTCACTTCCCTGGTGGGACACGGCGGCGGGCCACGCCCTGGTCCGGGCGCGGGGCGGCACGGTCCTGCACCGGCGGTCCCGGCGGCACACGAGGATCGACATCTCGGGCAGGCCCGACGTGGTCCATGACCTGGCGCGCCTGCTGGCCGAACACCACAAGCTGAGTGGGGGCGGGCGATGACGGCCCCCGCCCCCGGCACCCGGAGCGACCGCCCCGTACTGGCGCTGGTGCTGAGCCGCCGCCGCCGGTTCACGCGTCACGTCCTGGACCGGCCGGACATCGACACCGTCCTGCTGCGCCCGTCCGGCTCACCGGTCGGCGCGCCGGACGACCGGCCCGTCTTCGTCCTGCACGAGGACGCGCCGCCGGCCCGGGAGGCGGCCCGTTTCCGGGCGTGGCGCGCGCAACTCGGCCTGCAGCCGGCGTACTTCTGCAACCCGGACGAGGCGGCGCAGCCTTCGGCGCACCGGTTCGCCGCGGCCGCCGGGCTGCCCCACCTCTCACCGGAGCAGGTCCGCCGGGCCACGGACAAGACGGCGATGAAGGAGCTGTTCGCCGACGCGGGCCTGCCGGCCGCGCGGTTCCGGGTCGTCACCTCGGCGGCGGAGGTGGCGGACTTCGCGGCGGGCCACGGATGGCCGGTCGTCGTCAAGCCCGCCCTCTCCGGGTCCTCCGTGGACACCTGGAAGGTCCGTCCCGGCGACCTCGCCGCCATCGACCGGACACTCAGGAGCCGGCCGGAGCGGACGTGGATCGTCGAGGAGTACGTACGGGGGACCGAGCACCAGCTGTGTGCCCTGCTGCACGCCGGTGACGTGCTGGACGCGTTCATCGCCGTCAACCCCGCACCCATGCTGGACACTCTCAGCGGAGCCATGAACGCCGACATCACCCTGGCACCGCACGAACGGGAACCCCTCGACGGGCGCGAGGTCGCACGGCGCGTCGCGCACGCGCTCGGCTACCGCGACGGGTACCTGCACGCGGAGTTCTTCCTGCGGCCGGACGGTTCGTTCGTCATGGGCGAGATCGCCGCACGGCTGAGCGGAGCAGCACTGCCGGACAACCACGGCCTGTCCCGCGGCTTCGACATGATGGCCGCCGTCGCGGACCTGTACGTGGGGCGCCGCCCGGCCCTGGCGTACACCCTGGCGCGCTCGGTGGGCGACCTGCTCCTGCCGGCCCGCCGGGGCATCGTCTCGAAGATCTCGCCCTTGGAGGAACTCCTGGCCCTCCCGGGGGTGATCTCCGGTGAACTCACCGCGTCCGCGGGTGATCGCCTCGACCCCCCACGCGCGTCGAACGCGTGTGTAGGCCATGTGCACATCGAGGGGGAGGACTCCGACGTCGTCCTGAAGCGCATGACCGATGTGCTGTCGGCCTTCACACTGGAAGTGACCGACGAAGTCCACTGAGTCCGCCTCGTCCTCCCGCCGTCCGGCGCACGGCCGGCGGAGCTCGTGATCCCACGGAAAGGCCCCCCATGGTTGCAAGCGTCGCTGTTCTGTCCGACATCCACGGCGTGCTGCCCGCGCTCGAAGCGGTGCTGGCCGAGCCCGACGTCATGACCGCCGACCTGATCGTCGTCACCGGGGACCACGCGGCCGGCCCCCAGCCCGTGGAGGTGCTCGACCGGCTGCGGGCCCTGGGCGACAGGGCCGTGCTGGTGCGGGGCAACTCGGACCGCGAACTGGTGGCGATGGCCCGGGGGGAGTGGCCGGCCGACGACGAGGCGTGGGAGATCGACCTGTGGGCGGCCCGGCAGCTCGGCCCCCAGGACGTGGAGCTGCTGGCGGGTCTCCCGCATCCGGTGACCCTCGAGGTCGACGGCTTCGGCAAGGTGGTCTTCTGCCACGGCACCCCGCGTGACGACGACGAGGTAGTCCTGGTGGACACCCGCCTGGAGCGCTGGGAGGAAGTCTTCGCCGGGCTCCCGGACGACGTGCGGACCGTGGTGTGCGGGCACACCCACATGCCGTTCATGCGGCTCGTCGACGAGCGGCTCGTGATCAACGCGGGCAGCATCGGCATGCCGTACGGGCGGACCGGCAGCCCCTGGGTGCTGTTGCGGGACGGCCACGTCCATCTGGGCCACACCCCGTACGACGTCGACAGCGCCGTCGAACACGTGGTGAAGGGGTCCGGCTACCACGACTGCCGTTCCTGGGCGGAGCACTACCTCCGGGCGATCACGACGGACGCCGAGGCGGTACGGACGTTCGGCCCACGGGACGGCCGCCCGGCGGCGACGCCGCGGGCCTAGACCCTGTCGGCGCCCCGGCAGCCCCGCCCGGCCGGACCACGGTTCCGGGGCACCGTCGGGCAGACGGCCCGGCGCCCCGCCCGCCCCGCGTCACGCGGGGGAGCGGGGCCTGCCGGGACGCGCGCCGTGCCCGCCCGCTACCCCCGCGTGTCCACCACCGAGCGCAGCTTGCCGCTCCTCGGGCTGCGGTCCAGTGCCGCGCCGTCCACCGCCTCGACCGACAGGTCGAGCAGCCGCTCCTCCACGGCCGTGCGCAGCTCCGGGTAGCCGCTCAGCAGGACCGCCCGCAGCCCTTCGGGATCGGGCGCGCAGGACCGCTCCACGCGGACGGTGAGCCGTTCGCGCGCGTCCTGCCCGGCGAGCACGATCTGCAGTTCGCCCCGGTAGCCGCCTTCTTCCCCGGCGAGGGTCACGAAGCGCCGGTGGTCGAGGAAGTACGTGGCGACCCGCATCACGTCACCCAGCCGCCCGCGCAGCTCGAAGCGCGGGGCGTGGCTGCCGCAGGGGCAGCGTCCGGGAACGGCGCGGCCGAGGTCGCCGATGACGTACCGGCCCAGGTCCTGGCCGCGCCGGGCATGGGTGCTGAAGACCAGTCGGCCCGTCTCGCCGGGCGGCACCGGCCGGTCCGAGTCGAGCGCCAGGATCTCCATGGTGTGCAGGTCGGCGTGGAGGTGGTGCACGCCGCCGGTGCTCTCCGTGCACTGGTAGCCGAGCGGGCCGAGATCGGTGCTGCCGTACGTCAGCGAACGGACGACGTCGACGCCGAAGGTCTCCCGCAGCGTGCGCCGCTGCGCGTCGGTGAAGTGCTCGCCGCCGTAGAAGATCTTGCGGATGCCGCCGTAGGAGCGCAGCGCGTCCGCCTGGTCGTGCAGCAGCTGCCACAGGTACGACGGCATCCCGAAGAGCGTGTCCGCCCGGTGGGCGATCAGCGCCTCGGCCGTCGCCCGGTGGTCGGGGCCCGCCGCAAGCGGCAGCTGGACGCCGCCGAGCCGCTCCAGGATGGAGAAGAAGCTGATGAAACTGCCGTACATGCCGCCGCAGTAGAAGAGGTTCGCCGTCCGGTCGCGCACCGGGTCGTAACCCGCGGCGAGCAGACCGCGGGCGGCGGCGTGCATCTGCGTGTCGTAGTCGTCGTAGCTGAACAGCGACAGGGCGGGCAGGCCGGTGGTGCCGCCGCTGCGGAAGTACAGCTCGGCGTCCTCCCGCGCGACGTGACGCCCGCGCTCCTGCGCCTCCTCCTTGCCGACCAGGGGCCCCGAGGGCGGCGGGAGGACGACGGGCCTGGCCAGGTCGTCCAGGCAGGCGGTGGTGGCGAACCGCTCGTCGGCCCGTACCGCCACGCGGCGGCTGTAGCGCTGCAGGGCGTACACCCCGTCGTGCGGTTCACCCGAGTAGCTCGCGTGCATGGAGCCGAGGGGCGTGACGCGTGTGACCCCGGCGGCCAGTGCGAGACGGGAGAGCTCGGCGACATCACCGCGACCGCCCGCCAGACCCATGGTCTGCAGGTACCGGCGCATCGGTCGCAGCGTGCCGATCAGCCGCTTGCGCGGCAGTGGCTTGACCCACACGCTGCGGTGCAGCGGCGAGGCGGTGAGGGCGGGCCGGGTGTCGGCCATGACCCGCCACGAGCCGTCCGGCGCGGCGAACACGCGGGTCAGCCCGAGGTGTTCCTCCAGCCGGGCGAGCAGCTCCGTGGTGCTCAGTTCCGCCTCCTCGGCGAGGTCCGGAGCATGATCGGCCGGGGCCGGCTCCCGCGCCGCCAGCACCGCGGCGAAACGCTCCGCGAACGCGAACAGCTCCGCGTCGTCCTCCGTGTCGAGGTAGACCACCTGCGGACTGGCGCACGCCTGCTGCTCGTACAGGCAGACGTCGTCCGCCAGCGCGTCGAGCGTGCCGGCATCGCCCCAGGCTTCCCGCGTGAGGTAGGCGAAGGAGATGCGGTGCCCCCACTCCACCAGCCGGCAGCCCGGAGGCACATGGGCCGCGACGCCCTCCACCGCGCTCTCGCCGCCCCAGACGGCGACCGCGTCGGCCGGCGCGCACATCAGACGCAGCCACTCCTGCCGCGCGGACGGGAAGCGCAGCACGATGACACGGGCGGCCACGGCGCCGCTCGGGTCCAGCGCGGCCAGCTCGGCCAGCAGGTGCTGGGCGAGCAGCGTGTCACCGCCGCTGGTCTTCAGGACATTGACGTTCCCGGCGAGCAGGCCCTCGACGACGCCGAGCGGTGCGACGGTCGCGGCGTTGCCCGGCGCGATGTGCGCGACCAGTCCGACGGGCGCCCACGCCTCGTACACCGTTTCCCGCGCGTCGGGACGGTTCAGCCGGTGCGGCGCGGCACCGCCGAGCTCACGGCGGAGCTTGCGCGTCAGCTCCCGCCGGCTGAGGGCGCCGGCGATCTCGGCGAGCACCGCCGCACCCTCGCCCTCGGGCAGATGGGGCGCGAGCCGGGCGTGCACCGGGTGCACCGGATCCGCGAGGGCGGTGGCCAGGGCGTCGCACGCGCCGAGCAGGGCCTCCGTCTCCAGCGGCGTGCCGAGCGCGTCCTCGACCGTCCCCGCGAGGTCCGCCAGCCGTCGCCCGGCCTCCTCGTCGTCGATGAAAGCGCCCTGCCAGTAGTGGTGTGCGTCGGCGCGGTGCGGCTGCACGGTCGTCATGACATCCCCTTCATCAGTTCGGCGGCGGCCACCGCACAGCTCCGGTTGCGGCTCACTCCGGCACGGCCGTGCACGGTGAACCAGTCGGTGGTCAGCTCGCACCCGCACGCCTCCCCGGGCTGCGCCGAGGCGAGGTCGCCCATGACGACGCTCTGGGCCGGTACGGAGGTGATGTAGGGCGACACGAGGTGCAGGTAGCCCGTCTCCCCGTACGGCAGCGGCTCGAGCGTCCGCGTGGAACGGATGGTCACCCGTGACCAGACCGGTGCGTGCAGGCGGTGGTGGTCGCACTCGATGTACGGGATGCAGTGCTCGACGGAGCCGAACGTGTCGCGGATCCGTTCCCCCGGGATGCCCAGCTGCTCGCTGACGCGGGCGTACAGCTCCTCCTTGCCGATGCGCCGGTCCGCATGGCCCTTCCAGCCGCCGCCCAGCACCACGAGCGAACCCTCGGGCAGCCGCAGCGGCGGCAGGCCCATGGCCCGCATCCGCTCCAGGGTGAAGAAGAGGAAGGCGGGGAAGCCGAGGATGCGGACCGGCGCGCCGTCCCGCTCGAAGCGCTGCAGCGCCGCCACGCACCCGAAGGGGTCGAACTCGTGCTCCTTGCCGGTGTTGCGCAGCGCGTACGCGACCGAGCGGGCGGGCGCGAAGTCGCAGAGGTAGTTGTCGGTGAAGGCGGTGCCGAGGTTGAGGGCGGGCGCCGGCTCGTAGCTGTACAGGAGGTAGTTGACCTCCTGGTCCGGGGTGATCCACCCGTTGCGCTCGAAGATCCGCGCCACCATGCGCTGCGCCGCGCGGATGGTCCACCGGTCGAAGAACATCTGCGACTTCTGGCCGGTGGTGCCCGAGGACGTCAGGTGCAGGTCCACGCGGTCGCGCGGGATGGACAGCACCTCGTGGCGCTTGAAGAAACCGGCGTGCACCAGCGGCGTCCGGTACGGCAGCGCCGGTGGTGTCGCCTCGTACAACGAGCGGAAGAACGGCGACCGTTCGGCGTGCCAGGCGTTGATCTCCGCCATGGCCGCGGCGAACAGCCCGTCCTCGGCGGGACCGTGGGCGTAGGGGTCGGCCAGGTCGCACAGCCGCTGCACGTGCGGCAGGAGGGCCGGGTCGGGGACCTCGACCGGGGCGAGATGAGGGTTCATGAGGCAACCTCGAAAGGGGGCAGGTGGGCCGACGCCCAGGCCGACAGGTAGCAGTCCAGGTACGGCTGGAGCGGCGGCTCGACGACGACGTCACGGAAGTCGATCCGCTCCGTGGAACGGGACAGCACGGCGTAGTCGTGGAAGCCGTCCCCCTCCCGCCGCATCGCCGGGTACAGCGCACCGGCCACGAACCCCTGGGCGAGGAAGGCCGAGAGCGCCTCGTGGTGCGCCAGCGGCACCAGCGCCTCGACGTACCCGGCGCCGGCCCTGGTCAGGGTCCGGGTGACGGGTTCCAGGTACGCGGCCGCGGCGGCCGGATCGGGATGGGCGGCGACGAGCGAGCAGTAGCGGCCGGTGCGGTTGAGGTAGGCGTACACCTCGAACCGCCCGTCCTCCGGCGTGAGCAGTACGTTGGGCGTGTGCAGCGGGTAGAACCAGCGCTCCGCGTCCGGGAACCGCTCGCGGAAGCGCCGGCGCACGAAGGCGGGCGCCTCGATCGTCTCCAGCTGCTCGGTCGAACCCTCCCCGGCCGCACGGGCCGGGGCCACCGCGCGCGTGCCGTCGAAACGCATGCCCAGCGAGCGCTCGACGGTCCGCAGGAGCGGGAGCAGCGGCGCGGGCACCTCGCGCACCGGATGGCGGCGCTCCAGCACCCCGGGGCGGTGGCGCGCGTAGAGCGCGAGGCTCTCACGGCTGCTCAGATCCACCGCGTTGGGCAGGACGCCGAGCGGGCGGAAGCCGTTGCGCGCGACGACGCGCTGCGGGCCGGGGCTGACGGTGCGCACCGTGGCGTACACCGAGTCCAGCCGTCCCGCCGCCAGCGTCCCGGCGCACAGCTTTTCGGTGAGGAGGGCGGCCAGGCCCCCGGACCGGTGGTCGGGGTGCACGGCGAGCCCTTCCAGCCGGCCGACCCGCCCGCCCGGTTCCCCGCGGACGGCGGCCGACGCGGCCAGCGCGCCGGTGTCCGGGCAGCGGGCGACGAGCCACAGCGTGTGCGGGTCCTCGATGAGCCGGGCCATCGCCACCGGGTCGGTGCCCAGGGCGACGGGGTAGTGGGGCCCGTAGACGGCGTAGTACAGCTGGCGCAGTTCGGCGATGTCGGCGCCGTGCGCGGGTGCGATCACCGCGTTCACCGTCCGCCTCCCGACGGCGAGCCCGGGGGGTCCGCGCGGTGGCCGCTCATGTCGTCGGCCTCTCGTCGAGCACGCGGACGAGCTTGCCCGTACGCGCGTTGACGGCGAGGTCACGGTGGCGCGCCCACTCGACGGCGAGCGGGTGCACGAAGCCGGCGCGGACGCTGTCCGGGTACAGCGGCCGGGCCTTCTCCAACCGTGCCGTGATCGTCCCGGCGAGCTCCTCCAGGCCGGCCGGGTCGTCGTCGCCCGGGGCGGTGGCCAGGCGCAGGACCAGCCCGTCCCGGCCGTCCCAGCGGCGTACGACCAACTGCATGCCGATGACGCGGCCGGTGGTGTCCGCGTCGGCCACGGCGTCCTGCGCGTCGCGCGCGTAGAGGGACACGGGCCCCACCCGTACGCCCTCCTCGGCGCGGCCGAGGATGCGGAAGTGGCCGGCTTCGGTGTCGGTCCACTCGGCGCGGTCGCCGGCCGGGTAGCGGATGACGGGCATGAGGCGGCGGAAGAGGCTGGTCACGACGACCCGCCCGGGACGCCCCGGTTCGGTGACGGGTTCGTCCGTCGCGTCGTCGAGGATCTCGACGACCGAGTACGGTGCGAACGCCCGGTGCACCCGCGGGTCAGGGCCCGGCACGGGGCGCCCGAGCAGGCCGGCGTCGACGCTGGCGTAACCGACGGACCGCGCCGCGGCGTTGGGGAACGCGGCGGCCAGCAGCCGCCGCTGGTCGGCGAAGAGCGCCTCGCCGCCGAAGAGCACCAGCTCCACGTCGTCCAGCCGCAGACCGGCCGCGATCAGGTGCTCGGCCAGCCGGCACAGGGTGGTCGGCGTGCCCGCCACGACCTGGGCCGCGAAGTCCCGCAGCGTGGGGACCGTCGACTCCAGCGGTGCCGCGCCGCCGATCGGCAGACGGACGTTGTCGACGGGGCAGTGGGCGAGCGCATCCAGGACGAACAGGAAGCTGGCGTAGAGCTCACCGGCGTAGAACAGGTCCGCGACCCGGTGCCCCGGGCGCAGTCCTGCGTCCACGAGCCCGTGACCGAAGGCGGTCACGAAGGTGCGCCACTCGTCACGGGTGTAGACGGAGAACTTGGGTGCGCCGGTCGTCCCGCCGGTCTGGTAGACGGTCGCCTCGCTGAGCGGACCGGTCAGTACACGGTTGCCGTGGCGGGTGTTGGCCGCCCAGAACGCCTCCTGGTCGACGACCGGCAGGTCGGTGAGGCGATGGGCGTCCGGCGGAAGGGAGGCGTAGAGCTCCCGGTAGAAGGGCGAGTTGTGACGGGCGAAACGTATGAGGTCCGATAGCTGATGGGCGGACATGCGGCCTTTGCCTAGGTGAAGGTGTCTGGGTGGGAGTCACCGCGGCGGGGCGAGCCCACGAACTCGCCGCCGGCGGGATCGAGCGTTGTGCGGGGGAGACTCCGGATCCCCCGCTCCCGTGGCGCGCCGACATCTGACGCGCAGTCATGATGATGAATCATTCGTCGGCTCATCGCAAAATTGACGGCAATTATTTCGCTATGGGTGGCTGAAACAAGAGTTGTTACGGAATCAACCATTCCGATCATTCTTCTGCCGATTCGGGAACGCGTGCCGCGACCCCCGTGCTGGAGGCGACCTGCGCGGCACCGGCCGCGTCCGCCCGGGCCGCGGTCCACGAGGTGTCACCGCCGAAGGCACCGGCCGGTGCGGAGGCCGCCACGGACGGCCGGAGGGGACGGCGGGACGCTCTCATGGCGCGGCGCCTCGGCCCTCGCCTCCATGGCGCCGCCCGGCCCGTTCCGGTGCTGCGTCCCTGTCGCACCGCCCGCTGCCGCCGAGCCACCGCCGCCGGGCTGAGGGATGCGCGGCTCGGCCGGGCAGGTGGATCATCGTGTTTTATGCTGGGCCGACGTGACCCGTCAGAGGCGGAAGCCGGCGATGCGTGCGGCGCAGGGGGCGATACGGATCATGGATTACGGCGTGAGGGAGCCGGCTCGGCTCGGGCGGACCCGGCTGCCGGACGGCAGGTACCTGGGCTGGGCGGAGTGGGGGCCGGCCGACGGCACTCCCGTGCTGCTGTGCCCGGGGGCGGCGACCAGCAGGTGGCTCGCTTTCGGCGGCGATGCCGTCGATACATTCGGGGTCCGGCTCGTCAGCGTGGACCGGCCCGGCCTGGGAGCCTCCGACCCGGCCCCCGGCCGCACCCTGTCCAGCTGGGCCACCGACCTGCGGCACCTCATCCAGGACCGGGTCCTGCACGCGCCGTCGGTGGTGGGGTTCTCGCAGGGGGCTCCGTTTGCCCTCGCCCTGGCGGCGGACGGTCTGGTGAAAGCCGTCGCGGTGGTGTCGGGCAGCGACGAACTCGCCCATCCTCGCTTCGCCCACTCACTGACCCCGCAGGTGAGAGCCATGGTGGACGCCGTCGCGGCCGACCCCGACGCCGCTACGGCCTCCTTCGCGGACTTCGGCAGCGCCGACGCACTGTGGGATCTGGTCATCACGACGAGCCCCGAGGCCGACCGCGCGGTCTACACCGACCCGGTCTTCCGGCAAGCCTTCCGGCGCGCGATGGACGAGGCCTTCAGCCAGGGCCCGGCGGGCTACGCCCGCGACACCGTTCTCGCCATGGCCCGCTGGCCGTTCGACCTCGCCGGCATCACCGTCCCGATCGACCTCTGGTACGGGCAGCACGACACCAGCCCGGTCCACTCTCCCGACCTCGGCGCATCGCTGGTGGGGATGCTCCCGACGGCAACCCGGCATCTGCTCCCCGACGCAGCGGGCTCCCTGCTCTGGACACACACGGAAGCCGTCCTGCGCACCCTGCTCGACCACGCGCGCTGACGGCGGCGTAGTCGAGCAGCCGGGGCGTACGTCGCCTACGAGCCCGGCCCGGCTCCTGCGGGCAGGTGGAACCTCCGTGTCTCCGGGCGCGACCGCTGGTTGCGCCAGCGCCCTTGGACGTCGTGCTGCAACGCAAGCCTCCGTCCAGCAGCGCACCGGGCCGCGTTCCGAGGTCCCGAAGGGGCGGCGGTAGCGTCACGGCACTGCAAGCTCGCGAGGGAGTAGGGCGATGTCGGCTTCGACGCACGATCGAGCTGCCTGGTGCCGGTTCCGGCAATTCTGGGCTTCCACGGCCGCGTCGAACCTGGCCGACGGGATGCTGCTGTCCGCCACACCACTGGTCGCCCTGACCCTCACCCGCGATCCCCTCGCCATCACCACAGTCACCGCCGTGCAGTACCTGCCATGGCTGCTGTTCTCCGTACCCCTGGGGACGCTGGCGGACCGCGTCGACCGCATGGTCCTGCTCCGCATGGCGAGCACCACCCGGGCCCTGGGCGTCGGCCTGCTGGCCTTGGCCCTGGCCACAGGACACGTGCATCTCCTCATGCTGTACGCCTTGTCGTTCCTGTTCGGCCTGGCCGAAACCCTCTACGACAACACCTCCTCCGCCCTGGTACCGACCCTCGTCGAAGATCACCAGCTCGAACGAGCCAACGGCAGGCTCTACGCGACCTGCACCGTCGCCAACAGCTTCGCCGGCCCCCCGGCTCGGCGGCAGCCTGTTCGCGCTCTCGGTCGCCGCTCCCTTCGCCCTGGGCGCAGCCGGCTACGCCGTGGCCGCAGTGCTGCTGACCGTGCTCCCCCTCACGCACAGCAAGCGAGCGCCCCACAGGACCCCGACCACCTTCGTGACAGATCTCAAAGCGGGAGTGCGTGGCTTCACCGGCTCGCCCCTGCTCATGTCCCTGTGCGTCCTGTTCGGCGTCGGCAACCTGGCAAGCTCGGCCGTCTACGGCCTGATTTCCCTGACCGTGGTCGAACGCCTCGACGCGAGCCCCGCCACCTACGGTCTCGTCCTTGCCGGCGGGGCGGTCGGAGCCTTCCTCGGCGGCACGTACGGCGACCGCATCGGTGGACTCACGCGCCCCGGTACGGCCTTGCTGTGGACCACCGCCGTATCCGGCCTGGCGACCGCTGCCGTGGGGCTGGCCGACCACGTCGTGCTCCTCGGCGCACTGATGGCGGTGGACGGATTCGTCGTGGTGACCCAATCGGTCATCGCCGTGAGCCTGCGGGCCCGGCTCATCCCGGACCGGATGCTCGGTCGCGTCACCGCCGTTTTCCGCACACTCTCGACAGGGGCCTCCGCCCTCGGCGCGATCCTGGGCGGACTGCTGGCCCGCGCACTCGGGTTGTCCTGGCCTTTCCTCGTCGCCGGCGCTCTCGTCGTCGCTCTCGGGCCGATCCTGTTCCGCCGGCTCAGCAACGACCGCATCGAGGCGACGCTCCGCACCCAGCAGGCGGCCGAGGAGACGAAGAAATAGGCGGCAGTCGCCGCCGCAGGAGACCAGCGACACCGAAGTGCCGTGTGTGGCGCTCTCGTCAGCGGCGCTGCGCGGTGCTGCTGGTCCGGTGGAAGGGGTCCGCTCGACCGGATCGCCCGACGCCGATGCTGTGACCGAGTGGCGGTGGTATGACACCGCCACTCGATCACAGCGGCCGGTGGCCGCGCTTCACCGCAGGGGCATCTTCAACGGGCGCGAGGTGATCCGAAGGGAACGCCTCGGCCCGGGAGCTCCTTGACCAGCTGGGCCAGGTACTCCCTTGCGCGCAGGCCATCGCCGGCCAGCGCCGCTGCCTGCCCGGCCCACAGGTTCACGTACTCCGGCCTCCCCTGGGCGGCGGCTGCCCGGCGGATGGGCTGCATCAGCGCGTTCTGGACGGGGTAGGGCGGCACGGCGTCCTCGTACGCCGCCATGTCGCGGACGAACCGGTTGGGTATGCCGCGGGCGGTGCGGCCCGAGAAGAGCCGGGTGAGGACGGTCGTACGGGCCGCTGGGGTCCCGAGCCGGCGCTTGTGGACGTCACTTGCGCCGGATTCCCGGGTGGCGAGGAATGCGGTTCCAGCTCGGGCAGCTCGATGCCCCTGCTGAGCTGATGTGCGCCGTACGCGATCCAGGTGTCCCGGTTCTCCGTCTCGATGTCCGACATAGGTGCTCCAGCACTGGAAGGGGGTCAGGGGCGCAGGGCGTAGCAGCGCAGGACGTCGATGTCGGCGGTGCGGACCACCGACCAGCCGGCGGTGAGCAATTCGGTTTCCGCTTCGGTGATCCCGAGCCGTAGAAGGGCCGGGTCGGTGGTCGTGCGGCGGCCGGTGATCTCGGTGACGACCCAGAAGGTGCCGCCCGGCGCCAGGAGCTGGCGGACGCGGTGGAGGAATGCCGGCTTGTCGTCCATCCATCGGTAGGCCAGGCGGCAGGTGATGACCGTGTACGCAGGCTCCGGCAGGACGGTGAGATCGTCAGCCGTGAAGTCCAGGCACCGCCACGCGACCCGGGGGCCGGGCCCGGTGTCCTGGGCCGCGGCGAGCGCGACGGCAGTGATCGAGCAGTCGACGCCCGTTGCTCGGTACCCGAGTTCGTCCTGAAGGTGCCGGGCCACGACGCCTTCTCCGGTGCCGATGTCGAGGGCCGGGCGAGCACGACCGGGACCGAGATTCTCGTCCATGAGCCGCCTCTCGACGTCATCGAGCCGCCGGTAGCGGCGGCCTTGCACCCACAGTGGCTCCCAGTAGGCCGCGCTCGAGGTCGACACGGTCGTGGTCATGAAGCTCCTTCACGGGCGGGCGGCACGGCCGCGGAGTCGGGTGGGGCGGGCATGTCCCGCAGCGTGCGGACCGGGGAGGCCAGCAGCGGGATCAGGGGCGTGACCTGGAGGAGCGCGCCCATGGCGAGGACGGCCCGTAGGTCGAGGAGAAGCGTCAGGGCGCCGGCGGCCGCGGCGGCCAGCGGCCGGCTTCCGGCGGTCACCGCCGTGCTGACCGCCTGCATCCGACCCTGGAAGCGTGTGTCGCACAGGATCTGCCGCAGCGATCTCTGGCTGGTGCCGGCCGCCGTGGCCCAGAACAGCTGCACCGCAAGCGTCACGGCCAGGGCGGTCAGCCAGCGCCGGCCGGGCGCGGCGAGGAGCAGCGGCACCTGGGCGAGAGGGCTGACCGCGAACCCTGTGATGATCGTCCGGCCGACGCCGATCCGGGCCGCGATACGGGGAGCAAGCAGCGCGCCGGCCAGGCTGCCGGCTCCACCGACGCCCATGATCATCCCGAGAGCGGCCGGGGAGGCGTCGAGCGTGGTCAGCAGGAATACGCCCAGTAGGTGCTCATGATCGCCATGCCGAACGACAGCGTGGCAAGGGCTGCGATCACAATGCGGATCGTGGGCTGCCCGGCCACGTACCGCACGCCCTCGGTGATGTCTCGCCAGAGAGGGGCGGCGCTGCCCTGAGGGGAGAGCGGCCGATCCGGACGTCGTGGGGATGCGCCGTACGAGCGCGGCGGAGACGAGGAACGATAGGGCGTCGGCGAGGCGTTCCAAGTCGACGAGCGCGAACCCTGCCTCGCACCACCCCCCGTTCCGCGGCTGCTTGTCTCCGTGGATGTATCCGATGGGCACCGGGCCGACGCGGAGCAGCTGGGCGGCGTAGCCGCGGATCACCTGGTGTTCGTCCTGGGGGAGCCGGTCAGCGGTGCGGGCCGGGTTCCTCTCCGCTCCGTCGGCGGCGGCATCCAGGGCTGCTTCGGCCTCCGCCCGATCGGCGCGGTCGAGTGCACCGGACTCCTGCAGCCGGGCGCACAGTGTGCCGGCTCGCCGGTGGACGGCGCACCACTCGGCGGCGGTCGAGCCGGCCCCGGCCGCCGGGGTATCGGACACCGCGGTGAGCAGCAGGACGAGGTCCTGCGTGTTGCTCCCGACGAGTTGGGGAGCCTGTCTGTGGCCGAACGCGGGCACGACGTGACGGCATGCCCGGATTTCGCGGGTGCAGAACCTGTCGCGGGGCGAGACCTTCGCATACCGGCGGGCCCCGCCGGCCCCCTGCAGTCCCCACCCCTGGGAGCGGGCTCGGTCGTGTGAGGCATCGCGTGCGGCCGCAATGGGCCCGATGTGCTGCTCCGCCCAGCGCTGCACGTCTGCGGGCAACTGCTTCGCCGGGCTCACGCAGCGGACTTTGCACTGCGGTGCGAGCCGGACGTGGACAAGCCGCGGCCGCCGGCTGCGGTGAGGCGAAGGGGCACGGTTCCTCCTGGGGGTGCTGGTCTCGCTGCGCGAGGGCGGGCGGCGCTGGCGGGTTAGGGGTCGGTCAGCGGTCCCGGAGAGTGCAAGGAGACCGGGTGCCGTTGGCGTGGGGCGGCGGCGTGGACGGTGCAGGGGCCTGTCGTCCACTCCTGGTGGCCGAGACCGACGTGGTCCCCCCTTGACGGCCGTCCGGTGCGGTCGTGTGGCTCAACGACCCAGCCGGGATATCGAACACATGTGTTTCGGTCGGTCTCGGAATCCCGAGATGGAGCGGGCGGCGACGTGTGGAGGATGCACGGGCCCAGCCCTTGCAACGGGTGTACGCACTGGGAAGGTTGGCCGAATCGCCGACGATGGTGCTCACCGTGCCGGGGGCGTGTCGAGGCGCACCGGTTCAGGCGCGCGGAGGACGAGCCGGGGCGCTACCACCTGAAGAGCGGGTACGCCTTCACGGCGGCCTGTGCCGAGGTCGGGCGCAGCCGGGAGCTTGATGTAATGCCAGGGTGATGCCGAGCGCCGGGAACCGGGGCGGCTCGGTGTGGGGGTGAGGACGGGTGGAGACATGGCGGCAACAGGGCTTCGGGGTGCTGCGAGGGTGCCGGCGCGGTTGGACTGGGAGCTGCTGCCCCTGGAAGGCGTCGGTCCGCTGTTCTTCGGCATGCGTAGCACTGAGGCCGCCGCAGTACTGCCGGACATGATCGAGCTGCGTCGGTTCCGGGCTGACCCCTTCGCGGAGACCCTCGGCGTGGAGTTCGGAATGGGACGTGCGATGCCTGCGGTGTACTCCTACTTCGTCGACGACCGGTTGTTCTGCTTCGCGGTCGACGCGGTCCACGGCCCGCAGGTGACGCTCTGGGGAAGGGAGTTGACTGCCTGCCCCCCTGCCGATCTGGAACGGTTCCTCTTGCATGCCCACTGCTGTGAGGTGCTCGATGTGTCCTACGGCCCGCGGGGGAACCCTGGAAGCAATGAACTCGGTCTGGTGGTGCGACTGCAGGAGGTTGCCGGCGGCGTGGTGACCAGGCCGGTCATGGTGGGCCGGGCATGGGCCGACCGGTGCACCGATGACTGGGAAGGTGCGATCCCGGAGTGTGAATGGGTGGGCCGTCTGTGGCCCCATCCAGGTGGGACGGCGTCCTGACGCCACCTGGTCACAAGACGCACTGGGCCGGCTGGCACCACCTTTTGACCTGGCCTCTTCCCGCGGTGTGCTTCCGGCGCCTGCGGATTGCCGGAACCCCGATCGGAGCTCTGAAACGGCCCCCCGCAGTCCGTGGAAAACATGGCTGAGTGAGGATGTGGAGCTGTGGACAGAGCCCGAATCTTCCCCAGTGGCGCTCTTCGTCCCCGTTGGTTTCACAAAGAGAACCGACGGGGGGAATGGTGGGCGCGGAAAGCGAAGAACTCATTGCGCGGTGCAGCCGACCACCGCCGCGTCGACGGTCCCGGAATGCCTCGTCTTTCCGCGGGATTCTGGATCGCCCTGGCAGGCGGACCGGCCCGGCTTCGCGACGACGCCCCGATGCCCTGGCCCCGGAGGTGCTCGAACCACACCAGGACGGTGTCGTAGTCGTCGGTCGCAGGGGACCGGCCGAACCGGCGCCGGGATGGCGGCGAGCAGGTCGAGCGGCAGCCCGTGGCGCTCGACGTACGGCCGCGGCCGCGCGTCCCCGCGCATGGGGTGAGCAGGAGCCGATTCAGCCTCCGAGGCGGTGTGCGAGGTGAAGCAGATCGGACAGCCGCAGCACCCGTCCGTCGAAGCCGGGGAGGGGGACATGGAGCGGCTCGGTCCAGCGGGCGGGGACGGCGTCCAGCCCGTAGTACGCCCCCGCGAGGCCTCCGGTCACGGCGGCGACGGTGTCCGTGTCACCGCCGAGGTCGACCGCCGCGCGCAGCGCGCCTTCGAAGCTGTTGGTGGTGCGCAGGGCCCAGACGGCGGAGCCCAGGCACGGCCAGACGGCACCGTTGAACTCGGTCGCCTGATCAGGGTGCCAGTCGGGCGCGAGGACTGTGGCGTAGCGGTCCCGGTGGTCGGGGTGGACGAGATCCAGGATGTCAGGGAGCGAGGTGAGGGGGTCGGTGTCCTCGAACGTGACGCGGATGAGTTCGTGGAAGATCGCGGTGCCTTCCCAGGCCGCGCGGTCGCCGTGGGTGAGGGCGGCGATGCGGCGGGCCGCGTCCATGGTGGCTTCTTGGCCGGCGGCCGCGAAGCGGACCGCGGAGGTCGATGCCCGCATCAAGGAACCGTTCCCCGCTGCTCGTCGGTTGACCTGGAAATGGACCGCGGCGGCGAGGTCCCAGGGCATGCCGTTGGTCAGGACGTCTTCGGTCTGCAGGCCGATGTCCTTCGGTTCTGACGCTGCCCACCGCTGGAAGCGGGCGAAGATGTCCGGCAGGTCCAGTCGGCCCCGCTCCAGCAGCGACTCCGCGACGAGGACGGCCATCTGCGTGTCGTCCGTGGCCTCGCCGGGGTCCCAGCCGCCGCCTCCGCACATCTCGCCACCGGCCCCAGGCGCGGGAAACCGTGCGGAGAACGCTCCCTTGGGGCCGAACTCGAAGGGGCCGCCCAGGGCGTCTCCCACCGCTGAGCCGACGACCGCGCCGACGGCCCGCTGCATCCGCTTCATTCGCGCAGGTTATCCGTGCCGCACCGACGGCCGCGCAGCCCTGTTCCCTCGGACCGCGCAACTCCTGCGGACTCTGCCGCCCCATGACCCGCGCCCGCTGACGAAGGGCCTCCAGCGTGTTCACTGCCTCCAGCGGCTCCGTGAGGGAGCGGCCCGCCTGCGCGGCGGCCAAGGCGATGCTGCCCGTTACGGCGGCAGCAACGTAATGATCCGCTGGCACGCCGAGCGCCGGACGTCGACCCGTACGACACCTTCCGCCTCGAGACGGACAAGCGACTGGATCTTGCGACTGGGGCACGCCGGCGCAGCTCGTTCAGCATCTGATCATCTCCCTGTCTGCCTTGGCCTTCCGTAGGCGACATAGGGTTGGGGAGTGAACCGAACCGACCGTTTGTATGCCCTGGTGGAGCACCTGCGCGCTGTTGCACCGCAGTGCAGGTCTGCGCGGGCTCTGGCCGACCGGTTCGAGGTCAGCATCCGCACGATCGAGCGTGACATCGCCGCTCTGCAGCAGGCTGGAGTGCCCATTTACGCGCAGGCCGGCCGCCGGGGCGGATACGTCCTGGACAAAGAAGCCAGCCTGCCTCCGCTGAACTTCACCGCGGAGGAAGCGGTCGCAGTGGCGATAGCGCTTGTGCCGCTGCAGCAGACGCCCTTCGCCGGGCAGGCGGTGAGCGCGCTGTCCAAGGTGCTTGCGGCCATGCCCGCCGCGTCCATGGCAGGGGCACGTGACCTGGCCGACCGGGTCAAGTTCATGGGGAAAGCCGATGGTCCCTTGGCAGCCCCGACAGCTGTGTGGAGGGTGATCAGTAACGCCGTCCACCGTCGGGAGTGCGTACGGATCGACTACACCGACGCCCATGGACGCGCGTCCACGCGCGAGGTGGAGCCAGGACTGATGCTCACCGCTGAAGAAGGCCGGTTCCTGGCCGACTGGTACCTGGCCGGCTGGTGCCGTCTGCGACAGGAAGGCAGGGCCTTCCGGCTGGACCGCATCCGCCACGCCGAAGGGACCGGCGAGCACTTCAGGGCCAGGCCCGCCCACACCTTCATCCCTCCGGACGCCTGCTTCACCGTCCAAGACCTCACACTGGGGTGACGCCAGTCACAGGAAAACACCGACATAGGGCTGTCGCGATGCTCCTTCATGGTGGAAACGGCGCCGGCCCGGCGCCCCAGAACTTCTGCACCGTGAGGACAAGCCATGCAGTCCCCTGCCGTCGAGGTCGCGCGCTTCACCATCGACCCGGCAAACACCGACACGTTTCTTGCCGAACACCCCCGGTTTGCAGCCGCCGTGCGGGAGAACTGCGCGGGATTCCGCAGCCTGCGGCTGCTGCGTGTGGACGAGCGCACCTGGATCCACGTCGCGGAATGGGACACCAGGGCGGACGCCCTCAAGGCCGCCGAAACCGTGCCTGACCTGCCCGCGTGCCAGTCATTGCTCGCCGTGATCGATGAGGGCCTGTCGATGGACGTCGGCGAGATCCTCGACCACCACTGACAGAGTCTGCCTCCGCCCGGGACCCCGCGCCGCAGGGTCCCGGGCTCAAGCCACGCGGGAACAACGCATGCCCAAGCCACTCAAAGACGAAATCAACCCTCTCAGCATCGGCACACTGGCATCCGCCATCACGCAGGTGCATCCAGGCTTCGCGGAAACCGAGTTCGTGGCCGCAGCAGCCCATGGGCTGAACCCACTCGAACTCAAACAACGCGTCGCACACGTCGCAGCCGGCCTCGCACGATTCCTTCCCCAGCCGTTCCCGCAGGCAGCGGATGTCCTGCGCCGAGCGGCTGCCCGGACGGCCCTGGACCTGTGGAGCGGCTGGCCGGCCAACAACTACGTCGCCGACCACGGCCTCCACCACCCGGACGAGGCTCTGCACACCCTGGCAGCACTGACATCGCACGCCTCCGCAGAATTCGCCATCCGCGCCTTCCTCACCGCACACCCCGACCGCACCCTCACACAGATGCACACGTGGGCAGCCTCCTCCGACGTCCATCTGCGGCGCCTCGCTTCGGAAGGCTCCCGCCCCCGGCTGCCCTGGGCAACCCGCGTCCCCCTGCTCGCCGACCCCGAGCTCACCATCCCCCTGCTGGACCGGCTCCGCAACGACCCCGAGGACTACGTACGGCGCTCCGTCGCCAACCACCTCAACGACATCGCCCACGACCAACCGGCAGTCGCCATCCTCACGGGGCTTCGCTGGGCAGACGAGGGCGGGAAGCACACCGACACCGTTCTGCGCCATGGACTGCGCGGACTGATCCGCCGCGGCAACCTGGACGCCTTCGCCCTGATCAACGCCAGACCCGATATCCCGGCACGCATCACCGGCCTCCGCCCGGCCCGCAACTCCACACCAGTTGGACAGCCGCTGACCTTCAGCTTCGACCTCCACCTCAACCCCCGTCAGGCAGCGCGCGAACGCCTGATCCTCCACTACGCCCTCACCCCGGCCCTCAGCGACGCCGACAGTCCCCGCCTGCACTTCCTCTCCCAGAGCGCCCCACAGGCGCCACTCCGCCGCAGCATTGAACGCAGCCACCCGACGCAGTCCCTGCGGCCCGGCGACTACCGCCTCACCATCCTCGCCAACGGCACGCCTCACGCCCACGCACCGTGCACCATCACGGGATAGGCGTGCCGCATCGCGCCCGCCCGCCGCGCGGCCGCGGTGTGCTCGTGCGGCTGCACGGGCACCAAGCGTCCGCTGGACTGCGACGGGACCGGCGGCTTGGACCGGACGACCGGAACACAGCGGCGCCCAGCCGCATACGCACCTGTACTACGACGGGTTGGGTTCGGCAGCCCCGACGGCAGCCCGCGGCCGGACCGCCCCCAGCCTCTCCAGCCCGGACTTCTGAGGACCGGGACGCCAGCCTGAGTGGCCCCGGACGGCGACGGTCGGGGCCACGGGAGAAAGGTGCCGGGGCGGGTGAGCGGGCCGCCAGGGCTGCCTCGGCGGGGGACGGCAGTGGCTTTCCGGACCTCCGGACCGGCCGCCGGATCAGATGATGCCCAGCCGCCGCGCCTCGCGCATCCACGACGGGAATTCGGACAGCAGCCGGTCGTAGAGCTCCGCATCCGGTACGTCGCTGATGTCGTCGACGGCGAAGAAGCCCACGTTGTCGACGCGCCGGCCCGGCAGGGTGTCGAACCGCTCCAGTACGCCGTAGTTGGACCGCCCCAGCCCGACGAACTGCCAGAAGACCGGTTCGTCCACCGCCTCCCGCAGCTCGGTCTCGATCTCCTTGTTCCGGTAGACGCCGCCGTCGGAGAAGAAGAGCACCAGAGTGGGGGCTGCCGCCGGGTGCTCACGGACGTACGTCCGGACCTCCGCGATCACCTTCTGCTCCTCGTTCTGGATCCCGACCGCACGCATGTCCACCTGGCCCGGCAGCAGACCCTTCCGTGGCTTCTTGCGCCGGAACAACGACAGTTCACCGACCCGGACATGACGCTTCAGCCATTCCGGCAAGTCACCCAGGGCCAGGTCCGGCAGCCGGGCCGGGTTGGACGCGAACGTCCACGCCTGCATCTCACCGTCGTCGTCGAGCTGCGCGGCCACCGCGGCCATCCGCTCCACGACATCGGTCACGACACCCTTCGAGTACAGGAACGACATCGACCCGGAGGCGTCCAGGACCAGGATAACCCGCGCGGTCACCCCCTCCGCTCCGTGCTTGCGCAGACTGACGGCCACCTGCTCCTTGCGCAGGGAGAGCCGCTTGCGCATGTCCACCGGCAGCTGCTCCTCGCCCTTGACGGGACGCGGAGAGGAGGAGGCGGCCGGAGCGGGAGTCATCGAACTACGGGGCTGGGGCGGAGCGCTCGCGTACGGCGAGGCGGCGTAGGGAGCGGGGGCGGGGGCGGGCGGTGCTGACGGTGCGGGGGATGCCGTGACGGCAGGTGCGGGCATCGGGGCGGCGGGCGCGGGCGGGAACGGGGGTGTCGGCGTGGCCGCGGAGGAAGCCGTCGACGCGGTGGTGCCCGGTTCTTCGTCCACGCTGATGCCGAAGTCGGTGGCCAGTCCCGCGAGTCCGGACGCGTACCCCTGTCCCACCGCGCGGAACTTCCACTGACCGGCCCGCCGGTACAGTTCTCCTCCGATGAACGCCGTCTCCGTCGTGGCCTCCATCTCGAACGACGCCAGCTGCTCACCCGTCCCGGCGTCGAGGAGCCGCAGCCGCAGGCCGGACAACCGGCCGAAGGTGCCCCCGTCCGTGGAGGCGCCGAGAACGACCCGATCGATCTCCGGCTCCAGGGCCGCCAGATCCACGCCGACGGTGTCCGTCGTACCGCCACCGTCCCGCCGCTTGCCCAGATGACGCACGGCACCCGAGGCGTGGTGGGGCTGGTTGTAGAAGACGAAGTCCCCGTCGTCCCTCACCCGCCCGTCGGCACGGAGCAGCAGCGCCGAGGCGTCGACGTCCGGCGCACCGGTGCCTCCGGACCAGCCGAGCTCGACCTGCACCGCCTCGGCGGCGACGGGAAGGTTGCCGCCCTTGCTCATCGATGTCGCTGTCATCCGCCCAGTCTGCCCAGAGGCCCCGGCACCGGGTAACCCGCCCCCGGCGGATTCGGGTAAGGGCTGCACACCCGCGACGTACCTGCTGCCGGCTGCCCCTGCGGAGAACGACCAGCCCGTCCACGGATGCCCGCGCCGCCCGGAGCGGGCCGCACGACCGACTGCGGTGGCGACAGGTCCAGCGGCCCGACAGGCTGAGGCGGGCTGTGACTCCGCCACCTGCGGTATGGCCGCCGTGATGCGGCATCGGCACCGGCATCCGCATGTGCCCGCGGCCCGGGACGCGGCGGAACCACTCTCCTCGATATAGGACAGATGTCGTCCTGTATCGGGCTTAGTGTGCTCCTATGACCACTCAGGAGCCCCTGCCTTTCGAGACCGTCGCTGATCTCGACCGCTGGCTTTCCCGGCATCCCGCCCCGCACGGGGGGCTGTGGGTCAAGGTGGCCAAGAAGGGCTCCGGGCTGCCTTCTGTCACCGCCGCCGAGGTGAACGACGCGGCGCTCTGCCACGGCTGGATCACCGGGCAGCGCAAGGCGCTCGACGCCACGCACTACCTCCAGCGGATCACTCCGCGGCGGCCGGGCAGTCTCTGGTCCATGGTCAATGTGCGGCGGGTGGCGGTGCTGACAGCCGCCGGGCGGATGCGCCCCGCGGGGCTGGCCGAGGTGGACGCCGCGAAGGCGGATGGGCGTTGGGCGGCGGCCTATGCGTCCCAGCGGGAGGCGGACGTTCCGGACGACCTCGCCGCGGCGCTGGAGCGCAGCCCTGCGGCGAAGGCGGCCTTCGACGCGCTCGGCAGGACCGACCGGTATCTCGTCGTGCTGGACCTGCTGCGCGCCCGGACGCCCGAGCGGCGGGCTGCCCGGCTGGCGGCGGCCGTGACGAAGCTCGGGCGCGGGCCCGCTCGGCGGGACGCCTGAGCCTGCCGCGGGTTCTGGCGTTTCTGGGGGAGACGAGGCGGGCTCGTTGTCGGGACGGCGATACCGTGTACGACTGGTTCGTGCTGTTGGCCGCAACTCTGGATGCCCCGGACCGGGCGAACCATTCGGCGACCGTCTACCACCGTTTCTGACGGATTTCCTGCCGCGTTGCCGCCGCGAGGCCGAGGCCGAGCGGGCGCTTGTCGGTCATCTCTGCGCGGCGGCTTACTGTGCGTCCCCATGACGTTGGTGACGGCGACGCCCTGTGCTGGCGAGCTGCCCGAAGGGGGGAGGGGTGCACGGCCAATGTCGATCGCCTCACTTCGAAGCGGCAACATTCCCGAGCCTGGGACCAGCTGGTGCCGCCTTGCCACACAGGCGCTCGCGCCCAGCTGAAGGGGTGGGCCGCTCTTACCGAGTGCTGCCGAAGTCGCCGAAGACCTGCACGACCCACTGGTCCATCCTGGCTGCGAAGTCCGCTGCTGAGTCGATGTCCGAGGCAGGCAGGGAACCGCCATCGTCGAGGCCGTCGAAGAAGTCGACGTCGGCCCAGCCGCCACGAAACAGGACAACCGACAGCTCAGCCTCTGCCGAATCGGAGACGACCAAGCCGACGGAATCGGGATCGTTCACGCGAGCCCTGTCGGTCTCCAACGGCTGAGGCCACGCGGCCTCCCCATCCCTCCAGGTCATCTCTCCCACCGCAAGGCCGGCCGACCTCCAGCGTGCGACTCGCTCCACCAGCAAGGCGGCCGCTTCGTCCAGATCAACCACTCTGTCCATGAGGGGATCATCCCTTATGGCGGAGCGTGGCACCCACAGGGTGTCCGGCCGGCCCCGGCTCGGTGCCGTCCGGCCGCCTGTCTGCCGCCGGGCCGGCGAATTCTCGCCCCTGGCGTCGCCCTGCGCCGTCCGGCCGTCCAGCTCCCTTCGCACCTTCGCGGACCGGGTGGTGCGCCCGGCCCCGGCTTGGGCACGGCATGAGGTCATCCACGCCGTCAGCTCGTATGCCTGCTCCGGCTGTTGCCAGCTTTCGTTGTGGGTGGTGAAGGCGCAGCGGGGTGAGCGTCCGTTATGAGAGGGAAAATTCTTTTCACAAGCTCGCAAGCTATTGTGGTTCAGCTCACACCTTCGGCGCGTTTTGCTGCCTATGGGTTTTTCGTCCGTCCTTTCCAGATGGTATGTGCTGCTTCGAACCCCGTCCGGATTGTGAGATGGATTTGTGGCGGCGCGTGCGTCCTGACAGCGTTTTTGAAGTCGCCCCGCGAGCCAGGCCCACTCCCTTTAAGGGGAGTTGGGCCTGCTTTGTTGTCCGAGGCATGCAACTCCCTGGAGGGGCGGAGGGCTGCACTCCCGCGGTCTTCCGAGAGAGGGGGCCTGCTCGCCGGGATCTTGGCGGGTCGAGGCGGCAGGCCCCCCTGAGCCAAGGGGCCCACTGATGACGGTACACATCGAAGGTGTACACCTGCTCATCCTCGCCATTGGTTGTCTGGTCGGCTACGCCGCGTACAAGCACAGCCGCACGCGCCACCACGGCCTGCCCGTCGGGCCCGGCGACGTCATCGGCGCCATCGGGGCTGCCGCCGCTGTGATCACCGTGCTCATGCTCCTCTTCGGCGATGCACCCGACGTCGAGGCCGACGGCAAGAAGGAGAGCCCGCGTCACGCGCCGTCGTCCCCCACCCCGTCGACCGTCCCGTCCGTCCTCTCGGTATCTCCCGCGCCGGACAACAGCTCGTCCTGACTAGCGCGCCCGCAAGGAGAAGCCCCGCGCCCTGAACACCTCGGGGCGCGGAGCGGCGTAGGCGTCGAGAAGTCGCCCCGGCGGTAGCCATCCGTCTACGGTTCAAGGTCCTTCCGCCCACCGGTCAAGGCTGTCTCACCGGCACGCCCGGTGCCACGACCGGGCAGATCAGCGACGTGCGGCGGCGGCAGTGACGGCGCCGACCAGCGCCGCCGCCAGGTCGTCGGTTTCGGCGAGGCCACCGAAGCCCCGGCGCCCTCGCCGGCCCCCTCCGTCTCACAGCCGGCAGCACGCTGATGGCACGTCGGCGGCGGAGGCCGCGCATGCCGGGGGAGGCCGGGGGAGTGGGCTGCGGCAGCGGTTGTCGCCGTGGCCGAGGCAGGGCTCCTGGGCATGAGGCGCCGTCGCCACCTGGACCACTGGGCAGAAAAGGCGGTCCCACTGCCCAGCCTTCTGCACCTGCGGCTGGCCGGCCGACGAGGTGGGCACCGCACCTACGCGGGTCGCGTCGGTCGGCTGAGATCGGACGAACCAGGAGCTCTGGTCCAGCGCGCCTTTGATGATCGATGGGGCCTGACTTGGTCCTTCAACCAGTAGGGGCTTCCGGCGCGTGGCTCGCATACTGGTGCAATGAGTTCGATCTCCACGCACCTGCGGTTACGGGACCCTCGACGTACGAAGTACGACTTCCTCGCGTCGGTTCTCGTGTGCTTCCCGGCTGGGGAAGGTCGCGCACGTCGGTACGGCACCAGACTGTCCGGGGTGCACCAGCAAGGCCTTTTCTCTCCAAGGCGTCTCGTTTGCCGGAGCTGCGGGTTGGCGAAGGAGTGGCGTGGTGGCGGTGTGGCCTTGCACCGGGACCGGCACGCGCCGGCCACAGATCCGTACTTCGATGTCCGCCTCCGGCTGCAGACCGAGACCCGGCACGGGTGGGTGTGGGCCTACGACCTGGAACACCTGGACCTGCTCAGACGATTCGTGCAGGCACCGCTGCGTGAAGGGATCCCCTGGCGCGACCAGGGTCGAAGGATGACGGTGGTGGCCCGTCTGCCCGCATGGATGCAGCAGGCCAAGAACCGTGACGAGGTGCTGCGGGCCATCGCTCGCATCCACGCCTCGCTGCTCCGCACCTAACGCGATCTCCAACCCGTGCGGCGGGGTATGCCTGCCGGAGCCGGTCCGCGTTCACCGGGGTGGCATCGGTGCCCGACCACCACAGTCGAACCGGCTTCGGTGTCGCTCCGCTGAGCAGCTGGTCGCTGTCCAGGCGGATCACGGTCCGTTCGGCGACCGGGAAGGTGACGTCGGCCGTGGCCCAGGCTGAGCGATGGGTCAGCTTGCGCGCAGGCATGTGCCCGGGCTGCCGGAGTCCGCCTGGTCCGTGACTCGGAGGGTCCGTCGCGCCATGTGGTCGATCAACTCGTCGGTTCCGTAGGGCGCCAGCAGCTGCGGCACCGTCAGGTCGTCGAGGGTCATGCCGCCCATGGACAGGTGGAGCAGGACGACGGCGGTGCGGGACCCAGGCAGGTCCGCCTCGAGAGGGAAGGCGATGTTCCCGTCGAGTTGGGCGGTGAAGAACCGGGTGAGCTCGGCATGCAGTTCGGCACGGTTGGCGACGTAGTTGGTCGTGGTGCCCTTGGGGACCCCGGCCTGGCGTCGATCGCGCGCAGCGTCAGGCCGCGCGAGCTTTCGCCGGCGAGCACCTCGATCGCGCCGTCCAGGAGGGCGGCCCGTCGTTCGGGATTCTGACGCATGGTGACTTCCTTGCGAGGGCCGTTGACACCACTGCATGTGCAGTACTACGTTTAAACCACTACATACAGAGTACATCGGTTGACGTTACCTGGAGTTCGCATGCGCAAGCTCGTGTACTACATCGCCACCAGCCTCGACGGATGCATCGCGGCTCCCGACGGGTCCGATCCCACCAGCGGGCCGGGTGCCTTCTGGCCCTTCAGTGAGGACTACGTGCAGCACGTCGCCGCCGAGTACCCGGAGACACTGCCCGCCCCTGCTCGGGACGCGTTCGGGATCAGCGGGGAAGGGGCGCACTTCGACACCGTCCTCGAGGGGCGCCGGAGTTATCAGAACGGTGTGGACGCCGGAATAGCCAACGCGTACCCGCACTTGCGGCACCTCGTCTTCTCCCGGACCCTCACCGAGGCGCCTGATCCCGCCATCGAGGTCGTCTCCACGGACCCTCTGGCCAAGGTGCGTGAGCTCAAGCAGGAGGATGGCAAGGACATCTGGCTGTGCGGAGGCGGCGAGCTGGCCGGGGCGCTCTACTCGGAAATCGACCAGCTGATCGTCAAGCTGGCGCCCATGACGGTCGGTTCAGGAACGCGGCTCTTCGGGCAAGCGACCCCGTTCGACCCCGCCTTCTTCACCCTGACCGACAGCAAGATTCTCAAGAGCGGCACCATCTTCCTCACGTATGCAAAGAAGTGAGACACGCAGCAAAAGCATGCCTGTTCGGGTGCGGGAGTGTGACGGAGCCCGTCAGGCCCGTGCGGTAGCCCGTGTGCATGACGAGCCGGTTCGCGGGCACACGGGCGGCGAGGCGACGGGGCCGCCAACGGCCACCGCCCTCACGGTGTCCCCCGTGCCGTGAAGGGCGGCTTCCCCGGCCGGCCCGCACCCGAAGACGGGTGCGGGCCGGCCCCAGGCAGCGCCTCAACGACGCGACGGCAGAGATGGAGCGTGACCGGGCACTCCGAAAGCGCCTGTGTCCGTGCTCGCCGCGGGCGTGAGCGAGTTCGACGCTGATCCTCGGCGAAGCGCTGAAGATAAGGGTGCCGTTGCCCACGTACCCGCATAGTCCGCGGACGGACCGCCGGCACTACAGGCGCCCGGCGCCGCTGTGGGGCTGGAACCGGGCGGCCAGGTGATCGAGGGGGAAGAGCTGGGTTCCACGTCGGCAGACAGTGGACGCTGGGCACGAAGAGCGGGCCGGGCGGTGCATCGAGGGGCCAGAACCTGCAGCCCGATCGCCTCCTCGCGCTGTTGCGGGGCGTTGGACCAGCGGGTAACCAGTGGGGGACTGTCACCCGCACGACGTCGCCCACCTGGTCGAGGAGAGTGCCCAGCACCCGAACCTGTCGGATCCGCCCATGGGACCGGGCTCCTCGGCGACCTCACGAAGGCCGATCGAAGTGGCTGACGTGAAAACATTTCGCGGGCAGTGCGAAGGCCCCAGCAGGCGCCGGTGCGCCGCCCTCCGGCACTCGTCCCGGCCGGCGCCGACTACCGGCGTCGCCGTGGGACCGCAGACCGGCACACGGCAGCCCAGCGCAACCTCTTCCACCGCGTGACCGGGCAGCTCCACCAATGCCTGCAGCAGGGCCGAACCTGCGACGAATCGCTCGCCATCGGGCCCCCTCCCGCCACGGCCGTCCGAGCGCGGCCCGCGCACTCAGCCGGAAGTGAGGCAGGCTTCGAGGGCCGCCCGCTGGTGCGGGGGAAGGTGGTCGCCCAGAGGCACCTTGCGGGGGCTGTGATCGCCATCGCAGATCCAGCTCTGCTCTTCCTCGTCGAACCACCAGGTTTCGGCACCCCACATGGGGTGCCCCTGGAGCAGGTGCCTGGCCAGCGCCTCGCCCGCCTCGGGAGCACCCTGCGCGACGAGGGCCCGGACGACGGCGATCACTGCTGCCTCCGGAACCGCGGCGTCGCCGAGGACCGGGAGAAGGAGAAGCAGGCGGGCGTGAGGGTCGGTGACGCCCGTGGCACCTGGTGGTGCCTCCAGCAGGGCGGCGAGCTCGGGCCAGCACAGTCCGGGGCCGATGCGGTCCTGATCGTCGCTGGCCAGGACAAGGTCCTGGCTCCAGTCGGGATGCGTGAGGAAGTAGTCCGTGGCCGTGTACTCCTCGCCGCTGTTGAAGTGCACGACGATCGTGAAGCCGTCGGCCAGAGGCACCGCGAACACCGGCCATGCCGACGGATCGTGGAGCCTGTCGAGCATGACGCCCGCATCGCCCGCATCCGAGCCGAATGCCTCCGGGAGGAAGCCCTCGGACAAGTCCGCCAAGTAGGCCGGCCAGAAGCCCGGCTCATCCAGGAGCGGGTGCCCGTCCACGACGGGCGACGAGGAGTACCAGTGCCGTGCCATCACCATGCCGGGATTCTCTCCTCACCCGATCAGCACTGTTCGAAGCCCCCCGGCCCCTCGCCCCCCGGCCTCCCGACCGACCAGGCTTGACGGCGTCGCTGTCTGGAGGCGGGGTCATCCACGACACCGTCTTGGATCAATCCACTCAAGGGCTCCCGCGAGGCGTCACTCCAGGGTCGCGGTCGCCGCCGCGTAATCGCCGATCGTCCGACTGGGCGTCCATCCCCGGGCCTGGGCCCGGGACACGTCCAGGACGACGGAGTGGGCGAGTTGGTCGACGGCGTAGCGGGTGAGCGGCGGCTCGGTGTGGGGGCGCAGCCGGGCCAGCGTGTGGGCGGTGCCCGCCGCGGCACGGGCGACCGGCAGCGGGATGTGGCCGATGCGCGCCCGTACGCCGTGGGCGCGCAGGACCGTCCGGATCGCCTCGTCCCGGTCGTACGGCGCCGGGTCGGCGATGTTGTACGCGCCCGGCGGCCAGCCGGCGGCCTGAAGGCAGGCATCGGTGAGGTTCTCGACGGCGGTCAGGCTGAGGCGGACGCTGGGACCCGGCAGCGCGAGCAGTCCGCGGCGGACGCGGGACAGCAGCCGGGGCACCAGGTGCGGGTCCCCGGCGCCGTAGACCGCCCGCGGCCGCAGCACCACGGCGCCCGCGGCGAGCGCCAGCGCCTCGCCGGCGGCCTTGGTGCGGCCATAGGCGTTCAGGTGCCCGCGCACCGGATGGTCCTCGGTGACGCGGGAGCGGTCGGGGCCGGGCGCGTACACGCTGGCGCTGCTCACCCACACCACCGGCCGGCCGACGGCCGCCTCCAACAGCCGTTCCGTACCACCGACGTTGACGGCGTGCATGGCGGCCTCGGCCGGAGAGCCCGGCACCGGGTCGCCGACGGCCGCCGCGCAGTGCACGACGAGGTCGGCGCCGGACAGGTCCGGCACCTCGCGCGCGGCGTCCCAGGGAACGTGTCGGCCGACCGGCCCGGGGCGTCGACCGACGCACAGGACGTCGGCGCCGCGGGCGGCGGCCGTGGTGGCGACGTGGGAGCCGCAGAAGCCGCTCGCGCCGGTGACGGCGATCGTGGTCATCGGTCCTCCGGGGATCGACGGGCGTCGCTCGCCCGTACCGTGAGGGAGCGCCAGCCCGGAAGGGCCGCGCCCCGGTCGACGCGGGCGCGCAGGACGGTGGGGCGGTGGGGGGCGAGCGCGGCGAGGGTGTCGTCGAGCTGGGCGCGGGCCAGCCGCGCGCCGGGACAGGCGTGGGTGCCGGCGCCGAAGACGAGCTGGGCCACCGCGGGCGGAGCCGGGTGACGGGCGTCGGGCAGTCGGTCGTGGGCCCGCGCGGCGTGCCGTGCGACCAGGATCAGGCGATCCCCGGCCCGTACCGGACAGCCGTCCAGCTCCGCGTCGGCCGCCGCCACGCGCGGCAGCAGCGGGGAGGGGGCGGTCACCCGCAGCAGCTCGCCCACCAGGGCCGGGCGCAGCCGGTCGTCGGCCGCCTGCTCCCAGAGCCCCGCGTCGGCGCACCAGGCGGCGGCGCGCGGGAGGGCGGCGACGGTGGTGTTGACGGCGGCGACCGCGAGCATGGCCCGCAGGGCCGGCTCGGTCGTCTCGCCGGACACCGGGGTGAGCAGCGCCTCCAGCCGTGCGGTCGCGGTGGCGGCTGCGCGTGCCGTGCCCGGCCGCCGGGGGCCGGGCAGGTGGTCGCGTACGGCGGCCGCTGCCGCGGCGGCCGCCGCGGTGATGCCTTCGGGGTCGCCGGCCGTGTCCAGCAGCGCGCGGACGGTGGCTCCGGCCAGTTCGCGGGCCAGCGGTACGAGGTCGACGTCGCGGCCCGCGCCGAGCGGGGCGAGACGGCGGTCCAGGACGTCCCGCCACACCGGGCGCAGCCGCTCCACCCCGGCCGTGCCGAGACCGTCGGCGACGGCGCGCCGGGTGACGCGGTGTCCGGTGCCCTCCTGGTCGAACAGGGTGCCGCCCGCGGACAGTTCGCGGGCGGCACCGCCGGTGGTGCCGGCGGCGGTGCGGTCCAGCGGGATGCGGGTGAGGGCCTGCCGGTAGGGCTCGGTGCCGTGCACCAGGACCGCGCCGCCGACGCGGGTGACCGCGCGGCGGCGGGCGGCGGCGAGAAGGGCGAACAGCACGGGGTGGGAGCGGGTGTACACGCGCCGGTCGCGGCGCCGGGCGGCGCGAAGGGCGGATACGGCGGGGGCAGTGGAGGGGGTGAGAGCGGCGGAAGGGGTGGAGGGGGCGGGAGCGGCGGAAGGGGTGGGAACCGTGGTCACCTGACGTGCACCTGCTTCGGGTCGGCGGGTCGGTAGCGGCGGTCCCAGCACCACAGCAGGGTCCGGCGGGCGCCCCAGGCACGCAGGCGGCGCAGGCTGGTGTGCACCACCATGCGCTCGGCCCGTGCGATCCGGTCGCTGTGCTCGCGCGCCCGGTTGAGGAGGACGACGTCCTCGGGGGGTCCCTCCAGCGGGGTGCGGGGCGCGCCCCCGCAGCGCAGGTAGAGCGCGGCCGTGATGGCGAGGTTGTGACCGTGGCAGAGCACGTAGGGAGCGCGGTAGCGGGGGTGCCGGTGCTCGGTCCGGTAGCGCCCGTACAGCGAGGTCGCCCGGAGGACCGCCGGGAGGAGGTAGCGCTCGGCGGGTGAGGGGCGCTCGTCGCGGCGCGGAAGGCTGCGGCCGCAGGCCATCTCCGTCCCGCGCGCGAACTCCTCGCGCGCCGCGGCGATCCAGCCGGCGGCGGGCAGGCAGTCGGCGTCCGTACGCACGAGCAGTGCGGCGCCGTGCGCGACGGCGTACCGGAAACCGGTGTCGACGGCGGCGCCGGTGCCCCGCTCCTCCTCGCGGACGAGGTGTACGGGAAAGGGCGCGCCGGCGGCGAAGCGGCGCACGACGGCGGCGGTCGCGTCGGTGGAGCCGTTGTCGACGACGGCGAGGGCGAAGCCGGTGTCGGTCTGGGAGGCGAGCGCGGCGAGGGTCGCCCCGATCCCCACCTCCTCGTTGTAGGCGGGCACCACGACCCACAGCGGCGGCGCGCCGCCGGACGCGGTCACCCCCGGCTCCGTCCGGCGAGGCGCCGGGAGACAAGGCGGTCGGCGGCGAGGCGGGCGGTGGCAAGGCGGTCGGCGGCGAGGCGGGCGGTGGCGGCGCGGTCGGGCTTCAGGGAGCGGCCGGACAGCGGGATGTCCGCGAGCAGCACCGCGTCCGGGCGGGCGGTGCCCATGCGCTCCAGCGGTCCTTTCAGGGCCGCGCGCAGCGCGTCGCGGTCGGCCCCGGGGCCGGGCTGGACGACGGCGACCAGGCGTTCGTCGCCGTCGCCGGCCGGTACGCCCACGAGCAGGGCCAGTTCGACGCCCGGCAGGTGCAACGCCGGCTCGTACAGGCCCGGGTAGATGTTCTCCGCGTGCCGCAGGATCATGTCCTTGCGGCGGCCCTCCAGCACGATCCGGCCGCCGTCGAGGCGTGCCCGGTCGCCGGTGGCGACCCACGGGTCGGGGTCCTCGCCGAGGTAGCGGTCCCGCGCGGCGGGGCCGGACAGCAGCAGCTCCCCGGAGGCGTCGGTCCTGGCCGCCACTCCGGGAAGGGGCGCGCCGACCACATCCCCCTCGCCGGTGAAGGCGGTTTTGTCGGCCTGCTCGACAGCGGCGGCGGGGAACAGCTCCGTCAGCGCGTAGACGCCCCACGCCTCGTCGGCGCCCGCGCGCTTGACGCGGGTGAGCAGCTCGGCGCTCGCGGGGGCCGACCCGGTCCACACCCGCCCGCTGAAGCGGACGTCCGCCGCCAGCAGCCGCCTCAGCTGCGGTGGCGTCAGATAGGTGGCCTGCGGGGCGAGCCTGCGCAGTTGGCGGCGGAGCACCGGCGTGGAGCGGGCGGGCAGCGCGACCGGCGCTCCGCTCGCCAGGGACGGCAGGAGGACGAAGAAGGTCCCGCCCAGGACGGGCCGCCCGGCCTCGGGCCGTACCAGCTCGGCCACCGTGGCCATGCCGGCGGCGAGCGAGGAGCGGGTGTGCACCACCGCGCGGGGCCGCGAGGTGGTGCCCGAGGTGAAGACGATGACCGCGTCGCCGTCCCCGTCCACCGGGGGCGGCAGAGGTACGGTCCGGATGGCGCCGTCCAGGGCGGGGGCGCAGCCGGGCAGCCGTGGCCCGACCGTGGCCACCGGTCCCAGTTCCGCGAGGTCGGGCAGGGCGAGGCGGGCCCGGCGGGCGAGCGGCCGGGCCCATCCGGCGACCGCCTGGGCGGTGGCGTCGGCGAGGACGACGTCGGGGCGGGCCAGGGCGAGGCGGGCCCGCAGCACGTCCGGTCCGGCGCCGGGGTCGAGCACCGCCGCCCGGGCGCCGAGCCGGTGCACGGCGAGCATCACGGCCAGGGCCCGCGGCCCGGGCCGTACGGCGACGCCGACGGTGCCGCCGCGTGCGACGCCCCGCGCGTGGAGGGCGGCGGTGTAGTGGTCGGCGAGGTCGGCCAACTCGCCGTAGGTGGCCATGGTGCGTACGGCCCCGGTGCGCGTGGTGCCGAGGACGGCGGGCCGGTCGGGGTGGCGGCGCAGGGTGTGCGCGAGTATGTCGAGCATCAGCGCGGGTCCTCCCCGTGACGGCCCGGGCCCTTGTCGAGGTACCAGCGGGCGGTGCCGACGAGGCCGTAGGCGCTCAGCCGGCGGGTGGAGTTCTCCACGACCATGTCGCGGGCGTGGACGATGGCGGTGGTGTGTCGGCGCACCCGGTTCAGGAAGAGCCGGTCGGTGGGGGAAGGACGGCGCGGCATCCCGCCGACGGCTTCGTAGAGCGCGGCGGTGATGGCCATGTTGTTGCCGGCGTGCATCCGGTACGGGGCGAGGTAGCCGTGCCGGCGGTGGTGGGCGAGGCGTATCCGGCCGAAGAAGGCGGCGACGCGCACCAGCGCGCGGAAGGCCGCCCGCCCGAGCGGTCCGTGCTCGTCGCGGCGCGCGTCGATGCGCCCGCACACCAGGCCCGCGCCGCGCCCGAGGGCGGCGCGTGCGCCGGCCGTCCAGCCGGGGTGCGGCAGGCAGTCGGCGTCGGTGCGGGCCAGCAGCGTCGCGCCGTGCTCGATCGCGTACCGGAAGCCCGTGTCCACCGCGCAGCCCACCCCCTTCTCCGGCTCGTCGAGGACGTGGACCGGGAAGGGCGCCCTTCGGGCGAAGTCGCGTGCGATGGCCGCGGTGTCGTCGGTGGAGGCGTTGTCCACGACGACGAGGGCGAAGTCGCGGTCGCGCTGGCCCGCGAGCGCGTCCAGCGTGGCGCCGATCCGCGCGCCCTCCTGGTGCGCGGGCACCACCACCCACAGGGAGTTCACGCCTTCTCCCAGACCATCGTCATCATGCTCACACCGCCGCCCAGGCCCACGAAGAGGACCCGGTCGCCGGCGCGCAGCCGCTCGTGGACGCGGTCGAGCTGCACGCCCAGCGTGGCGCTGGCCATGTTCCCGAGCTCGGGGACGGTGACGACGAGGCGGTCCCGGGGGACGCCGGTGAGCTCCACGAACCGCTCCAGGTACGGCACGGTGACCTGGTGCACCAGGATGTGCCGGAAGTCGCTCCACGCCAGTCCGGTGCGCTGGCGCATCCGGTCGAGCACCGACGTGCCGACCTTCTCGAACACCTCGCGCAACTCGCCGCCGTCGCCGTGGAAGTAGGTGTGCTCGTCCCCTCGGGGGTGGCGCGAACCGCCGCCGAAGATGCCGCCGACCGACCAGTGCTCGGAGCGGGTCTCGGTGTCCACGTCGAGGATGCCGCCCCGGTCCACCGCCTCCAGGACGACCGCGGCCCCGGCGTCGCCGAAGGTGTAGCCGGCGAACCCGTCCCGCAGCTGGTCGGGTCCGCAAGGGTCGTTCCGCACGGCGCGGCTGGGCGTCTCCCCGGTGACCACGAGGGCCCTGTGGGCGCGGCCGGCGAGGATCATCGCGCGTGCCGTGTCGATGCCGTTGACGAAGCTGTTGCAGGCGTTGGTCACGTCCAGCGCGTGCGCCCGGGAGCCGAGTTCCGCCTGGACGATGTGCGCGGTCGCCGGTTCGACCACGTCCCGCGTGGCGGAGGCGAACACCAGAAGGTCCACGTCGTACGGGGTGAGCCCGGCCCTCTCCAGTGCGGTGCGGGCCGCCCGTACCGCGAGCGTCGAGGCGTACTCGTCCTCCGCGGCCGCCCGACGTGAGGCGATGCCGGTGGCCCGTTCGAGCAACCGCGCCGGCAGGGACAGCCCGGAGGCCGCGGCGATCCGCTCCTGCAGCTGCCGGGACGTCACTTCGCGGTCCGGCAGGCAAGAGGCCACTGCCGTGATGCCCACCCGGCGCGCCGGACTGTGGGCAGAGTGGTCTATGTGCATGTGCTGGACGCTACGACCGGGTCCGGACACCTGCCTGAGTGCGCGTACTCAACCGGCATAGGTGAAAGCCGCGGTGAGGAGCAGCCTCCGTCACGCCCGAGGGAGCGGATCGCTCACTCCGCGAGCTTGTCCTTCCGGTTGCAACAGCCGGACACCGGGCCCTGGTGGCGCTTACGTCGCGGGCGCGATGCCGGTCCTCCTCCGCGCAGCAGACCGGGCGTGCTTGTGTCGCGTCGGGACGGGCGGCTGCCGTACGGGGGCGGCGTCTGCCCCGAGCTGCCGGGGGCCGGTGAGTGCTCCTGAGGGCTTCAGCGGAAGGCGGGGAGGGCGACGGTGCCCCAGCCGAGGAGGACGGTGACGGCCGTGAAGACGACCGGCAGAGGCAGCCACTTGAGCACGGCACCCAGGCTCTTGCACGCGGCCACACGGGCGGGGTGCTCGGGGTGGTAGGCGACGTGGTACGTCTCACCGCGGACGCCGCCGGGGGCGCGGCGGAGCCTCCCGTCCGTGGCCGTGTAGCCGTAGGCGACCTCGCCGTGGATGAGGACGGGCCGAGCCTCGGCCGTGATGCCGTGGCGGGGCAGGTACCACTCGTTCCACAGGATCGCCACCGTGCGGACCGCCGTCCGGCCGATCGCCAGTCCGGTGCCGCCGAGCAGCAGCACCGCCAGCGCGCGGCTCACATGGTCCCCGGCGAGGACCACGCCCGCGGCGAGGGCGACGAGTCCGAGGGCGACCGCGGCCATGACGCAGCGGATGACGAGCACGGCCGGCTGCAGCGGCTCTGCCTCCTCCTCGCTGTCCGCCTCCCGGTTCGCGTCCGTGTCGGCGTCCCGGGGTGTGACGCTCACGAGCGTCGAACCGTCCACCCGGTCCTGGCCGGCGGGGCGTTCGGGCAGTGACCCGTTCACCGCCTCCGCGAACACCGTGCCCGCGGCGCGGCTCACGCCCTCGATCCGGTACAGGGTCGACTCGGTCCCGGCCGGCGCCGTCAGTTCCACGGCCACCACCCGCCCGGCCGCGTGCACATGTGCGACGGCGGCGAGGGGGATGCGAATCTCCTCGTGGGGCGGCGCATGCGCAGGCCGGCCTCGTCGGCGAGAAGCTCGGTTGCCTGGTCGCCCAGGAGGACGGGTATGGACGCGATGTTCGACATGCGTGCGATCGTAAGGGGCGGGGGTTCCCGGCACTCATCCCCTGGCGCACGGTCCCTGCTGTGAACATGGTCATCCTGGTACTCAGTGCGTTCGTCCTGGCGGGCGGCGGCCTTCTCTTCTTCGGCCTGCTGTGCGTCAGCGGCGAGAAGAGCGAGCTCAGTGCGGCGAGGGAACTGGAGGAGACGGGCGTCGAGGTCCCCGCGGTCCTCGTCGCGCTGGAGCCGCTGGTCCGCACCGACACCCTGCGCGCCCATTACGAATACACGACGGCGGGCGGCTCGCGGGCCCGGCACACGAAGGGCGTCAGCCCCAACCCCCTGCACGTCGTGGGTGATACGTTTCCGCTGGTGCGGCTGCCGCGCGTCGCGCAGAAGGTCCACATGGGCACGATGGCCGCGGTGCGCAAGGAGCGCCGGGAGAGGTACCTCCGCCATGCCGTGTGGATGGTGATCGCTGGCTTCACGGCGTGCACGCTGGCCGTGACGGGTCTCGTCCTCGTCCCCTGACCTCGCCCTCCGTCGAGGTCACGGCCGCGTGCCGCCGCCCGGCCGCCGCTCTTCGGGGCTGCTGCGGCGGCCGGCTCCGACGGCATGGAGAGCGACCCGCATGCGCGTCGTGACCCGTTCTGAAGAACCAGAGCCGCTGACGCGTCCTCCGGAGCGCGAAGCCACCTGACAGTTGGCAAGCCGAAGGGGCCCCCTGGGCGCGCCTGCCTCCAACGAGGGCTTGCCCGGCACGCACGGCCGCTCGGTCGTCGTGTCCAGCCTGTGTCGACCTTCCCGTGAGTGGCGCGCAGGCGCCAAGCCTGAATCGGGGGCCCCGGATCGCATCGTCAAGTGCACTCCGGATGGAACAGCCCTGGACAGTGAGACCGGTAAGCGTCTGTCTTCCGCATGACCGCGTACGACCGATGACCCGTACCCCGTGCTTGTGGGAGTGCCGCACCGACCAGGCCCGGGCCGACCAGCGGGCCTCGCCGCGGCATCCACCCACGCACTCATCCACGGGGGAACACCCATGTCCATGCGCATCCGAACGAGCGCTCTCACCGCACCGACCGTCGCCGCCCTCGCGGCGGGCACGGTCCTCACGGCACCGGCCGCCGGCGCCGCACCGAAGGCCGCCGCACCCAAGTTCCTGTCGGCCTCCCAGCTGCCGCCGCACCCGACGTCGTCCTGGACCGCCGGGCCGGTCACCGACGGGTTCCCGGAGGCGCTCGGCCTCTGCGTCAGCACGGAGGGCGTGCCCGCCTACGACCACAAGCACCGTGAGTTCCGGACAGGCGCCGTGCAGTTGACCGTCGTGACGGGCACAGCCGCCCAGGCCAAGGCCCTGGCGAAGCACTACGACGACCTGATCCGCACCTGCGCCGACCGCATCGAGAAGGCCTCGCCCGACGTCGAGGCCGAGGGCCGGGACTACGGCAAGCTGCCGGTCGAGGAGGGCGCCCGAATCCGCGGCCTGCACACCGAGACGTCCTGGGGCGCCACCGACATCGCCCTGCTGTCGGTCGGGCAGGACGGCAGGACCGTCACCGTCGTGGGGTGGGGACAGATGGGCGACTTCGAAGACGCGCCCGTAGCCGCCTTCAAGAAGACCACGACCACAGCCGTCGCCAAGCTGTACTGACCGGCGGCCACCGGAAAGGGCCGGGGCCGTCCTTCCGCCACGGGGGTCGGAAGGACGGCCCGGTATCGGTCGTGACCCGGGGCTGGACCGTCGTACTTCGGCCGAGCTTCCCCGGGGCGCCTTGCCCGGGGGACCGCCGCCCCGGCCCTTCGCCGCGTACGCAGGGATCGGGAGTCGGCCATCGGCACATCGTCCGATCTCCGGCGGTCAGGATCCGCCCGCGTACACGTACCGGCTACCCCGTCATACAGGAGCGGACCCGTGACTTACGGTCACGGGCAGCCGGCCTGCGTCACCTTGCCGGCTTTGGCACCCACCGTCGCGGGGTCCAGCGTCAGACAGTGGCCGGTCCACTGGTTGATGAAGTAGAAGGCGCGCGCTCCGCCCTGCAGTTTCACCGGGATGACGTTCCACAGCTGGCTGCCGGAGGACCACCTGGTTTCGCAGGGCCACCAGAACATCTGGGTGCCGTATCCGGGCGGCGTCCCATTGTTGTAGGGCACGGTGAGGCAGGACCCGTTCCCCGCCTTGATCCAGAAGAAGCCCTTGCTGTCGTACGAGGGTGTGGTGGCGGTCCACTGGTGGCTGCTGGGCGCCGGGCTGGCGCAGGCGCGCTGCGTGACCAGACCGCCCTGACCGTCCTCGAACTCGTCACCGCGCACCATGCACCGGTTGGTGTGCTTCGTGCCGACGTACTGCTTGCTGGAGTTGACGGTCCACAGCGCCGAGTGCGATGCGAAACCGTCGCTGTCACGGTTGAGTTCGGCGATCACCGACAGGGGGGTGACGCCGGCAGTGTCGCTGTGCTGGTAGAAGTTCACGGCGACGTAGTTCGGGTTGCGCCCCGCGGCGGGTCGGCAATCCTTGTCGATGCGGGTCTTGAGCGCCTTGCCGTTGTCGCCCGGGGCCTTGTTCTCCGGATCGATCGAGCTCGAGTCGAACTGGTTCATGGTGAACAGGGGGGTCAAAGCCGTGTCGGGCATGGGGTTCAGCCAGACGGGATTGTCGTTGCGGGACGCGCAGCCGCTCGGCCTGCCGTCGTAGTCGTAGATGGTTTCCACCGTGCGCTTCCAGGTGTGCATGAGACGCCCGTACTCGACAGCGGAGCTCGACCGCGATGTGACCGGTACGTCGTCGGCCCATGTGCTCTGGAACAGGACCAGGCGCTCGTTACGGGCGACCATGTCGCGCAGGCGCGGCCAGTTGTGCTTGTCGATGTTGAAGCCGGTTTCCGCCGGCTGGAACAGCAGGTCCTCGGCATCCTTGGCTTCCAGCACCTGGGCGACCGCTCGGGTGAGCTTCTCCCGACCCGTGTAGTTCTCCAAGAAGATCGTGACGACCTCCTCGCGGTTGGCTTTGAGGAAGTCCACGACCCTGCCGAGACCACCGGCGAAACTCTCGTAGCAGGCGATTTTGCTGTGGCAGAGCATGATGTGCTGGTACGGAGGATCCGCGTCGACGGTGACCTCGTGGGTGTCGAGCATCAGCCCGCGTACGCCATCGTTCAGTTGCTGGGTGATGTTGCGCGACTGGTTTCGCGCGGGCACCTTGATCGACGCGTCGTCCGCGTAGGAGTTGTGGGTGGTCAGCCACGACCACTGGTCCAGGCGGGCGTCCCCGTACTTGGTCGTGGAGGCTGCCGCCGCAGTCGTCGGAGCGGGCAGCATCGCGGCCAGGAACAGCAGCGAAAGCACCGGAAGGGCCAGTCGTCGCAGCAGACGGTGCCGATGGAAGGGGCCCGGGCGAGGCACGGCACTTCGGGCGTCGGTCGTCACGGCGCGAGCGCTTCTTGGAAGCATGTCGTATTCCACACGTAAGGCGGTCACTGGTGCGGGAACCGCGGCACCGGTGACCGGATGGACGGTCAGGTGGCCGGGGCGCGCGGGGCAGTTGGTCGGCCCTGCCCCCGGATCGCCTCAAGCCAACACGGTGGCATAGGGGGTGGACCAGGCAGTTCCACCGGCAGAAGTGCCGTTTGCATACTTCTGCCGGTGGGTCCGTCCCGGTCGGCGCTGACTCGGGGGTACGCAACAGGCCACCGGGTCGTTCCTGCCGTTACGCCTGCCCGGCCGGCCGGTGACCGCGGGGGCTCTCGCCGACCGGGTCGGCCTGGCTCCTTTGGCTTGGCCAGGGCGTTGGTCACCGCTCCAGGGCCGCGGCCCGGCTCCCCGCCGAGGTTCAAGGGGATGACCTCGTCGTTCGGGTGGGCCTACAGGTGCTCATAGACCATCTGGCGAAGGCCGCCGCGTTCCAGGCGCTTGATGGGCGCGGGGCCTTGCTGGGGGCTTTGTCGCGGGCCTGCCGGGGTCTCCGGCCCGGGGGCAGCCTCGACAGCCGGGGCCTTGGGCTCCGGTGCGGCCTCGGGGCTCAAGCTCGATGGCCGCAGGCGCGGCGTCGACCGGGGTGGGGGCGTCCGTCGGAGCCTCGGTGGCGTGACGGCTAGGTTCACCCCCGCGCTCGGACCTTCGGGTGCCGCTGCCCCCGGCTGCCGCCCGCCTGCCCACGGCCTCGCTGTACGCCGATGCCTCGCCGCGCCGTCCGGCCACCGTCCGGCAGTCTCTTCCGTCGCGATGTCCCGCCATGTCACCGGCAGCCGGCTGCTGCTGCCCGTAGGGGCCGGCCGGCAATGTTGTTCAGGCCGGCGCGCCGCTGTGCGTGTGCCGTCGCTTCGCCACCGTAGTGGCCGCCACCTGTCACGTCGCCCGGGAGATCATCCGCCAGAACCGGATTCCGACTACTACGTACAGCGCGTTGAGGACGTCCTGCGCCCTTGCGGGGGGGGGGGAGGGGGGAGAAGAGCGGCAGCGAGCTGGAGCAGACACCATCTACCGCCGCTGGTCCGGCAAACCCGAGCTGGTCTACAAGGCGGTGTTCACCGCCGCCGATCCTGCGGACCTGGCAGACCCGGGACGCTGGAAGACGACCTGACCGCGGTAGTCCAGTCGCTGGTCGAGGAGTTCCCCGCGCCGGCGTCGCAGCGGGCCTTGCCCGGCCTGCTCGCCGACTTCGCCGCCGCCCCGGAACTGCGCGTGACGATCCGCTCCCGGTTCGTCAAGTCGGCCAAGCAGCGGCTACCTGCGGTGTTCGACCAGGCGCAGCTGCGCGGCGAGACCAGCGATCCGCCGGTCGACCTCGTGCTGGACACGCTGGCCGGCGCTGTCTTCGTCCACCCGGGGATCGCCGGCGAACGCCCCGAACCGGATCTGGCCCGGCGGATCGCCGCGATGCCTGCCAAGGGGATCGAGTTCCGGTGAACGGCTGGCTGTGCACCGCGGGCGGCATCGCGGCGGCGACCACGTTCATCCACGCCACCGCCGGCGGCCACTCGATTGTCCCCCGCTCTACTCCGGTGCGCACCCGAACAGGATGGGCGCTCGGTCTGGCAGCTCGTGGGCGCGGCGCCGTACGACGCCGGCGGGCTCCTTGGTACTGAGGCGCGGGTGGCCATGGGGGCCGTGCCCGCAATGCGCGGTCAGCGTACGGGCCAGGGTCAGTGGGGCAGGGCTGTGTCAGTGGTGGCTCTTATGGTGGGGTGTTGCTCGAACTCAGCACACGGGGGGACCATGTCCGAGACCAGCATCGTCATGCCCAGGCACGCGCCGCATCCGTCGATCGTCCACGCGCCGACCCGCCGCGCCCTGGCTCCGGGGGAGCGGCTGGACGGCCAGGGCCTGGTCGGCTTCCGCCCGCTCACCGAGCCGTCCCTGCTGTCGGTCCGTGAACATCTGGTCGTGCGGGGCGGCAATCCGGCGCAGCTCGATCCGGACTGCGCGGAACTGCTGCTGATCGGCCATCTGATCGTGGAGGGGGAGGAGGGCGAGGAGGTCGTCCTCGACGGTGCCACCGGGCGGGTGTTCAGCATGTGGCTCTACGAGAAGTCGCCGGACGGAGCCAAGCTGTTCCCGCTGGCACCGTCGGTCGGAGCGCTGCTCCGCTTCCTCGGTGCGGTGGACGACTTCCGGGGCCTGCGCGGCAGGTTCGCCACCCTGGCCGGGTGGACGGGGCCCGAAGCGGTGCGTGCGGCCGAGCAGGCGCTGACCGCGGTGTTCACCGAGGAGGCGTGGGGCGAGGACGGCTGGGGTCCGGCGGGTCCGCGGTCCGGCTGGGACCAGCCGATGCCGGCGTTCTGGCGGATCGCGGCGGTGATCCGTCCGCTCGGCCTGATCGCCGGGCCCGGGCGGGGGCTTGCCCTGGCACTGCCGGAAGGCCTGCTGGAAGGGGCGTTCGGCCCTGAGAACATGGTGCGGCTGACGGACGACCAGCTGCCGTCGGCCCTCGTACACGCGCCGACGCGCCGTTTCCTGACCGACGTGGGTCTGCCCTCCGACGGGTTCATGTTCTACGGCCCCGAACCGGAGCCGCTGCTCACTCTCCCGCAGGATTGGGCCGAGTCGCAGAGCAACCCCCGTCACGCGCACCAGTGGCATGGCGACAAGCAGTTGCCGCCCGACGCGGAGCACCTGGTCGTGCTCGGCGGGCTTGTCCACGACTTCAGCGTCCTCATCGACGGCCGGACCGGTGCCCTCTTCTACACGGAGATCGGCGCCGACCACGTCGTCCCGGTCAACGCCGACCTCTCCACGCTCGCCTTCACGCTCTGGCTGCACCAGCGGGAGCAAGTCCACGACGAGGAGCACGACTTCACCCACGATTTCTACCACCAGCTCGCCGACACCATGATCGAGGTGCTGTCCTCGGTCGACCCGATAGCCTGCCGTCCTGCCGAGGGCCCCGACGACTACCGGTACTGGCCGGAGGTCTTCCATGACGAGGCGGGCGGCGTGCTGTGACGGCCCAGCTCCGTCCGGAGCCCGCCTGAGGCCTTGCGGCTACGCGGCGGCGAGCCAGAGTCCGTAGGCGTCGTCCGGCGGCGGCGCCAGCCGGGGTCGGTCGTGCCGTGCCGGGCTTGGCCTCGATGCGGGCGCGGTGGTCCAACGCCGCCCCCACAACGTATCCGTGGCCACTATCCCTCTGTATGTGATCTCCACACTGACGCGCGCCGCCATGGCCGCTGCACTCGCCGTCATCCCGCTGGCCATGTCTCCGGCCGCGCACGCTGCCGAGACGCTCCCGCTCGGCGCCGCCGTCGCGCAGCTGCCCGTCGCCGACGAATCCCGCGCGGGTTATACCCGTGACGAGTTCAAGCACTGGAACAGCGGCGCCAACCCGTCGGACGGGTGCAACACCCGTAACGAGGTGCTGCTGGCCGAGGCGATCGAACCCCCGACAGTTGGTGCCGGATGCCGGCTGACCGGCGGCACGTGGTGGTCGTACGACGACGCCAAGGAGGTACCTGGCCCATCCGGGCTGGACATCGACCACATGGTGCCGCTGGCTGAGGCCTGGGACAGCGGCGCCTCGGCGTGGTCCGCGCAGCGACGTGAGGCGTACGCCAACGACCTCGCCGCCGACACCTCGCTCGTCGCGGTCACCGCCCAGCAAAATCGCCAGAAGGCCGACCAGGATCCGCGCGAGTGGAAGCCGCTCAGCGAAGCCGCACACTGATGGTATGCCGCGGAGTGGACCGCGACGAAGCTGCGCTGGGGCCTTGCCGCCGACCTGGCCGAACAGGAGGCCTTCTTCCAACTCGCCACCCCGTGCGTGACCACGACGGTCACGTACGAGCCATCCCCCTGAACCTTGTCGGGGTGCCCCGTCCGTGCGCGGAGCGGAACGCGGGGGCACCGGCTGGAGCAGTCGGCTCACCCCTCGGCCGGCCGTCGCGGAGTGCGGCCGCGGGGGCACGTCGGGCGGCAGTCTTGTGTCGGCTCTTCCGGCGCGGGCGAGAGTGTCGATCAGCTCCTCCCGGATCATATTGGATCGATCAGGGATGTCCTGGTCTGTCGCCTGTTGGGTGGGCCCGCCGACCGCCAGGTCGACGGGGCCGGGATCGTGTGCCTCAGCTGGTGATCAATTGATCAGCATGAACCTCGAACTCGACATTGCCGTCGGCCGATTCCAGACCCCATGGCGTGATGGAGATGGTCACTGCCTGCGTGGCGGACGGGCTCTTGGCGTCTTGAAGGATGTCGCAGAGGACTTTGACCGTGACGGGATAGTCTGCGGCCGGTGTGAGGGTGTCAGCTACAGCCGAAGGCACGCGTTTGTTCTTCCTGGCGTCTGATCTGACCTCAGGCGTTGCCATGTTGCAGCTCGGTCCATCACCGGATGACCGAAATCTCCGGCAGCAGCTGCTGCCATTCGCCCAGCTCGGCAACGAGTACCCGGCGGGCAAGCCGACGGGTCTGAGCCCACCCCTCATCGCCGGACAACGCGCCCTTCGTCCCTCGATCAGCGTTCTCCGCACCGCTCATCTCGCTGAGAACAGCGTCGTTCTCCCGCAGGTCAGGCAGTACGCCGCTATTGAGGTGCCCTTCATCCACCAGGGCTTCGGCCATGCCGAGGGCATGATCGAAGTCCAGGGCGATCTCATCCGTCACCACGTCGTGCTTGGTTAACCAGGCAACCTGGGACGGGGCATCAGCGGCAAGCACGGCCAGCGACTCAAGCAACAAGCGCCGACGGAACAAAAGACCGGGACTCTCCCTAACGCGATCGTCGCACGCGTTACCTGCCCGAGTCTACGAGCAACATCCGGCTAAGAACTCCTAACGAAATGATCTTCAAGGTGGTTGGCTTCGGGACTGATGATCCGGGGTGCGGGGTGGTTTGGTCGAAGCCCTGGCAAGGCGACGACGAGTTGTGGGCGGTGCACGCTGCGCCGCGGAGAACTTAAATGCGTCGACAGCGCCTCTCGGCACCCGGCAAAGTGGCCAGCCGTGACGAGCAGTGAACTGTGGACCCGCGCGACCGCCGACCGCTACGACGCCGAGGAGGCCAAAGCGTCCTCGGCTGCCGTTCTCGGACCGACTCTCGCCTTCCTCGCCGAGCTCGCCGGAGACGGCCGGGCACTGGAGTTCGCCATCGGAACCGGACGCGTGGGCGTCCCGCTCCGGGAACGCGGCGTGCCGGTCGTGGGCATCGAACTGTCCGAGCACATGGCAGCGGTGCTGCGGCACAAGATCGACGAGGACACCCTCCCGGTGGTCATCGGGGACATGGCCACCACTGTCGTTCCGGGCGGGTTCACCCTGGTCTATCTCGTCTACAACACCATCACGAACCTGCTCACGCAGGACGAGCAGGTCGAGTGCTTCCGCAACGCCGCACGTCATCTGGAGCCCGGCGGCCGATTCGTCATCGAGCTGAGTGTGCCGCCGCTGCGGTTCCTGCCGCCCGGCCAGGTCGCGGTGCCGTTCGACGTCTCCCAGCAGCATCTCGGCTTCGACACCTTCGACCTGGTCGAGCAAATTCTCGTCTCGCACCACTTCACCCGCGACGGCGACGACGGCCATTACCGCCGCGAAAACTCCCGGCACCGGTACGCCTGGCCGGCGGAGCTCGACCTGATGGCACGGATCGCCGGGCTCGAGCTGGAACGTCGCGTTGCGGACTGGGATGGGTCTCCGTTCACCCAGGACTCCGCGAAGCACGTCTCCGTGTGGCGCAAGCCAGCCTGAGGTCGGCCACCGGGCCATCAACGTTGGTCGTGCCTGTCTTGAACTTCTATCGGGAGTTCAGGCGTCGCCAGCAGATCAGTGCACATCCGAGGGTGAGGAAGGCTTCGTGGATGTCGTCGCGGATCTCCCAGCGGATCCGCAGGCGGCGGAACCAGTGCAGGTGGGCGAATGCTCGCTCCACGACCCAGCGTTGCGTGCCCAGGCCCGAGCCGTGCTCGGTGCCCCGGCGGGCGATCAGCGGCTTCACGCCGAGATCCCGGACGAGGCGGCGGTACTTGTCGTGGTCGTAGCCGCGGTCGCCCAGCACCACGTCCGGGCGGCGCCGGGGCCGGCCTCGCTTGCCCCTCACCGGCGGTACCGCCTGAAGCAGCGGGATCAGCCGGGTGACGTCGTTGCGGTTGCCGCCGGTCAAAGTGGCGGCCAGCGGGATACCAGTGGCGTCGGTGATCAGGTGATGCTTGCTGCCCGTCCTGCCCCGGTCAACAGGGCTTCGTCCCGTCTTGGATCCCCCTTTCAATGCCCGTATGTGGGAGCCATCGACGGCCGCCCGGGAGAAGTCCAGGGCGTTCACGCTGCGGAGCTTGGCCAGAAGGACCTTGTGCAGCCGGGGCCAGACTCCAGCCTCGGTCCACTCGGCCAGGCGGCGCCAGCAGGTCATGCCCGAACCGAAGCCGAGTTCCTGCGGCAGATGTTCCCAGGCGACCCCGGTGTGCAGGACGAACAGGATGCCCTGGAACACCAGCCGGTCCGGATGCCGCCTTGGCCCGGGGTGCCGGGGCCGACGCTCCACCTTCGGTAGCAGCCGCTCGATCACCGCCCACAGCTCGTGGTCGACTTCCCACGGCTTCGGCCGAGCCACTCCAACCCCCGGATCGTCAGTCCCGGAGTGATCCAACCACCTTGAGGATCATTTCGTTAGGAGTTCTAAGCACGTTCATCGGCTCTGCCGCTGATCTTGTGACGCAATGCCTCCGCAGTCGTGTCTCAGCGGGCGGATCATTCGTAGAGGGTGGCTGCTTGAAGTGCCCTCGCCAGGTAGGTCCAGTCGCCGTCTGGTGGCAGTTCGTAGCCGAATTTCCGGTACCAGCCGGGGGAATCATCCATCCACGCTGCGAGGGCTTCAAGGAAGCGATCGAGGGTCTGATTTTCCCATGTGTGGCCTCGTCGTAGGTAGTCCTGGTGCAGGTCGCGGACGAAGGCGACCAGTTCCTCGCGGCTACGGACTTCGTCATCGGGAGTGAGCGGCATGGAAAGACCGTATCGGGCTGACGCCGCCGCCAGGCATCGAGGTCAATGGCCGGCCGGGTCCATAGCCAGCCCACTGTTTCGAAGGTCGTGCAGTCGGCCTCGGCACTCCCAGTAGCGTGCGCGCCCGTGTCGGAGGTCACCTCCGCGTCGATCTGCCTCTTGCCCCGACATCGGTACCCCACGAGCACGTCCACTTCCGTTTCCGATCGCAGGGCTACTGCGGCGATGCGTACCTATTCGGGAGCGGGCAGGTGAGGCGCTGCTGCGGCCGAACCTGTGACGGCGGCGAGGATGAAGAAGGCCAGGAGGAACCGGCCTGGAAAGCGCAGCATGGTGTCCCCTTGGGCAAGGCAGTGCTCCTTCTCACAAACACACCGGGAAGGCCCACATCGTTCCCCGTGCGTCTGCTTGCCGGGGGTGGTGCCCGCGGGGACGCATGGGTAGAACTGGGCTGGCATCAGGTCGCCACTGTCGGCATCCGACGGTGGCGCGGACAGGTCAGGCGGGGTGAGCGGCATCCAACCGGCGCCCGCCGCCCCGGCCGCGACGCGACGTCGAGTCCCGGAAGCCCGGGAGGCCGGTCCATCGCCGCCATCGCCGCGACCACGGCGTCAGCCGCGGCGCGCTCCGTACGGCCGTCGCCGACCTCATGCCCGACCACACCCGGCGACGAGAAGCCGACCCCAAAGAGTCATTCCGGTCCCAACACAATGAGGCCGTGTCACCAGCAGGCGATGCACTGGGTGAGGTCTTCCGACAGGAAGATCGTGACGTCCCCTGCGATCCGGTGGCCGTCGCCATGGAGACCCGAGATGTTCCTGCAGCTTGCCCACCGGCGGAAGCGGGTGTGCAGCGTGGCCCAGGGGCCGTACCGCTCGGGCACGTCCCGCCAGGCCGAGCCGGTCTGAAACTTCCACACGATCCCGTTGAGGACCGTCCGGTCGTCCAGCCGTCTGCGGGCCTCGCTCGGGCCGGGGCAGCAGTGGCTGCATGAACGCCCGCTCGGCACCGGACAGTTCATGGCGGCGTATCACCCGACCGTGATCCCCGACCGAACATCATTTGACGACAGACCCTGTGGCGTACTGCCGATCACCGCCCACTTCCGGAGCCACGCCGCCGGTCAGGAGATGCACCATGCGAAGGCGTAGGGCTGTGGGAAGCGGGTGATGCGGTGGGCGCGGACGATGACCGCGACCTCTCCGGCGGGAATGTCGCCCCACTGGACCTGCTCGACGTTGTTGATGCGGTCGAACCCGTCGGATGTGCCCATGTTTCCATGGCGCTCACGGCCGTCGGCGGCCCGGACGACGAGGTCGAGGTCGTTCTGCAGGGCCGCGCCGGGAGGGTCCGTCCAAACCAGCGTGACCTTGAACGTCGGCTCCTGGCCCCCGTCCCGCTCCCGGATCCTTATACGCAGCAGCTCCTCTTCGTCCTGGTCCAGCGGGCCGCCCTCGTGGAAGCCCACACGCTCGTCGTCTCCGGGGAGGACCACCGAGCGGGAGAGGTCGACGCGGCCGAAGCCGGAGTCGTTGTTGGGCGACGTACCCGCCTCCGAGGGGGTGTACTGCCCTCGGAGTTCGACCGCGCCGTTGATCAGCATGGCTTTGATGAGCGCCGCGCTCGGTCGCGGGGTGCCGTTCTTCACCAGGGTCTCGCGCAGTACCGCCACGCAGCCGGCGACCAAGGGGGTGGCCATGCTGGTGCCGCTCAGGAAGCAGAACTCCGGGTCCGCGGAGGCGCCGAAGGGGTCACCGGGCAGGCTCGCCGCGGCATGTGACAGCGCGGAGAGGATCGAGGTGCCCGGTCCGACGACGTCCGGCTTGATCCGGCCTTCCCGGGTCGGCCCGCGGTTACTGAAGGCGGCCATTCCGTCCGGGTTGTCCGCCTGCCGGTCGTCGCGGATCGGGTTGACGGGGAAGTCCCGGCCCCAGAGTTGGCCATAGGTGGAGCGGATTCCCGGGCGGTCGTTCTCGCTGGCACCGACGGTGATGCAGTTCTTGGCCGCCCCTTCCGATCCGACGTCCCCCAGGTTGACACGGCCGTCACGGTCCCGGTCATTGCCGTCGTTGCCCGCCGCGAAGCAGATCACGAGGTCCTGGTTGTTCCAGACCATGTCGTCGATCTCGAACGCGCTCCTGTCGTACGGCAGCCCCGGCTCGACCGAGCCCCAGGAGTTGGTGTGCACGCGCGCGCCGTCGTTCTCGTAGGGAGGGGTGAAGAGGTCGCGCAGGTCGTCCGGGATTCCGCGGAGGTGCCCGCGAGGGTCCATGAGCGCCTGCAGCACCAGGGTGGCCCGGGGCGCGGTGCCCTGGACGGCTCCGCCCATCGCGGCGGACGTGCCGTTGCCGAGCACGGAGCCCGCGACGTGGGTGCCGTGCCCGTCGGGGTCATCCGCCCGGGTGGGCCGGCCGAGGGCGTACAAACGGGCGACCCGGCCTGTGAACGCGCTGTGCACATTCGTGGTGGAGCCCAAGTCGAAGCCGGTGTCGGCCACCGCCACGACCTGCCCCTCGCCTTGCTGCGGGGTGCCGTCCACGACCACGTCGGCGTGGAGGATCGGCCGGGCGACGCCGTTGTACAGACTCCGCTCGGGGACGGCTTCGACCTGCCGCACCTCGTCCACGGCCGTGAGCGCGGCCAAGGACTCCTCCGGAACCTCCACACGCAGTTTGTCGCGGGCCGGACGCAGGTCGTCCGGGCTGAGCCCGGCCGCCGCCGCGATCCGCTGCCGCACCTCGTACGAGCCCGGGTCGACATCGTCGTGGAGGACGATGTCGACGGTGCGCGTCCCCGAAGCCAGGGCGTCGGCGGGTGCCCGAAGGACCGAGATGTCCGGTCGCAGCCCTTCCCCGCGCAGCGAAGGCGCGATCTTGAAACCTTCGAGATACACGTCCGCCCAGGTCACGAAGGGCAGGTCGCGGAGCGCGTCCAGGTCGGACGGCTGATAGCCGCACAGATACGTGTTCTCCGGCACGTATTCGTGGATAACCACGTCCATCTGCGCCAGTTGTTCCTTTTCCTCGGCGGAGAGGGCGTGGTCCGTCTGGACGAGCAGGTAGTTGGACTGGGAGGCGTCCTCGGCGATCAGGGATGCGTCGGCCAACTCGTCTCGCTGGGCCAGCGGGTCGACCGTCACCTCGTTGATGGTGATGCGAGCCATTGCTTGAGCTCCGTATTCCGTATGCTCCGTCTTTCAGGAGTTTTCAGGCGATGGTGAGGTCCATGACGACGGGGCAGTGGTCGGACGCCTTGGGCTTGTCCGTTCCGACGCCCGGGAACCGCGGCCCGGTGTAACGGGTCGCTCGCAGCGGCATACCCTTGCGGACGATTTCGGGCACCGACTCCGCGGACGCCTCGGCGAGGGACGCCGAGGGGAGCAGGTAGTCGAGTTGCCGGTATTCGTTGCCGCCTTTGAAGAAGTGGGTCCACTGGTCGGTCTCGGGGAGGCGGGTCACCACGTTCTCGACCTGGTCCCATACGACGAGGCCGTCGACGCCGGAGCTGCCGTCCGGACCGAGGTAGTCGTTGAGGTCGCCGAGGATGACGAACGGATGGTCTCCGGGAGAGGCGGTTCCGAAGCGCCCGGTGACGAGTTCCTTCACCTTCGTGGCCTGGCGCTGCCTCTTTCCCCGGGTTTCGGGGCGCCCGCCCATCATGGACTTGAAGTGGTTGACGAAGAGCGTCACGGTCGTGCTCTTCGATTCGCTCTCCCTGACCTCGACATCGACTTCGAGGCAGTCCCGCGAGAACAGCGTCGCACTCGGACCCCCGGGGTCCATCAGATGCTGGTGCGAGCGGATGCGGGTGATGGGGAGCTTGGACAGCACGGCGACGTCGATGAGGCGTGGATCGTTGCCGTCCACTCCCGCGACGTAGGGATATTCGGCACGCCCACCGAGGGCCTGTGCCCGGAAGTGCTTCAGGGTGTCGACGTTCTCGACCTCCTGGAGAGCGAGCACATCCGCGTGGATCTCACGCACCGCAGCTGCCGTGATGGCCTTGTCGTCGACACCCAACTCCTCGAACTGGGTCTGCTCGACGACCCAGCCGCGTGTGTTCGCGGTAGCGGGGTTGACACCGTCCCTGAATCGCCAGCGGGCGAAGAGGTTTTCGACGTTGAAGGTTGCCAAACGCAATGTCGTGGACATGAGCCCTCCTACGACCGGATCGCAGTCCCGGCACCCCCGGGGCTATGTGGAGGGCTACCCGTGCGAGGGCCGACGGCATCCGGAGCCTTGTACCGCCCCCGACCCGGTCCACGGGCAAGCCCGTGGGTCATATGACCAGTGTCCGCCTGGCCGGGGGCCGCGGCAAGACTCGCCCACGGCCGCCGCGCTGCGGCTTGATGGGCTTCAGCGCGGCATCGGAAAGGTGGCTTTCCTTGCCGATCGGCGCCATGGGGTGGGAGGTGCCCGCGTAGGCCTTCTCGTTGAACCAGCAATACTTGACGGGTGAGTTGTTGACCCACGCACATCCCGTCTGTCCCGGTGAACGTCCCATCGCTGGGCGGCTTGATCTGCTCGCCGACGCGGCCCGGCCGCGCGCGGCGCTGTACCCGTCGCCGAAGCCGCCGCCCGTCCGGCGCCGCTCCCGGCAGTTCCCCGGCGGCCGGCCGAACCCGTGGCGCTCCGTGCGGGGCCGCCGCTGGGGATGAGTGGGCGCGGTGTATTCCACAGTGAACGACACCCCGGCCTTGCGACGTTCCTTCGGCCACCGATTGGCGGTGTAACGCCAGTCCTCCACCGTCCGGTGCTCGACACCGACGTCGTCTGCGAACATCTGCAACGGCTCCGTCACCGTGAACAAGTCATCCGTGCCGTTCGGCATCGACCCACCGACCTCATCGGCTCAATCTCCAGCGCCATGTCACCCAGGGGTGAACTGCGCGCGGGCGAACTGCGCGATCAGGTCCCTCGCCTGGGTGACGAGCTGTTCGTAACACTGCGGGTGACGTTCCCCACCCGGTCGGCCACGTCGGTCATGATGACCACCGCTCCTGCCCGGGCCCGGCCCGGCCCGGCCACCACGGCGTGACCGGTCAAAGGGGGCGCCGGCCCCGGTCACCGCCCACGTGACGCGGGCGCGACACGCGGGGCAGAGCGTGAACGAGGGGCGCTCGAAGCAGCCGGTGCCCGCTTGACGCTGGAGGTCATGGCCCTTTCACGTCCAGCCGGAAGGACGGGCAGGTGTCGGGGTCGTCGTTCCTGTAGACAACGGTGCGCTTGGAGTCCACAGCGATCGTGAGAAGGTCCACGGTGTCCCCGCGGAGCAGGGCCTTCGGCTTGTCGAAGTGCAGCCGCAGCAACGGCGACTTCACAGGGCCTGAGGGCGGGTCGATCTCCCAGGTTCCCGAGCCGTCGAACGTCTCACCCAGTTCCTCCCGTAGTAGTCCCCGGTGGGCCAGTTCTCCACGGAGAGCGTGCCGCCCGACTGACGGGGGACGGTGGTGAGAGTAAGACGAACCCCCTCGGCGTCACGTTTACCTTCGTAGGTGCCCGCGAGATCGGCGCCACCCGCTTCCGCCGACTCCTCGGGGACACAACGTTCGAACGCGTCGGAACCGCAGGCGCTGAGCGTTCCCGCCAGCACCACAAGTGCCGTCACGACTGCGACGACACGAGGCGATCGGTGGGTCATGAGCTAATCACCTGCCGGGATGCGTTCGGTCCATTTGATCTCCTGGCTCACGGTGGAAAGGCGCCCTCATCCCGGTTGAAGTTCTCCAGCCAGTCGTAGTAGCCGACGTAGTGGAGGAACGATTCGTTACTGGTCGAATTATCCATGGTGTACTCGACTACCAGAGTGCCGTCGGGGTCCTGGCCTTGGACCTTGTAGCCCAGGGAGTACGAGCCCACGAAAGCCTCGCCCAAGTGGTCGTCGTCCGCTGTGACGATCGCGGGGATGTCCGTGAGTACCAATTTCTTCAAGGCTCCCAGCTTGCCGCCTTCGGAGATCGAGTAGCTGACGATGCCGTCGGTCTTGCCCTGTTCGCGCCACTCGGTGAGGGTGTCCTGACGCAGCTGCTGCAATGCTCACGCTGGACCGGATCGCCTCGGTCATCTCGTCGCCGGCTGCGTACTCGCGCTCGCGTGGGCCGTTGCCCGTCACCCAGTCCAGGCCGAGATCGTAGGGGCCCTCGTCCTCGATACCGGGGTACGGGTCCTTGCCCTGCAACACCCGGGCGAAGGCGTTGTACGCGCCGTCACTGATCTTGTTGGTGGGTGTCGATGCTTTTGTGCTGAGGGTTGCTGTTGAACCAGGAACCCAACCCGACGTCCGCCATCATGGCAAAGGCGAGGTTCTGGTCGGCGACGATGCCCCGCCTTACCAGATCGACTATTTTCCGCGTGGCGTCCTCGATGGTTCCCGCTTCCGGGGAGCCCTTTTCGATGATTTTGCACTGGCCACCGATGGTCTTGGGCGATACCTCGCCGCTTGGAGAGATGTGCAGGCCCTTCTCCTCGGCGCGCCGCACGGCGTCTTTCAGGGCGCTCTTCACGGCCGTGAGCTCGCCCAAGGCATCGTCAAGAACACCTATTACAGCCGCCGCCACCTTGGTGGCAGCCTCCATCTGGCGCGGGATGTCATCGATCATTCGCCAGGCGAATGGCGCTGCGGCACCCTCCCAGTAGCCCTTGTCCCGCAGCGGAACAAGCATTTCGTCCTGTACTCGTTTGCCGAGGCTGCTGATGTCTTTGTGAGTGGTACGCCATTGATCCGTGAGCTTCTGCAGCGGGGCCAGGTCGGTGTCGAGGATCTCCCGGTAGAAGGAAACCAGCACAGCCCCGCGATCCGTGACGGACGTTTGACCCTGCGGAACCCTTCCTCGATCGCGGTGTCCGTCTTGGTGTAGTCGCGGGCACCGGCCCCCGGCAGGCGGGAAGCGGCCCTGGCCACGGCGATGGCGACGCGTATGGGCGTGCAGCGCAGCAGGGTCACAGCGAGGGCGAAACCGGCCTGCGCGGCCACACGCGCGGACCTTCTGCTCAGCCGAGATGCGGGAGCGGTCCTGGTGCGCGGTGCGGGCCGGGAACGTGGACGCCCCCCAGCTCCGACCGCGAGCGGCGTGATGACGTGGTCGGCCGAGCTGTGCGAGGCGGAGCCATGACGCGCGGGGGTAACCCGGCTCGGAGTGCCAGCCGTCGCCGCCTCGCCTACAGGGATCGCCGGGGCTCGTGGAGGTCACGCGTACTCCCTAGGTGGTGTCCTTGCAAGGGCGCCGGGCATGCCTGCCGAGCCTTCAGGCAGTGGTACTGCTCGCCGGCATTTTCGTCGACCGCCCTGCGCGGCCTTGCCTCCTGGCATACCGTGGCGCCATCGCTGGGGCGGTCAGGGGGATCGGGGGACCGATGAGTGAGTTGCGCCCGGAGTTCCTCGCTGCCATCCGGAGGGCGATGGCTGCACCGGAAGAGGCGCCGCTGTTCCTCTTGGAACCACCGGAGAGCGTGTTGGCGCGGGGCACACATGACAACCTGGCCAAGCTCATTTACCAGGTCCGCGACAAGCTGACTCCCGAACAGGCGGGCGGCACGGGCGGTTCGGAGCGCCTTGGTACGAAAGTGCTTGACGTGGTCTACCTCCTCGGGTGCTACCACTTCGCGCGGTGGTGGCACGCGCCCGAGGAAGAAAAGAACTGGAATCGCTACGCGTTCACATTCCTGTTCGGGATCGTGCACGCGCTGCGTCCCGAGGCGGTTCCGCACCTGCCGCGGGAGCACTTCGTGAAGAATCCGCCGCCGGTCGTACCGCCGTACGACACCGTGCACGCCGTGGCCAACTCGCTGCGCGCTGGCAGCGTGCCGGCCGAGGACCGGACAGGGACCGCCCTGGCCACGAGGATGCTCCTGTGGGCACGGGAGAAGGCGCGGGGAAGTGCGTGCGAACCGCACGTCACTTTCCACGCCGGTGTGGCGCTGACGGAGATGGCCAGCCTGGGCGGTTCAGACAGCGATCCGGGGTCGGACAGGGCCACCGGACTGCGCCTGATGCGTGAGGCGATCGCCACCCTGCCGACCGGCGATCCGGCGCGTCAGCAGATGCTGCTGATCCTCATGCGGACGCAAGCCGCGTCGCCACCGGCGGCTGTGTCCGAGGACAGTGTGGCGGCCGAGTTCATCCAGTACATGCGGGACGGGGATGTGGACCGGCTCGACAGGGTCATCCAACGCATGCGATCGGTCGTCGGCGCACCCACGACCGGCGAGCCGGAGCGCACTCGCCGTCGGGTCGAACTGGGCCAGGCCCTGCGGATGCGCTTCGAGATGGAAGGCGAGCTGGCCGACCTCGACGGCTCGGTCGCCGAACTCACCGAAGCCCTCGAAGGCCCTCTCGTCGATGATCAGCGGGCATCGGTGTACGCGTTCCTGGCTCTGTCCCATCTCGACCGGTACGCCTCTTCGGAAGACCTCGCGGACCTGGAGGCGGCCACCGAGGCTGTGCGTCATCCGTGTATCGCCCGGGCAGCCACGTCACCCGCCCACGCCCAGCGCGTCACCAATCTGGCCGCCGTTCTGACCGCACGGTTCGACGTCTTCGGAGACGTCACGGAGCTGGATGAGGCGGTGAGCCACCTGGAGTACGCCGTCTCGGCCACTCCACCGACCCAGCACGACCACCCCGTGATGCTGATCAAGCTGGCCGTCGCGCTCTGGAAGCGCGGTGTGCACACGGCGCGGGAGGCGGACCTCGACGCGGCCGAGTCCATCCTGAGGCAGGTAGCCGGTGAGCCCTCGGACACCGGACCCCACCGACAGCTGGCGCGCTGGGAACTCGGGAAGCTGCTATGGACGCGTGGCATGAGCCGGCGTGCCGTGGCCGATCTGGCCGAGGCCGTCGCGCAGTACCGCACCACGGCGCTCGCGCGGACCCAGGACGTGCGTACCCGGCTGGCGTGCGCCGCTCTGTGGGGCGTGACCTGTATGACGCTCGGAGACCGGGAGCAGGCCCGTACCGCCTTCGGTGTGGCGCTCGGCGATCTGCTCCCCAAGCTGACCGGCCGGTCACTGGGCAGGGCGTCACAGGAAGTGCGGCTGCGCGAGGTGCCCTCGCTGGCTGGCGTTGCGGCAGCCGTGGAGATCGCCGCCGGGCGGCCTCGCGACGCGCTGATCCGGCTGGAACAGGGACGTGGTGTCCTGCTGGCCCAAGGACTGCAGATGCGGAGCCGGCACAACGATCTGATCGCCGCTTCCCCGGAGCTCGCCGGCCGCTACGAGCGGGTCTGCGCGGAACTGGTCCTGCCGCAGCGCAGCCCGGAGCAGCGCAAGGCGTCGGCCGCGGAATTCGACCGGATCGTGGCCGAGATTCGCGCACTCTCCGGCTTCGGCCATTTCCACAGGCCGCCGAACTGGACGCGGCTGCGCGAGGCGGCGGCCCAAGGGCCCGTCGCCGTCATCAACGTCTCCACGCTGGGCTGCGACGCCCTGCTGCTGCACCGCCGTTTCGGCCACACGATCATCGACGTGGTGCCCCTGTCCGGTATCACGCGTAAAGAGATCGATCGCCGGGCCGACGCCTTCCAGACGGCCGTGATGAAACTGGTGACGCCGGGTACCACGGGCGACGAGAAGTACCTGCACGACCTGGAGATGAAGCGCACTCTGCGGTGGCTGGGCGAAAAGATCGTGGGCCCGGTCCTCGGCCGGCTGGACTTCAACCGGCCCGTGCCGCCGGGCGAAACCCCGCCCAGACTCTGGTGGTGCCCGACCGGCCTCCTCTCCCTGCTGCCGCTGCACGCGGCGCTGCTGGAAGGGAACGGACGGTCCGGCTCCGTGTACGCCCATGATCGGGTGGTGTCCTCCTACGTCCCCACGATCGGCTCGCTGCTGCACGCCCGTGAAACGCCCGCCCCCGAGGCCGGACGGACCTCGCTCGTCGCGGTCGCCGTGGACGCCGGCGACGCGTACCCGCGGCTGGCGGCCCTTGAGGACGAACTGGCCGCCACCGGATCGCTGTCCGGCCCCAGAGCCGAGCTGCGGGACGCGGACGCCACGCCGGAAGCGGTCCTGGCCGCCCTGCGAGCGCACACCCACGCCCACCTGGCCTGCCATGGCGTACGGGACCCGGCAGACCCCTCACAGAGCAGACTCCTCCTGCACGGCGGCGACCTGGCGCTGCGCCAGCTCGCGTCCGAGCGGCTCCAGGGCGCCGAGTTCGCTTACCTGTCCGCCTGCCACAGTGCCGCCCCGGGCAAAGAGCTGGCTGACGAGGTCATCTCCGTCGCGTCCGCCTTCCAGCTCTGCGGCTACCGACACGTGATCGGGAGCCTGTGGACGGTGGAGGACGGCATGGGCCCGCTGCTCGCCCGTGAGGTCTATCGACTTCTCGGCGCACCGGACACCCCGAGCACCGCGCACGCCCTGCACCGGGCGATCGGGAAACTGCGCCAACACGACCGCTACCGCGAACCGCTGTTCTGGGCGTCGGTCGTCCACAGCGGACCCTAGGCGACCGGAGGACCGTACGCGCCGGTGCACAGCCGCACGAAGCGAGGAGAGGCCGATGGACGACGACCGCGAGATGCGCGCCAAATTCTGCTCGGCGCTGCGCTGGCTGGAGCAGGACATACCGGAAGAGGACCTCAACGACGCCGTACGTGCCGTCCTTGCGGATACCCCAGTACGGCAGGCGGTGGCGGGGCTGGACATCCCGTCGTACGTGTTCGAGGAGGCGGGCCCGATGCGCGGGGACGAGCCAGGGAGCATGGTCTTCGGGACGAGGCCGGGCTCCGCGGGGGAGTGGTACCGCTGCCCCGACGGGGCGTGCAGTCTCAGCGTGGTCCGAACGCCGGGCGGTGAGCTTCCCTCTGGTGGGCGCTGCTGGCTGCGTAAGCGGCCGCTGCGCCTCGTCGAGGCGTGAGCCGGTGGCCCCGGCCCTCGACAGCCTCAGCCAGAAGCTGGCTGAGAAGTGGCTATCCGCCCTGGCAGCTCCCACCCTGTTTTTCGTCGCGGCGGCGGCCACCGGCGCGGTACTCGGCCACGGGGCCGCGCTTGACCGGTCCGCCCTCTTCGAGCGGTTCGGGCACTGGGCGACGGTGGCGGGGCGGTGGCCCACGGTCGGTCAGATCGCCCTGATTGCGGCGATCGTCCTCGTCTCCGTGGCGGTGGGAACCTTCGTACGGGCCTGCGCCGACGGCGTCGAGCGGATCTGGACCGGGGACTGGCCGACCGTGGCACGGCCGCTGGCCGATCGACTGACCGCCCGACGGCTCAGGCAGTGGCAGGACATCGAGGAGGAGATCGCAGAGCTCCGCGGATCGACCCCGGCGCACCGACGCGGCGAGCAACTTCGGCGCGACCTCGATGAGCGCGCAGCCCGCCGCGACGGGATCGCGCTCGCCCCGCCATGCAGGCCCACCTTCACCGGAGACCGCATGGCCGCGATCGAGACCCGGCTGCGCAACCAGTACGGCATCGATCTCGCCTCATGCTGGACACGGCTTTGGGTGTTCCTGCCGGAAGACGTCAGAACGGAACTCCGCACCTCACGGGCCCGCTTCGACGCGGCGGTGGCCGGCTCGGTATGGGCCGGCTGCTACGCCGTGCTGGGGTTCTTCTGGTGGCCAGCAGCCCTGGCCGCCGTTGTGACCGGGCTCGTGGCATGGCGCCGCGGCCGACGCGTCGTGACGGTCCACGCCGAGCTGGTGGAGTCCACCGTCGACGTCTATCTCAAGAGGCTGGTCGACGAACTCGGCGTCGACCCGTCCGGCAGTCCACCCGATCCCCGGGTAGGCACTGCCCTAAACCGACTAGCTCGTAAGTCCGGTTGAGGCGGGGACCGACCGTTCTTGATGTCGGCCTTCTTGGTTCTCAGCCGTGAGTACGGGCCCACCAACAATCCGCTCCGACCGCTATCAGCTGACGGGTCGGCACCGTGTAGACAAACGGACCGTCGAGTCCACAACCCGTTGGCACTCCCATGACCACCGCATCCCGGCTCGTCCTGGCGCGCAAGCGCCGCAGGCTCACCGTCACCCGCCTCGCCCAGATGGTGAAGGAGGCCATCCCGCACCGTACCTGCTGTCCCGTACGACGGAGCGGGTGTTGGCCTGAGGCGGTCGAAGCCGCCGTCGGGCAGGCGCTGCGGGCGAGCAGTACGGCAGGCTCCAGGCGCCGCCGGAGTTGTGCGCGGCACGCGGTTACCGGCGCAGGACGACTGCAAGAGGGACTACCCCCGCGCGTGCGGGGACGAATGGCTTGCCAGGTGGTCAGGTGGTGGTTGGCCATGTCCGAAGCTCGGCGGCGATACGGCTAGTGTCCTGAGTCGGAGATTCATCGTTGGTCTGGTGTGAGTCGTCCTGGACCGAAGATCCCGCCGGTGGTGCTGTCCGATTCCGAGCGGGCGATGTTGCAGTCGTGGGTGCGTCGTCGTTCGAGCGCCCAGTCGTTGGCGTTGCGATTACGGATCGTTCTGGAGAGCGCGGAAGGACACGCGATCGCGGAGGTCGCCCGGCGGCTGAGCATCACCACGGGACACCGTCCGGGCCTGTCGCCGGCGTTTCCTGGAACGTCGGCTGGACGGTTTGTGTGATGAGCCGAGGCCCGGCGTCCCCAGGAAGATCACCGACGCGGACGTGGAACGGGTCATCGTGAAGACGCTGGAGGAGACGCCAAAGGATGCCACCCACTGGTCGACGCGGTCGATGGCCGCGGCGACCGGTATGTCGCAGTCGGCGATCTCGCGGATCTGGCGGGCGTTCGCTCTTCAGCCGCACCGGACCGAGACGTTCAAGCTAGGACCCCGTGCAACGGGCTCACTGCCCCTCCTCGACTCCACGCGTCGACCGTACCGTCAGGCAAACCCCCAGCTCACGTCCTTGTACGGGACAGCCGTTAGTCAGCCCCGAACCGAACGTGGCATGTTCACGCGGCGTTAGGATCATCGCCTTTGCTGAATTCCTGGAAGGGGAAGCGATGAGACTACGCGGATTCCTGGCGGCCTTCGTGGCCGCCCTCTCCGTCGTCCTGATGGTGGGCCTGGCCCAGAACGGGACGGACCTGCTGCGGGCGGACCGGGCGGTGACGGACACGAAGCGCACGACGGCGGGCGCGGAAGTATGGGACGCGGGGCCCGGAACCCCAGTCCAGCTCCGGGCGGTCACCTTCAACATGTGCGGTGGCTACTGCAACAAGGGTGGCACCGACCTGCTGCACCACATCGAGAACGAGCTCGCGAAGTTCCAGCCGCCGGCGCACCTGATCATGCTGCAGGAGGTGTGCCACCCACAGTTCGAGTGGTTCAAGAGCAAGTACGCGGGCACCTACGAGTTCAGTTTCACGCCCATGCTCACCAACTACACCGGCTGTGGTGTGTCCAACTGTTCGGTGAACTCGGACAGCGACCCGAACAACGACGACAAGCGCTGCTGGATCGGCCAGGTCCTCGGCGCCCGTGGGACGCTGGGCGCCAAGGAAGAGATCTCCCTCGGCGGCGAGAACCACCAGCTCGACAACGACGGCAAGCCGCTTGCCCTGCCGCGGACGTTCAACGCCCTCTGCCACGACGTGACCCTCGTCGGCGTTCCCGGCACCGGGAAGGTGAAGGGCTGCAGCGTCCACCTGTACGCCTACTACGACGCCAAGGGCGTCGGCCACCGGGCGCGTGCCGCGCAGACGGCGCGTCTCGCCTCCGAACTCGACAACGACATCGACGCCGGCAAGGTCGTCGTGGTGGGCGGGGACTTCAACGCGGTCCCGCAGCCGGACAAGGTCCCGGTACTGGACAGCTTCTACCGCCCTGGCGCCGCGCCGGGCGGCGGCATCGGCCGGTTCTTCGAAGCCGACACCACCGACGACCGCGACCCCGACGGCCCCCTCCCCGAGGGCCCCGAACCTCCCCTCTGGACTCAGCCGGACCCGGACTGCGTCGCTTCCCAGGATGTCGAGACCTGCCGGAGCGGCCAGTCCACGGTCGTCGACGTGTCCCCGACGGAGCCGCGCAACAGCAAGATCGACTACCTCTTCTTCTCCGAGGCCACCGGACGCGGGACGCTCAGCGCTGCTCCCTACGCCATGTACTTCGACAGTGCCGCGCGCACGAACATCACCTACGACCCGAAGCTGGCAGCCCAGAACGCCGATGGCACGTACCTGAAGCTGTCCGACCACGCCTTCTACCGCGGTTGGGCGACGGTGACCATCCCCTCCTGATCCTCCCGTGACGGGTGCCGTGAACCGACCGACGGCCCGTGCCGCACGACGTGTGCGGCACGGGCCGTTCGTTTCGCGTCAGCCGCGCGAGGACAACGCCGGCCGCGCCCGGCAGGTTCGATCAGCGCGGCGGCCGACCACCCTGCCCGACGGCGGCGAGGCGCCCCGCCTCGTCACGGCATCGAGGACCTCGACGCGGCGCTCACTCAGAGATTTCTCTAACCCTCGTCTGTGCCGTTGTAGCAAACGGCGAAAACAAACAGGGTCTGGGGTCCAGTGCCTGTGTTCGTGGCGATCGCAAGCCAACCTGACGCACCACCGACGACGCCGATAGAAGGTTGGTCATTCGTAACGTCCCAGGAGTCACCCGACCCTTGCTGTTGACCCCAGCCGCCACCCGTTGGCGTCTTCCCTTCCGGGCATTGTGCAACTACAGAAGCTTCCTCGCCAGGCCCAACGGTCTCGCTCGCGCTCACAACTTCAAAGCCGGTCAGACCGCTGTTGCTCGGGGGCGGAGTTGTCCCCGTTGCAGACGCGGACTGGCTGCAGCTGACGTTCTGGTTGCCGTTGAAGGAGTTGCCTGCACCTACCTGCCCGGCGGGAAAGCAGGCGAGGGTGACCGAGGGCGTGTCGAGGAGACCGAGGCCGAGTAGTCCTCCGTCACCATCGGCGTGGGCCGCGGTACCACCGAGCAGTACACCTGCGGCGGCTACAACGCAGAGGGTGCCGATTCTCGTGGCTAGTCTCACTACTTGTCCTTCACCTAATGGGCTGGGCATCCGATGCCGGGAGAATTGCGCAGCAAACGGGTTCGTCAGACACGATGCCGGGTGGGCGGATAACTTTCGCCTTCGCCACACTCAATCGGCGAAATCTCCCACGTTCAGCGGTGACGGCTGCCCCGGATGGGTGAAGCCGACGATCCGCCCGCGGCTCCTTGCACTGCAAACGGCCTGGCCGGACGCCTGAACCGCACAGGGCTCGCCGGCCTGCTGCTCGCGATCTCGCCGATCAAGGGTCCTCACCTCCCGGCCACGGCACCACCTGTGCTGCGGCGCTACCCTCAAATGATGATTACTTGTGTGGTTGAGTACGTGATCGACCCAGGGAAAACCGAATCGTTCGAGCGTTTCGGACGCCGCTGGATGGAGCTAGTTGACCGACACGGCGGCACACATCACGGATACTTCCTGCCGGCAGAGGGCGCCAGCGACAAGGCGCTGGCCCTGTTCAGCTTTCCCAGCCTCGCCGCTTACGAGAAGTACCGCACCCTGTTCGGCAAGGACCCCGACTTTATCGACGCGGACCGCATCAGGGACGAGAGTGGATGCGTGCTGCGCTACGAGCGCACCTTTATGCGCCCGCTGCTACCCGGCTCCTCCTAGCCCCCCCCGCACCCTCCTCATCCCCGTATCAAGATGTCGGCATGACGACCACTCCGCAGGGGTCACCTCGACGGCCGCCGAACTGCACCGTGCCGGGATCGGGCACCGGCTCGGCTTGGCCACCGAGATTCCGCACCGGCTCGCGGACGGGTACGTGCAGCGGGCGGATCTGGTGGTGCGGGCGCCGGCGGCCGGGGTGCCGGTGCTGCTGCTGGGATCGACCGCCGTACCGAGGACGCGCACGAGCTGGTGCACAAGTTGCGCCGGTATTGGGAGTGGGGCCGGCTGCTGCCACGGGACGCGGACAAGTACACCGTGGACCTGGTCCGCTCCCGGCCGGACGCGATCGAGGACGTCGGCCACGGGAAGCGGCTGTGGCGCCGGGTCTATCCGCCCACCGGCCGGGAGGGCCTAGGTCGTGTCCGGAAAGTCATGGGAGCCAGAGTCGGAGGCAGGCGAGGGTGACCATAACTTGGTAGTGGGTGGCGCGTTTGTCGTAGCGGGTGGCCAGGGCCCGGTTCTGCTTGAGCCGGTTGAAGCAGCGCTCGATGACGTTGCGCCGCCGGTAGGCGGTCCGGTCGAGGCGGCAGAGGGTCTCGCCTCGCCGGATGCGTCCGTTGATCTGGTCGATCCGCTCCGGGATCGTCGCGGCGATGCCGCGTCTGCGGAGGTAGGCGCGGATCTTGCGGGCCGAGTAGCCCTTGTCCGCGACGACGCGGTCGGGCCGGGTCCGGGGCCTGCCCGGCCCCGGCCGGCGCAGAGCGCCCGCCGGGCGAGCCGGAACGGGGCCAAGTACACCGAAGCCCTGCGCCGCGCGACGACCAGCGACGCGCCGCCCGCACCGCACGTCCTGCGGTTCCTGGCGGAGCGCTCAGGGAACCTCTACTACCTGGTCGGCGGGATCGCGGCGGCCTGGGCGCACAGCGGACAACGGGTGCTGCTCCTCGAGGAAGCCGAGAACTACGGGCGCTGGAGCATGGGCGGCGCGCGTCGCAGCCGGGGCCCGCGCCAGCACGAACCCCGCCAGCACGTCGGTCTCGAACTGCTCCAGCTCCTCCGCCGTGGCCGGCGGCCGGACATCGCAGGTCCCGTACGACAGCCAGCGCCAACCCGAGCTCCTCACCTTCAGCTCGATCGCGAACTGATCGGGCAAGGTGAGAACGCTTCAGGAATCCCGAAGTTACGTCTGCCTGCGAACTGCTGCGGGAGAGAGGACGAACCGCCTGGCCACGAGGTTGAGGGCTCGGGGAGGCTCAGAACAACCCACGGGATGTCGCCAACCCGTCGTGGGCGCTCCGCTCAGTGCGCCGCCGCTGTGGTGACTCGTCCGGCAACCGTGCCGCGGGGGTGATCGCGCACTGACGCCCCGCGGACCAGCCCTCTGGCCGCGGGCACTCTGCTGTGTCGGTTGGAGACGGCCGTCGCTGGATCTGTTGGAGCCAACAGGCTTCCCGCGCGCCGTGGATTGTCCGGAGCCACTTCGCCGGAGGGCTCTGACCTGCGGCGAAGCGGCTCCGGATATCCATGGATATCCCGGGACGCCGGATTGCTGTCCGCGGGGGCGGATTTGCCGCTATTCATGTGGTCAGCAAGTTCGCGCCGCCGGTGCCGGTGGGCGCGGTGGCAACGACCGCGGCGCGGGGTGTCGCCCGCACGCGGAGCCAGGGGAGGCAGTGATGGTGGGGCGTCGGGAACAGCCGTTGGACCCGGGCGGGGGGCCGGTAGTGGAGTTCGCCGCGGGACTGCGCCAGTTGCGGCAGGACGCGGGGAGTCCCTCGTACGAGGCGATGTCGAAGCGGGTGAGGTACGGCAGGTCGACTCTGAACGCGGCGGCCGGCGGCGACAACCTGCCGTCGAAGGACGTGGCGCTGGCGTTCGTGCGGGCCTGCGGCGGCAACGAGCGGACGGTGCGGGAGTGGGACCGGCGCTGGGAGGCCACGAAGGCCCGGCTCGAGAAGGACCTGGAGGAGGAGGACGCGCAGGACGCGGCCCGGTCCGCGGCCGGGGAGCGCCCCGCGGCCGGGGAGCGCATCGACGCCGGCGGGGAGGGGACGCGGCTGGAGACGCTGCGTCCGCTGGGCCCGAACGACCCGCGCGAGGTGGGCGGTTTCAGGCTGCTGCGGTTCCTCGGGGCCGGGGCGATGGGACGCGTCTATCTGGGGGAGAGCCTGGGTGGCCGGCGGGTCGCGATCAAGGTGATCGACGGTGGGCGGGGCGGGAACGCGGAGTTCCGGGCCCGGTTCCGGCAGGAGATCGCCGCGGCCCGCCGGGTGCACGGGATGTTCACCGCGGCGGTGGTGGCCGCCGATCCGGACGCCGAGGACCCGTGGCTGGCCACCGAGTACGTTCCGGGGCCCTCGCTCCAGGAGATGGTGAGCGAGCAGGGCCCGATGCCGGTGGACAGCGTGATCCGGCTGGCCGCCGGTGTCGCCGAGGCCCTGGCGGCGATCCACGGCGCCGACGTGGTGCACCGCGACCTCAAGCCCGGCAATGTGCTGGTGGCCAAGGACGGGCCGAAGGTCATCGACTTCGGGATCGCCCGCACCCGGGACGCCACCACGCTGACCCGCACGCAGATGCTGGTGGGAACTCCCGGCTATGTGGCGCCCGAGCGGCTGGCCAAGGGCAAGGTCGGGCCGGCGTGCGATGTGTTCTCCCTCGGCGCGCTGCTGGCCTTCGCCTCGACCGGGCGGCTGCCGTTCGGGACCGAGCCGTCGGAGATCAGCTTCCGGATCGTGCACGGCGAGCCCGACCTGGAGCCGGTGCCCGAAGAGCTGCGGGAACTGGTGGCGCGGTGCCTGGCCAAGGACCCGGACCAGCGGCCGAGCCCCCGTCAGGTGCTCGACTGGTGCTGCGAGCGCGCCGGCCAGCCGGGCCCCGGCTGGCTGCCCGCCCCGCTGACCGGGATGATCCGGCAGCGCGCCCAGGAGGCCGCCGAGGTCCGCGCGCCCGACCGCGACGGGAGCGTGGAGCGACCCCGGCCGCGGATCGCCCGGGTGGCGCTCGCCACGGCGGCGGTGACCGCGGTGATCGCTCTGGTGGGAGCGGTGCTGAACCTGAACCCGCCGTCATGGCAGGGCGGCGCCAATCCGCCCAGCAGCAGCTCCCCGACCGGCGGTGCGACCGCCGGTGCGACGACCGGGCCGACCGGGGGAGCCACCGTGCCGGTCCCCACCTGGTCGGGCGGCAGCGCCTCGGGGGGCACCAACCAGGGGCCGACCGGCGGCACGGTCACCGGCGGCCCGGCCGGCGGGGCCACGAAAGGAAGCAGCCGCGGGCCGACCGGCGGCACGTCGGGCGGGCCCACGCAAGGCGCGACCACCGGGATCACGACCGGCAGGACGGCCGGCACCACCGAGGGTCCCGGGGGCGGGCCGTCGCCCGGCACGTCGGAGGGCAGCTCCCGGGGGCCCTCCGGAGGGACTTCGGAAGGCCCCTCGGACGGCACGGGCGAGTCCAAGAACCCGCCTGAGCCGATCCTGATGGGCACCTCCGTCTACGTCCAGCCCCGCTCGGACACCGTGGACTGCACCAAGCCGATCACGTTCACCTTCTCCGCGACCGCCCGGCGCACCGGGACGATCACCTACACCTGGTACCCCGACCAGCGCCTGACCGACCGCGGCTACCGGCCCCGCACGGGCAGCATGACCTTCACCACCCCCAACACCCAGTACGAGACCTTCCAGGTCCAGCTCCAGGGCACCCAGTCCGGCCAGGTCGTGCAGGGCGAGATGGCTGTACAGGTCGACTCTCCCGAGATCGACCGGCAGAAGGTCGGCGACCAGTTCTACCTGACCTGCGCCTGACGCCCCGTCCAGGGCAGGCCCGCGCGCGGCCCATCCCCGGGCCTGCCCCCTGACGGCACATCCCTCTCCTCACCTCCCGGCGCGCGGTGTGCCACGCCGCGGCACGGCCCCGCCATGCCCAAAACCGGCCACCGGCCCGCCCTTCGGCCGCAGAAGGCCTCGGAACGCCGTCCGTGCCTGGCTCGCCCGACCGAGGTCCTTCTTGCCCTGCTCCCCTCCAAGGAGAAGTCAACGATGCGTACCCGAACCCCCGTCGCCGCAGCGGCGAAGCTGGCCGCGGTCCTGGCCCTCGGCCTGCTGGCCATGCTGCTCGGCCCCACCGTGGCGCACCACTTGTCCTCCCCGCGGCCGGCCACCACGTCGGCGGCCCACCAGTCGCAGCCACCCGCCCCTCGCCCGGCCGCCGGATCGGTCGTGCTGCAGCGCGGAGACACGCTCTGGTCGCTGGCCCGGCGCCATGGAACCACCGTCGCCGCCCTGCAGAAGGCCAACCGCCTGGGCCGCTCCACCCTCATCTACGCCGGACACCGCCTCCGCCTGCCGGCCGCCAACACAGCCCCCGGCACCAGGAAGGCCGACATCACCCCCGGAAACACCCGCGGGACTTCCGCCCGCGCCGAGGGCCGGGGCGGGGCCGCCGTGACCTTCGCCCGGAGCCGGATCGGCACCCCCTACGTGTGGGGCGGCACCGGACGGGGCGGCTACGACTGCTCCGGCCTGGTCCAGGCCGCCTGGCGCTCCGCCGGCGTGAGGCTGCCCCGCACCACCTACGCCCAGGTTGGCGCCGGCACCCGTATCCGCCGCAGCGAACTGCGCCCCGGGGACCTGGTCTTCACCCGCAGCCTCGGCCACGTCCAGCTCTACGCCGGCAGCGGCCGGGTCCTGGAGGCCACCCGTCCGGTGGTGCGCTACGCCCCCCTGCCGGCCGCCGGCAGCGTCACCGCCTACGTCCGCCCCGCCCGCCGCTGACAGGCACGCCGCACAGCTCAGGCCGTACCCGGGCCACAACCGCTCCGACGCCTGCAGCACACACCGCGCATTGTCCGGCCGCCTGCCCGCCGCACGGCGCTGACCTGCCCGCCGGACATCCGGACGCCCCAACCGGCCCGGATTCCCCCGCACATCCCGCCGAGCCAAGTGCTGCCGAGCATGCACGACCGGTCTCGGCGGGCCCCATCACCCGACAAGGAGAACAGCATGAACAAGCTCTGGCAGCGGTGCCGCGCCGCCGTCCCTTCCGCCCCCGCCGGATCGGGCCGGCCACGCTCCCGCTTCGTCCCGGGGCAGCGTCCTGACACCAGCACCCGGCGTAGCGCCGTGGTCGTCATGAGCCGTCACACCCGCCCCGGCACGGGCCGCGGCCTGGCCGCCGCCCTGCTCCTAGCCGTCCTGGCCACCCTCCTGCAGAGCGTGCCGGCCCACGCCGGGCCCCCCAGGGTGCCCACCACCGCAAAGGCCCGCTGCACCAACGGATTCACCCCGGACGCCTCCGCCAGCCTGCACCTGTCCGGCGGCCGGGGCACCACCTTCCCCGCGGACGCCCGGGGCCTGCGCCCCGGCGACGTCGTCCGCATCGTCCCGCGCATGAACGACGAGGTCTCCACCAGCGGCTTCTGGTGGCAGCCTGCCGACGGCTCCAACTGGGTCACCCCCGCCGGCGCCGACCCCCGGCAGCCCGCCGACGCCGGCTACCCCGCACCCGGCCTGAACAAGTACAGCCTCATCGCCCGCCTGACCGGTGATCAGCCCTTCGAGGTCCTCAGCCGCCTTGGCTGCCGCGAGGTCGGCATCTCCGGAAAGCTGGACCTGCGGATCAACGACGACCAGGACTGGGACAACTTCGGCGCCTGGAACGTCGACATCCAGCTCTACCGCAATCCCCTGCAGGACGGCGGATTCGAGCAGCAGCGCACCTCCACCGTCTCCCAGCCCTGGAACGTGGAAGGCCCCGACGTCAAAACCATCGTGAACAGGCCCGGCGGGGCCAACTCCGGCAGCAACGCCGCCGTCCTCAGCTCGCCCGGCACCCGCGTGTGGAACGCCCTGACCCAGCCCATCCCCGTCAGGCCCCACACCAACTACGTGATCACCGGGTTCTTCCGCACCTCCAGCAACGTCAACACAGCCTTCTTCGGAGTCCGACTGCCCGGCGTCTGGCCGCCCACCGAACGCCACTTCGGCCCCGCACCCGCCTGGTGCCCGCCCACCACCCCCCGCTGCTACGGGCAGATCAGCGTCCGCTTCAACTCCGGCGACAACACGACCGTCACCGCCTTCGCCGGCTTCTGGGGCGTCGGAGCACCCGCACACATGGCCATCGACGACATCAAGGTCCTCTCCAGCTGACCCCGGTCTCAGCAGGCCAGCGGTACCTCACCCCGCCCCGGACGCTGCCGGCGGCCCCACCCCGGCAGCGTCCGGCCCCACCCCCCATGCCCGGCCGTCTCCCGCACCACAACCCACACCGCAACCCGAGAGGACAATCGCTGATGCACCGGTTCTGGCGGCGCTGCGCCGCAGCCCTCCTGCTCACTCTCACCGTGCTCGCCGGCATGCTGGCCGGCGCCACCCCCTCCACCGCAGACCCGCGGTCCTGCCCCACCGGCCAGGTCTGGCGCGACGCCCGGTCCGGCGGTGACCACACCTGCGTCGACCCGCGCACGCTCGGACGCCGGATGACCGGCTTCGACCCGGGCCGGCACGGCTTCCGCTTCAGCAACGACTTCCAGAGCAAACCGCTGTTCGACTTCCGCTTCGGCGGACTGTGCGGCGGGATGTCGTACCTGTCCCTGGACCACTTCCACACCGGCCGGCGCATCCCACAGCAGCAGACCCTCCCCGCCACCGGATCACCCCTGCACCAGAGCATCTACGGCCGTCAGGTGACGTCGATCGCCGACAACCTCGACAAGTGGGGCGAGCTCACCTTCAACCCGTTCGGATGGCGGAACCGCGAGTTCTTCACCTGGGGCCTGCAGGGCTTCGGCGGCGGACGGCTCCAGGAGCTGCGCGAGGCCATCGACGCCGGAACGCCCATGCCCCTGGGCCTGTTCAAGCCGGACGCCAACGTCTGGGGCCCACACCACCAGGTCGTCGCCGTCGGCTACGAACTCGGCCGCTACACCGGCGACCTCCGCAGCCACCAGCAGGACCTGAAAATCTTCGTGTACGACCCCAACTTCCCAGGCCGCACCCTGACGCTCGTCCCGCACCCCGACCGCAACGTCTTCAGCTACCTCGAAGAACCCCACAAGACCTGGCGCACCTACTTCGTCGACCACAGGTACCAGCCCCGCACGCCCCCCGCGTTCCCCGGCCCGGCCACCCCGGTCCCCGGACAGGTCACCGAACTCGTCCTCCACATCGGCACCGGCGGCGACGACCTGCGCGGCGGCAACGACAACGTGAACGCCACCATCCACGTCGCCGGCCGCCCGCCGCAGCACGCCCTCAACCTCAACAACAGCGCCCGCTGGATCGACCACTACCAGCAGACCGTCCGCATCCGCCTGGACCAGCCGGTCCCCGCCTCCCACATCACCGGCGTGCAGCTGACCACCACCTCCCGCGGCGGCCTCGGCGGCGACAACTGGAACGTCAACCACCTGACCATCGCCACCGACCACGAGCGCACCCTCTTCCACGCCCAGGCCAATCCCCTGGTCCGCTTCACCGGCGACAACCGCACCTTCACCGCTCGCATCAGCTGATCCCACAGAGGGAGGGCGGCACGGCCCCGGCCGGGCCGCCCAAGGGGAGCCCTCGGCGGATCGGCCCCGAGCGCGCTGGCCGGCGGTCGTCAGGTGCCGCCTCCGTCCGTGTCCCCCATGGCCCACCGGCTCTCATCCGCCGCGCTCTGCCCCGCCGAAGCCAGTCCGGGGCGGCGAACGGGGTGTCCCGGAGCCACTTCACGTAGCGGGCCACCCCTTCGGGAGATAAATAGTGCGCCGACGCTGTCATGTCTGCACTGCATACAGCTTGTGGTCGAAGCTGCCGGCGTAGACGACGCCGTCGGACACCACCGGCGAGGACACCCGGCCGCCGGTGGGGAAGGACCAGCGCTGTTTCCCGGTGTCGGCGGCCACCGCATACAGCTTGGCGTCCGAGCTGCCGGAGGGTACGACGACCAGGGCAACACGACGATCAGGCCTCCGGGGATGCCGCTGGAGGAGAACGGGCTGATCACCTCGTACCGCGTCGGCCGGCTGTGGTACGACGGGCTGCGTCAGCTGCTGCCCCTCAAGCTGGAACAGCTGCGGCGCGGCCTGACTCGCATCCACACCGACGACCGCGCCGCCGCGTGAGGCAATGAAGGTTCCGACGCGCGGCGTCGGCGGGCCCCGCCCTACGTCCGGATGACGTACGACGGCGCTCTGCGTCGCGCTCGATGGGCTGACCGGGGATGGCCGCCCCCGGGTTCTTCGGCGGGGCCGCCGGCGGTAGCGCAGGAACGTCGCCGCGAGCTCGGGCAGCGCGCGGACCACGGCCACCGTGTCGGTCCGGTGCGCGCGACACAGGGCCACGATGCAGACGACGGCGGCGCACAGCATGCCGAGGCCGAGGATCCAGGGCAGGGCGAGCAGTACGTCGATGGGCATGGGTCCTCCAGTGAGTGTGTGGAAAGAGTCCTCCCGTCCCGGACGGGCCGGGTCGGCGGGAGCACGGTGGAGGACCGGCGGGTTAGGCCCGCAAGCGGGCGGGCTCGCCACGGCCGCCCCCGTACAGAGGGCGCGCGTGCCCCTGTCCGGTGGCGCGGAACTTCCATTCCCACGGCACGCCTTGCGGTGGCGGCGGGGGAGGCGCGGAGCAGGAGCGGCCCGGCGCCCGGCGGGCGTCGGGCCCGCCATGGCGGACAACCTGGGGGCGCGGGGAGGACGCGAAGCGGCTCGTGACGGCGCCGGGGATCGCGCGCGGACGCGCGCGGTGGGTCGAGGCCGTACGCGGCATCTGGGGCCTGGCCGTCGCGCTCGAGCGGGAGGTGGCGGTCGGTTATGTGACTGCTGTGGTTCGTCCGGTGACGGATGCCGAGCAAGTGCGGTGTGACATCTGCCACTTGATGCTCGACAAAGGACAGGGGGTGGCGCCGGGCAGGGTGCGTCTTGCCAGGTCACGGGTCATTGTTCGAATGTGAATCCGACTCTCGCGACTACGTTGCGTCCCCAGGTGTGATCGCTCGGTCATTCTTCTTGAGGTGGGCGTGAGTGTCGGGCCCTGGAAATCGACAGGGTGGGTCCTGAGGGCCAACGGAGCCCTCGTACGGGCGAGTCGCCCGTACTCGCTTTCGGCACCACCGCCTCGATGACGAGGACCGAACGGTGGTCAACGCATAGCGAAGGCCCGTGTGAGAGATGGCGACGTCAACGCTGACGGTTCGCCCCAGGACAGCGCCGGCGGCCAGCCCATGGCCGACGAGGTGCTGAACCTGCCCCTGGACTTCGAGGCCTTCTACCTGGGCCATCAGGAGTTTTTCCACGCGTACGGCGAGATCCACCTCGGCAGCCGACGCGCGGCTGAAGAGGTGGCCCACCAGGTCTTCCTGGAAATCCTCGGCGGCTGGGACCAGCTCCTGCAGGAGGGGGACCTGGAGCAGCGCACGCTCGCGGTGCTGCACCGCCACGTCCGCGCCCGGCTGGAGAAGGAGGGCCGTGAACCGGCCTTCGTCATCAACGGCCCGATATTCCGTGCCCTGCGTGAGCCGAAGGACAAGCTCGAGCTGATGGAGTCCAGCAGCGGCCTGTACGAGGCGATCACCGGACTGCCGACCCGGCAGTTCGCCGTCATCGTGCTGCGGCACCTCCTCGGCTACGAGACGTCGCGGATCGCTCGCTTCATGGGCCTGCATGAGCGGACGGTCGACTACCACGGCCGCAAGGGCAAGGAGCGCCTGCGGGCTCAGCTTGGGCTCCCGGCGCCGCAGCGAGCCAAGAACAAGAATAAGAAAGGGACGGGACAGTGACTGCCACCATCGACGAGCTGTTGGCCAAGGCGGCCGTGCCGGTGTCTTCGTCGGCCACGTTCGACGTGGCCGCAGCCCTGCGCCGGCTCGCCGCGGACGCGACCAAGGCCTCCCCGACCCCGGACATGGCACGCGCGGCCGAGGCGGGCAAGCGTCTGGCCGTGGTCTGCCGCTGGGTCTTGAACGAGCCGGGCGCAGCCGTGCACGTCGACCGACTGGCCGAGGACACCGACGGCACCGAGCGGGGGGGGGGAGGAACACCTGGACGTCGACGGCGCGCTGGTCTTCGCCTGCCTGCTGTACCTGACGGGGCACCCGGAAAGCGCGCAGTTCTGGTGGCAGCTTGCCGCCGGAGCCGGCAACCGCGCGGCCGCGTACTGCCTGCACCTTCACCACCAGGCGCTGGGAGAGAGCAAGGAAGCGCAGCACTGGCTGCACGAGGTGACCCACTCCGTGGTGGACTCCGACGCCCCGGACGAGACGTTCTTGGACTGCCTGGAGATGTTCGCCCGCTACGTGCGCAACAACGGCTCCGCCGCCACCCCGCCGACCGGGCACCTGGAGATGGAAGTCGACCGCCTGGCCACCAAGGACTCCTGCATCATCGTCGGCGGCCCCGACCGGCGCCTGGCCGACCAGCTCCACGACTTCGCCCGCCGCTGACCGCCCGCCCCCGCTCACAGCGAAGGAGCCCGTCCTCGACCCCTGAGGTTCCGAGGCCACCGGGTCGAGAGGGCTCCTTCGTACGACGCACCCCGAGAAGAGGAACATCTGCCATGCACGATAGCCCGCCCCGCCGTACAGCACGCACGATCCACCGATCTACCGCTCGGTTGGCCTGCTGGGTTCGCCGCCGCAGGCGCGCGGCACTCAGCCACCTGCTGCGCGGCGCCTGTTACGGCATCGGTACGGGCCTGATCAGCCTCATCACCTTCTGGATCCAGCACCGCGCCTGAATGCGAGGCGGGCGTCCCGGTGGTCGTGGTCCGCCGGCCGCCGTGCCGGGGGTGTGGAAACGGCCGCCTCCGTGGAGGAGGCGGCCGCTGGGGCACTCAGTCGGACGGTGCTTCAGACACGGTCATGGAAGATCGTGTACCAGGGGTACGTCCCCACCACGGCGCCGTCGGCCGTCACGGCTTCCAGCGTGTAGAAGTACGTGTTCCCCCTCGTTGCCGTGAGGTCCGTCCACGTTCGGGCGTCGGCCGGGAGCAGTCCGTCGTGCTGGGACTCGTACGCCTTGGTCGCCGGGTTCCACCGGCTCACGCGGTAGCCGGTGACGGTGCCGCACCGGGTCGTGTCGGTGCACTGCCAGTCGACGGACGGGCGGGCGGCCGTCGGGTTGTGGCTCAGGCTGCCGAGGTTCCAGTCCCGGGTGACGGTTACGGAGGGCCGGACGTCGAGCTCGGTGACCTCGACGGCGATGACCTTCGGGTCGCTCGGGTGCAGCCCGTTGCCCCAGTGGTCCTTCGCGATCACCGCGTACACGCGTGTCTCCCCGTCCGGGAGGTTGCCGCAGAGGATCGCGAGTGGGTTGCTCACGCCCTCCCAGCAGCGGTCGGGGCCGAGCCACTTGACCGTGCCGTCGGCCTGCCGGGCGCCGGCCCACACCACGTACTCGTCGATGTCGTCCTCGGGCGAGGCGGCCCAGCTCACCAGCATCCCGTCGCTGCGCGGGGTGACCTGCACGCCGGTGACCGGGCCCGGCGCCACGGTGTCGCCGGTGCGCACGACGAGCGGGGCGGAGTACGCCGACTCGTTGCCGTCCGGGTCCACCGCCGTGACGGCGTACGTCACGTACGTGTTCACGGGCATGCCCAGGTCGACGCACGCACCCCCGTTGCCCGCCTCGTTGCTCCCCTCTTCGGCGCAGGCCACCTCGGTGCGCGCGGCCGGGTCGAAGGTCTTGCCGGACGAGCGGTACACGCGGTAGTGCCCGCCGTTGTCCCAGTCCTCGACCCAGCGGCCGCCGGGCGCCGTCCAGTACACCGCGGTGGAGCCGGGACGGGCGACGGAGTTCAGGCCGGTTGGGGACCCCGGCGGCGTGCGGTCGACGCCGTCGCCGGCGACCGTGGCGTACGCCCCCGGGTTGCCGGACGCGTCGATGCCGCGGACGCGGTAGTACTGGTTCGCGTTCGTGGGCGCGCTGGTGCGGTACGACGTCGTAGTCGTCGTGATGAGCAGCTCGAACGGGCCGGTAGCCGCGGACGAGGCGTACACCTCGTACGTCGCCGCGTCGGAGACGGCCTGCCAGTTCAGGGTGGCCATCCACGCGTCGCTGACGACCGTGAGACCGGTCGGGGCGGCCGGGCCCGTGCGGTCCACCGTCGCGGCGGTGGCGTCGACGCTGCCGGTGGATTCGCGGCCGGCCTTGTCCACGGCGCGGACCTCGTACAGGAAGGTCTGGCCGGTCGCGGGCGGCGTGTCGACGAAGGAGGGGGTGGTGAGCAGAGAGCTGCCGCTGACCTTCGCCCAGGAGGTGGTGCTCAGCCGGCGGTAGACGCGGTACCCGGCGAGGTCCATCTCCTTGTTGGCTGTCCAGCGCAGCGTGGTCTTGGCGGTGTCCCGGCTGTACGCGGCGGTCAGACCGGTCGGGGCCAGCGGCTTGACCGTGTCGACGCTTGCCTCGGTGCGCGGGGCGTAGGTGAACCCGGCGTAGGCGGCGCCAGTCCAGGCGACGTAGTCCACACGGATCGTGTGGCGGCCGGCCGGGATGTTCAGGTCCACGGTCTTGCGCGCGGTGGTGGAGACGTTGGTCCACAGGTTGATCTTGCGCACGCCGTCGACGTAGACGCGCATGCCGTCCTGGGTGGCCGCGGCAAGCCGGAAGGGGCCGCCGGAGCCGAAGTCCCGGGTGAGGGACCAGCGGATGGAGAAGTTGTCGTTCGGCAGCGTGACGCCTGCCGGGTCTCCGGAGCCCATGCTCTCGGCGATGGCCGAGTCACAGGCGGTCAGCTTCGGGGTGCCGCTGAACGAGGTGTTGGCGAAGTACTGCGCCGTCCACACCGGAGAGGTGCAGGTAACGGCCGCGGAGGCCGGGACGGCGGTGATCAGGCCGCCGACGGCGGCGAGAATGGCCGTCGCGGCCAGCGCGCTCAGCCGGGTACGAGTCATCACAGAGAAAAGGGCCCCTTTCGGACCATGGCGGATCACGTGCAGTGTCAGACGCCTGTGTGACTCGTGAGGCGGCGGCGGGGTTGCCCGTCACCCCCGCACGTTTTTTCGGGAGGACCTCCGGATTTCGGGGGAAGTCCCGACCGCTCACCCGTAGCGGCGCGGCGTCCAGTCGCGGACGAGCGCGGCAAGCTCCACGGTGAAGCCGGTGGCACGCAGGCCGTACAACGCACGATCGCGATGCGCCTCTCCTTGGCGCGGCGACCCGCGTACGGCGTAACCAACCGCTCCTCGGCCGCCGCGTCGTGCCCCCGGCCGAACATGTAGCAGGTGTGGCAGAGCCGTCCGCGGAAGCCGGTTCGCACCCCAGGACTCGGCCGGTCCAGTGGCGGCCTGACCAGCAAGATCCACCTGGCCTGCGGCGCCCTGGGCCGACCGCCCGCAGGCTGCTGCTGCCGAACCGTGGCCCTGTACGGGACGCTCGCTGTCGTCATGGCCGGCATGCTCGCCAGCATCGGTCTCTACGCCGGGATCGGATACGAGCCTCCGCAACTGACCACGAAGCGGGTCGCCGGGACGTGGTCCGACGGCAGAGGCGGCACGCTCATCCTCACGGCGGACGGCAAGGCCACGGCGAGCCGCGTGTAGACGTTCCACTTCGACAGCTCCTACGAACCCGTAGTGCGCAAGTGCACCGGCGCGGGGACCTGGACGTACGACCCGGGCACCGGACCGTGGTCCCAGCACGTGGAGGTGTCCGTGGCCGACTGCGCGATGGGCACCTGGGAGGTCTTCGGCAGCCCGAGCAGCCGAAGCTGTTCGTGTACATCGGCGATCCCGACAGCTGGGACCTGTACATCCTGGAACGCCGCCATTAGAGCGTTTCGTTCAAAAAGTAGGCGGAGCAAGCATGGACGTTGAGATCCAGCCGCACGTCGGCGTGGGACCGCTCCGGTTCGGTATTCCCTTCGACGAAGCGATGGAGATTGGTGCAAGGTTGGGCCGGATCAGCGCTCAGCCCGGACGCGAGCGGCCTCCGGGGGTGTTCGCGGTACTTCGACTACGTCCTGGTCGCCACGAGGCCTGTCTCATGACGTGGCGGTCGGCGGCGAGGCGCGGCGCGTGAGCGACGCTCACGCCTGATTTACGCAGGCCAGCGGTCTCGACGCTGCGGAGGTGGGCCGGGACCGCATGGCTGAGGTGGTGCAGGCAGGACTTTGGGGTTTGCTGGCGGGCTCGGCACTGCTGCTGGGCGCGGTGATCGGCTTCGGCGTGCGGGTGCCGCAGAAGGTGATCGCCACGGTGATGGCCTTCGGCGCGGGCGTGCTGATCTCCGCCGTCTCCTTCGAGCTGGTCGGCGAGGCCTACGACCAGGCCGGGCTGGGGCCGGCCGCGATCGGCACGATCCTTGGCGCGGGCGCCTACACGGTCGGCAACCTCTGGCTGTCCCGCCGTGGCGCCCGCCATCGGAAACGCTCTGGTCACCACAGGTCGAAGGAACAGCCGTCCGAGGCTCAGCAAGGCGGTTCGGGGTTGGCGCTGGCGCTCGGGGCGCTGCTGGACGGGGTGCCGGAGTCTGCCGTGATCGGCGTGAGCCTGCTCGACGGCGGCGTGGTCAGCCTGGTAACCGTGGCGGCCGTGTTCATCAGCAACGTCCCAGAAGGGCTGTCGAGTTCCGCCGGGATGAAGCGGGCGGGCCGTGGCAAGACGTATGTCTTCGGTGTGTGGGGTGCGATCGCCGCCGCCAGCACGGTGTCCGCTGTCCTCGGCTATACCGTCGTCGGAGCCTTCTCCCCTGCCGTGATTGCCGCAGTCACGGCGGTAGCGGCCGGGGCGATCCTCGCCATGATTGCCGACACGATGATCCCGGAGGCCTTTAAGGACGCCCACCTGTTCATAGGACTGATCACGGTGAGCGGCTTCCTCGTGTCCTTCGCCCTCTCCCACGCCTGAGTCACGCACGTCTCTCTGCGGCGGCGGTTTGCCGGGTCGGGCCGGGCGAGGCGAGCTGCCGCTCCCTTGCCGTGCGGCTCTTTCCCATCACAGTCCCCGGCGCACGCATCACCCTCACTTCCTCCAAGGCCTTAGAAGCCCTGACCCAAAAATGATTTTGAATATTTGAGGTTACACAAGGAGGATGTGCGGGCCACTCATACAACCGAATCCTCAGCAGGGGGGAACCAGTTGAGCACCTTGACCCGCATGACTAGTCGACGCTCCATCGGACGCTTCGCCACCGCAGTTGTGGCCGCTACCGCAGCCTTGCTGCTTGCGGCCACTCAGGCCTTCGCCCTGGGAGCGACTCTGCAGCGGTCGCTCTACCTGACCAACACTCCGACTGCAGGGGCCTCGGCCTCGATGAGCCGGACGATCTACCTTGCGGCTGGCAACTATGGGTGGGACATCTCCACATCCGACGCGGGCAACAGTTACATCGACAGTCACGGCACACGAGAGATCTACCTCGCGGCCGGTACGTACGACTGGACATGCACGATCAGCTCGCCAGCGAACGGGTACTACAAGAACACCTGCTCGCTCAACATGGGAGCTGGTCCCGCTTACGTCCAGTCTGGCTGGTTCAAGCTCCCGCGAAGCGGCTGGTACAGCATGGACAGCTACCTGACCCAGATCTAGCCGAAATGAGAGGCGCTGGCCTCATACCGAGGCCAGCGCATTTCCCTAGTTGGATGGACGACTGCAGGCCCCTCGTCCGCGGCTGGCGGTGCTGCTCCCAGCCCCGCGACCGGGACGGGACTCGGCGCCCACTCCGGACCTGCCCCGCCTCCTCGTCATCGGCCGGAGCCATGATGGGACGCCAGTTCCTCGGCGCCATACCTGTCGAGCGCAGGGTCCTCCTCTTCGCCGCGCTGGAGGTCGCCGGCCGCCCACAGCTGCGGGGACGCACCGTCGCCGAGGCTTTCCGGCCCGGGGCCTGGCGCGTCTTCGCCCTTGACACCACCGCGCCCGCCGACCGGCGCCCCAACCTGGCCACCCCCCGCCCAGCCGACGGAGAACGGCACCCCACGGGTCTGGTCTGGGACCTTCATCCCGGCTGCGTCCTGAAGCCCGAGGACCGCGTCGTCCTCGCCACGACCCGTCGTGGCCTGGCCGAACTGCTCGGCAGACACGCGCGTGCGCGCACCGCCGGGTAGGAGCTTCGTTTCGCCGCGAGGACCGTCTGAACGACCGGCGCGCGAAGGGTGCACGTAACGCCTGGGCCCGAAGTCCTCACCTTCGCGGCAAGTGCCCGTGACGCCGGAGAGGAGGGATCATGACGACTCGAGGCCGGCAGCCGGGTCCGACGCTCCGGAGCGGCGTCTCCTCCAGAACGGTGTGTCCCACCGCCGCTCCCTCCCGTAACAGATGAGGCGGCCCCTCAAGAACTCGCTGTGGCTCGCCCCGACCAGTCCGGCATAAGCACTCAGAGCGGCGGAGTCGCCTGCCGCGTCGGCGTGAAGGGCGTCGGCCGCCGCGATGCCTGTGGCGAGTGCGGTGATGATGCCCCTCGCGGCGATCGGGTCGGACGTGGTGGCAGCGTCACCCACCGCGGCCCATCCCGGAGCTGCCGCGGGGCTGGTGCAGGACGTCGCCGTCCGTACGATGCGCAGTCCGGAAGGCGGGGCTGCCCTTGCGCGCCACACGCGTTGGCGAAGAAGGGTGGTCTCCTGCAGCGCCCCCCACCAGTGGTCCGGCCTGTGGAGCGCCTGCCCGGCGACGAGGTCGGCGTCCGTCATCGCCATGACGAAGCAAGCTCCGGCGGGCAGCGGCGCGCTGTACCACCAGCCGAAGGGCGCCGACTCGATCAGCGAACTCCGGGGCACACCGCGACCCGGCGCGCCGAACGGCAGGCAGGCCGCGAGAGCGACCATACGGTCGGCCCTCACGAGGGTGGCTCCTGCCTGACGCGCCAGCCGTGCACCTGCCCCCGTGGCATCGATGAGGTACCGGGCCCGGATGCTGCCGTGATCGAGCGAGAGCTGCCAGCGGGCGCCGTCGCGCCGCGCCGACCTGACGCGGCCGGTGCAGACGCGAGCACCGGCCCGGCGTGCCGTGTCGACCAGCAGCCGGTCGAAATGAGTGCGATCGAGGTGCCACCCCGTTCCATAGGGGCTGAAGAGGAAGTCCACCTCATCGAGCGTGTCACCACCCCAGAGCGACTGATTGCCGAAGCACGGGGTGTGGGGCCCGGTGGCCACCGCGTCCAGCACGCCGAGGCGCTCCAGAAGAGGTCTCGCTCGGGACGCCAGGCTTTCACCGGGCTTCCACGGATGTCTGCTGCCCGGGTCGATGATGACTACGGAGGCACCGTGGTGTGCAAGGGTGATCGCGGCCGCGGCCCCCGCAGGCCCCGCCCCGGCAACGGCCACGTCACTGCACGCACCGGCCCACGGTTCACTCATCAGTGCACGGCCCCCATGCCGTACACGTGCATCGGCGGTTTCTCCGCGGCGCCGGGGGCCTTGGCCGGCAACGGTGCCGAGAGAAGAGGCCGGTTGGCCGGAGGCGTCAGGTCCGGCAGCGGACAACCCGCAGCGATCCAGTTGATGGTGATCTCGCGGCCGGTCGTCCCCGTCCCGGGCACCACGCCGGCGTAGGCCCTGCCCATGCTGGTCGACGGTGCGAGAAGGCCGAGGAAGGCGCTCTCCTCCGGGCGGCCGGGTGAGACGAGCTCGTTTGCTAGGTGGGCGACGGCGCTCAGGAGGAACACCGTGGGCTGGGTGAACCACCAGGCTACCGACTCGTGCCTTGTGCGGGTCGGGTCGCCGGGGTCGGGGCCGGTGATGCGGATGCCGGTGTGGGCGACCGAACCCGTCTGCCGCGGGCGCAGCGTGTCGACCAACCGGATCATTGCCTGCAGCGGTGAGAGGTGAGGGTGGCCGTCGGGGGGAAGGGCGAGTGAACGAGTCCACTCGCGCCACAGCTCGAGCTCGCTCTCCTCGAAGACTTTGTACATGGGCCCGGAGAACGTGGTCAGTTCGAAGAAGGGGCTCTTCTCCGGTTCCCCCGGCACGATCAGTCCCGACTCCTGGAGTTCCAGCAGAAGGCCGGGAGGGTCGAGGAACCAGTCGTTGATCGTGTTGCCTCCGAGCCGCTTGTCGTGGTGGTTCATGCGGGCGAAGGGAGCCTTGCGCTCGATCAGGCCGATCAGCCGCTCCTGCGGTGTCGGCCGGTCGGCCACCAGAGCTCTGAGGTCATCGGACAGGGTGCCGACGATGAGGAAGGCCACATAGCCGTCCCAGATGCGTCGCCAGTGCTCCTGTACGGCTTCATCTCCGCCGCTCTCGTGCACCTTGTCCAGGTAGAGCATGACCGCATCGCGGGCCTTGGCACCGTGACCCGCCGCCGCATTGTCGATGCCGATGTGCATCCTGTAGAACTGCGAACTGATGCCGTGATAGTCCAGCAGCCGCACGACCGGCACGATCTCCAGAACGTTCCACTCCAGTTGCAGTGTCATTCCGAGCAGTTCCGGAAAGAAGCGCTGGGAATGCTGGGAGATGGCCAATTGGAACGCGCTGGCCGTGTACGCCGAATCAAGCATCTCCGGGAGCATGGCGAACTGGTAGGAGTCGACCGGTGGAAGGTACAGGCCCACACTGTGCAACAGATCGGCATAGAGGTTGGAATGGTTCAGGGCGGGATCACCGCCGCCGATCTCGTCGATCCAGATGGAGAACAGCAGTGAATGGACCTCGTCGATCGGCCCCAGGGGAGTGATGTTGCGCAACCAGGCGCCGTCCAGAAGGTTGAACGGCGCGAATTGACGGATCCGCTCGATGACGTCGCTACGGGTACGGAGCGGGTCGAGTGCGGGGTCTGCGTTCTCCACCCGTTCCACGATGTCCGTGTAGATGAGCTGCAGCCGTGCTTCGAATGCGTCACGGGTGTACCGGAACGGACGCAGCATCAGCGGGAACAAGGGGTCGGTGGTCTGTGCCGCCCGGGCCTGGGCCAGCACCGCCTCCGCGTAGCGCTGGGCAGCATCCGCCTGCTCGGGGTACCGGTCGGGGTGTTGGAGCATGTGGAACCAGTCACGGTCGCCGAGTCCGACGTGCTCCGCGCGTTCGGTTTCGACCAGCATGGTTTCGCCCGACGTACCGGTACGGGACACGACGAAGCCGAGGCTGCTCCATTTCTCGACCATCTCGTTGTCTCCGGCGTGCGCGCGCAGCAGGGTCCAGCGCTCGGCGACCCTGTCGAGGTACTGTTGCTCGTTCTCGCCCGGCAGCGGATCGAGTTGCGGAGGGTAGACCGGCTGGACGCCGACGCCACGCGCCCATGGCCTGCGGTACACACTGAGCTCGGTGGGCTCCCAATGGGCCTCCGCCGTGCTGATGAGCCGCCGGTACTGCTCCTCGGGCAGGACGTCGTCCGGGCGTTGAGCCGGCCACCAGTGCGTATGGCACTCGTAGAAGTCGGCGTGCCACGGCACGGCCATATGCTTGGTGACATCTCCGGCCCGAAGGTCCTCACGCAGGCGGAACGGTTCCGACCAGGTCGACGGCTCGGCGGCGATGTACGTCATCTCGATGCCTGGGAAGAACGACGCCCCGACACATGCCTCGAGGGAAGCCCGGACCAGCGCGTGCGGTTGCTCGGCAAGAGGGAGGTCGCTGAGCGGAACCGCTTCGACCGGGCCCGTGCCGTCGGCGATGAATTCGCCTGCGGCCCATCGGCGCATTTGTTCGTACTGTCCCGGCAGGAGCGACGTCCAGGTGCGGGGCTTGCCGTCGGTCGGAGCTCCGTCGTCCCCCGCGAGCTGTGGCATGAAGGCGTAGTTGGCCTGGGTCACGTCCTCCGCGCCGGGCGTGCGCAGCCGGTCGAAGACCGCCTTCCTGACGCCCGAGTCCGCCGGGGCGTTCGATGCCAGGCGGGAAAGGAGGCCGGGGTTCAGGAAATCGCCCTGCGTGCCCCGGCCGTGCCCTCGCAGAGCGTTCCTGTTCACCCATGAGTAGCCATGGATGCGTTCCAGCAGTGGGCGGATGTCACGGGTGAACGACACCTCGCCGGCCTGCGGCAGCCGGCCGGTGCGCTCGGCGACATCGCGGGCGACGTCGTACAGGGTCACGAGATTCGACGTGTCGGGTGAGAAGTCGGGTGGAGCGACGATCACCCAGGCGGGCCTCACGGGAACCGTGCGGTGCTCGCCGACACGCACGGTAGCCGTGACCGGTCCGTCGGAGGTGTCGTCGTACCAGTGGTCGTTGTTCGCGTAGTGGGTCAGAGGGTTGTCCGGTTTCACGGAGGCCGCCTGCCCGAAGCCGCCCAGGACGAGGAGCCGCCCCGCCTCGTCGGTCCGCAGCTCCCCGAGGGGGACCGGCTTCCCGAGAAAAGTCCCGGTGTCGAACTGGGCGTCCGTGCCATCCGCGTCCGGGCCCTTGACCCGTCGCGGCCCCGGCGTGATCATCAGCGTCGCACGCGCCTGCGGATCCGCCGGATCGACGTGCTGATTACGCCGGTTCTCCAGGGATTCCGACTGATGGAACCGCCCGCGGAACTGGAACCACGCCGCTTTGGTGTTGGACAGCTCGACCGACCATTCCACGTCTGCATCGGCAGCCGACACCTCGCCGAGGACATTGCCGTCCTTGTCGAACGCATAGACACGAAAGCGTGCGGCCTGGCGCTTGATCCGTCCTTCGGGATCTTTGAAACCACCCTCCGGACGGACCGGGATGCCCGGTGACTCCGGCCCGACGAAGTACGCGTCCGGGCTGTTGCCGACTCGTGCGACGCCGACCGTCGGATGGATTTCGCAATGGGCGATCTCGTCAGGATTCAACCAGGCCTCCGTCAGGAACTGCGACGGCCGATGGACGTGCAGGCATTCCCCCGGATGCTGCCAGGGGGTCGTCGCAGAGTGGGCTGGAAACGTCCGCATGGTCGCATATGCGAGCGTCGGGGGGTTTGTGCCGCGCCGGGCAGGCCAACAGTAGAGATCAGCAGCTACGCTGCAACGAGGAGGGGAACCTTGCCGGTGTTCACGTCCTGGGAGAAGCCCTCTCCGGGAAACGGGCACCGGCTGATTCTGTGATGACGGAACCCGATTGGACATGCACAGGTGACCTCCTTGTCCGCCGAGCTCCCCCGGGGCGCGGAATTGACGATGCAACAGGCGATCCCTCCCTGGCACTTCGCCATGATGAACGACCAGGAGCGAAATCACGCCTATCGGCAAGCGATCGAGACGGCCGTTCGCCCCGGCGACCTCGTCCTGGACATCGGTACCGGCGCCGGTGTCACGGCGCTGCTCGCCGCTCGCGCCGGTGGTCAGGTCTTCACCTGCGAAAGCAACCTTCACACGGCGTTCCTCGCAGACCGGGTGATCAGCGCCAACGGCTACGGCGACCGGATCACACTGATTCCGCGCTCGTCCACCGAGCTCGTTGTCGGCCGCGACCTCCCCGGAAAACCGGACGTCGTCACCGCTGAGATCTTCGACTGCGGGCTGATCGGTGAGTCGGCCCTGCATGCCCTCGAGCACGCCCACCGCGAGCTCATCTCCTCCACCACGCGCCTCGTTCCCTCCGGCGGCCGCCTCTGGGCGCAGCTGGTGGAGAGCGAGAGCCTCCACGGGCTCAACCACGTCGATGTCGTGGAGGGCTTCGACCTGCGCCCGTTCAACGCTGCGAGCACGCGCGGTTACTTCCCGCGCCGGATCGACTGTCACCCCCATACCGTTCTGGCTCCCGCGTTCAGGCTTTTCGACTTCACCTTCGGTGAACCACCCGTTCCCCGCACCCGGCAGCTCACGGTCCCCGTCACCAGGGACGGCATCGCACACGCCGCCGTCATGTGGTTCGAACTCGACCTCGGCAACGGCATTACCGTGAGCAACCACGGCGCGGGTTCGTGCCACTGGGAGCAGGCAGTGCAAACCTTCCCCGCGCCGGTCACGACGAAGGCGGGTGCGGCCGTTCGCATCACGGCACGGCACGACCTGTGTGCACTGACCCTCGACGTCGAACGGACACGACTCTGATGGACCGGCGCACCGGGCAAGGGGTGACGGCAGACCCGCGGGTGACGGTGATCGGAGCGACGAGGAACGCACGTCCGGTGACCCGCCTGACGTACGCGTCGTTCCGTCGCCACACTCCCGAACCCGTTCGCGTGCTGGTGGCGGACAACGGATCCACTGACGGCACGCTCGACGATCTACGGCGACTCGACTGGGTGACCGTCTTCTCACTGGACGAGAGGAAGCGCCGTGCCCGGGAGGAGGCGCTGGAAGCGCGCAGGACGCTGCGGAAGCTGAAGAAGAAGATGGATGCGCTGTTCGCCGAGTGCCCAGCGGGGCAGCGTTCCTTGCTCGAAAAGCTCACGACCGGAGTGGAGATCGTGCTCCCGACCGACAGCGAGCTCTGCCAGCATTCCACAGCTCTCGACTGGCTCGCGCCCCAGGTGGACACGCCGTACTTCCTGCTGCTCGACTCCGATGTCGAGTTTCTGGCCCCGGGGTGGCTCAGCGATCTCGTCGACCTTGCGGAAGCCGAGGGGCTGGCAGCCGTCGGCGAATTCGAACCCGGCCGGTTTCCTTGCCAGGATCGCCTCGCGACCTACCTGCTCCTGCTGCGCACCGACGCATTCCGCGGGCTCGGCGTCCCCTTCCGCCAGGTTCTGCGGTTCGGCGACCCACGTGAGGAGGAGCGGTGGTACGCGCGTGCACGCCACCATGTTCTCGATCCGTCGGCTTTCGACGGCTTCCCGTCAGCGGCCTTCTACGACACGGCAGCCGCTCTCTTCGAGGAGATGCAACGGCAAGGAGTGCCGTGGAAGCCCTTCCCGCCCGGTGTCGCAGCCAAGTTCCGCCACCTCGGGCAGATGTCGTGGTCGGCCGATGCGCACGACGACTACGTCGGCGTCGAACTCCTGCGTGCACACGTGCGGGTGGCCGGCGAGTATGCCCGTACCCGTCTCAGGGATCAGTACGACGGTGGGCTGCCGGGCTGGCAACCCTGCTGACACTCCGGCCGCCGGCCGGGGCGCTGGTGGTGGGTCCTGCGATGTCATCAGGGGCAGAACGTCGCCCTCAGATCAGCGGCCGCGCGGGAAGGAACTAGAGGCCCGAACAGCTCGAGCCGGCCCAGGATTTCATCCATCTCGGCTCCGGACACTTCGACGTCGGGAACCTGCTCGCGCAGGCTGGCCCAGGAGATGAGGAAGACACCTGCCGCTGTGCTGCCGTCCAGATGGGCAGCCGCGGGCTCCCCGAGGATGCGAGCAGTGAAACGACCGCCGGAAGTGGGCCGGTCGGTACGGCGGTCGAGGGTCGTGTAGAGGTGAACGAGTTGTTCGGCCTTCGCGCCGATGACCTCCCGCAGTGTGGCCCGGGCGTCCGGGGGCAGGAGGGCGGTGCCGAGGCCCAGCGGTCCGTAGATCCCGTGGAAGAGCCCGGCCGTGCACACGTCGGGATCGCATCCCCAGGACTTGAGGATCGCATGCGTACCGAGCAGATGATCGGATAGTGGTCGCAGGCGTCCGGAGGTGGCAGCCCGCCGACCGGCATGCGGAACCTCATGGGCCCCGATCCGCTCCATGAACTGCCGTAGGTGACCGGGGAGAGCCCCCGCGTCCCGACCGCGGCGCAGTCCTTCGCGCGCATCCGCGGCCCAGTACGACAGCACCAGGCTGTATCTGATGCCGCTCCGTACCGGGAGGACGGAGTGGAAGGAGCGGTCGGACAATTCCATGAGCGCCGCACGGTTGTGCACCGGCCGCACGCGCACGGCGTCGTCCGAGGAGAACTGCGAGCGCTGGAGCATCAGCTCTCCCCCTGTGACGGGGGGAGTGGGGGACGCGAGCGAGATCACCGCTCGATGGGTCTCGGTGAGGCCGTGCGGTACATCGGTGTGCGTCCGGATGTACTGCCCCTCCACCAGCTTGTGCGCACTGACCTCGATGCGCCGCCGCTCCATCGGACGGCGGAAGACCTCCTCCAGCCGGTCGGCTGAGCCCAGCAGCATCGCGCTGGTGCAGGTCGAGTCGGCGAAGAGAAGATCCAGGAGGTTCACGCAGCGGTGCTGCTCGTAAAGACCGGTGTGCTCGACGGCCCAGGAGCCCTGTTTCTCGAGCCAGTCGAGGATGCGGGCGGCGATGTCCTCGTCGAGGAATCCGTCGATGAGAGCGTGCCGATACGGCTCCCGTGCGAGTGCGGCGGAGCCGGCGCACCGTTCGGGGCCGGTGGGGGCGGAGCCGGATCGGGATGTGGCTCTCGTATCACTCGTCCGGCCGGTCATCCGTGCTCGTCCGCCACGGGATGTGCTCGGACGTGGCGGATGAAATCGGCCTGCCCGCAGCACCCGCCGACGGGTTCCGGGTCATGACGCGCGGCCATGTACGTCTCCATGGGGCATCCGCCCCGGCACACCTCGACCTCGGGGCACTGTTGCAGCGACGCCTCTTCCTCCGCTCGCTCGGCAACGACCACCTTCATGTTCGGGCTTCGCCGGATGGCCGCGAAGTCCTGGTGCATGATGTTGCCCCACTGGTAGCTCGGGTCGCCCAGCAGGTAACAGCAATGGTTGACATCACCGTTGGCTTCGACCGTGTAGAGGTTTCCGAAGCAGTCGCCCGCGAACGTGCACGGCAACGAGCCGCCGCGGATCTTCGCCAGCCGGTGCCGCACCGTGGAGATCTCCCGGATCTCGATGCCCCGGTCGCCGTGAGCCCGCCACCGGTCGTACAGGCCGATCAGGAACTCCGTCCGTTCCTTGGTCGTGATGTAGTGATCAACCCTGGTGCCGGGCGGGGCATGGGGCTGCGGCTCGGGCATGGCGAAGTTGATGCCGTAGTCACGGATACCGACCTCTGCCATGAAGTCGAAGAGCGCGTCAGGGCCGAGGGCAAGTGCCTGCCGGTCCACCACCGAGATGACTCCCACACCGAGCCCCTCCGCGCGGAGCTTCGCGTAGCCGCGCAGCGCGCGGTCCAGGGTGGGACGGCCGGCCGCGTCCACACGGTGGCGGTCATGGACCTCGCGCGGGCCGTCCACGCTGATGCCGACCTGCCATTCGTACCGGCGGAAGAAGTCGATCCACCTATCGCTGATGTGGAGGGCATTCGTGTGGATCGAGTTGACGATGGGCTGTCCCGGGCGCCTGAAACGCCCCTGTACCGCCATCACCTTCTCGAAATAGTCGATCGGAACCAGCGTGGGCTCTCCGCCGTGCCAGAGGAACTCGACCGCCCGGTGCTCGGGGTCCCGGAGCGCCGCGGCCGTCATGCGGGCGGCCACTCGGAACGGCATCCTCTGATCCGGTCCTGACCGCCAGTCGTAACAGTACGAGCACCGCAGGTTGCACAAGCGGGTTACCTTGACAATGAGCCCGACGTCGCGCATCGCGCTGTTCTCCCTGTAGTCGGTCAACCTGATACGGCCGGAGCCGGTTGGGCGTTCTGCGGCGGGTTCGCACGGATGTGCGTGATGAGCGGTCGCAGGCCACAGCAGTCCTCGCGATGCCCCGCGTAGTGCTGACGTGATGTGTGCCGTACATGGGGGCACCAGCCGTTGCACACACTGAATTCGTCGCAGGAGCGCATCCGCTCGCGGTCCTGCGCATGGGCCTTGGACCGCTCGTGAAGGCCGGCATTCCGCCGGATGGCGGAGAAGTCGTCGGTGTTGATGTTCCCCCAGCGATAGCGGGGGTCTTCTCCGAAATAGTCGCAGTGGCGGACGTCGCCGTTCGGCTCGATGCGATAGACGATGCCGAAACAGCGACCCGCCAGGGTGCACGGCGAGGGCTTCCTGCCGTGCAGCGACTCCACGAGCGCGGCCAGTTCCCGGATGTGGATGTCCGGGCCTGTGTGCCGGCGCCAGCGGTCGTACAGGCCGATGAGGAACCGGGCGGACTGCCCGGGATCGACGTAGTGCCGCCCGTCGCCGTGCCCGATCGCATCGGCGAGGGCGTCCGGCATCACGAAATTGAGACCGGCGACGCTGATGTCATGCTGGATGAGGAAGTCGAACAGGGCTGCGGGGCCCAGGTCCAGGGCCGCCTGGTCCACGACGACTCCGACGCCCGGTTCGATCCCGTGGTCCCGCAGCCGCCGGAGCCCCTCCAGCGTCCGGGCCAATGTGGGGCGACCTGCTCTGTCGACACGGTAGCGGTCGTGAACGGCAGCCGGCCCGTCGATGCTGATGCCCACGTCGATGTGGTTGTCCGCGAAGAATCGCGCCCACTCCGACGTGATCCGCGTGGCGTTGGTCTGGATGGCGTTCCGGACCAGCTGGCCCGGCTGCCGGAAGCGCTCCTGCAGATGAAGTGCCTTCTTGAAGAAGGCGAGGGGAAGGACCGTGGGCTCACCGCCGTGCCAGTCGAACCCGGCCGAACGATGGTCGGGGTGGCCGAGCGTCCTGGCGACGAGCCGTGCAAGAGTGCTGAAGGACATGGTGTTGCCCTCGCCCGCGCGCCAGTCGTAGCAGTAGGTGCAGCGCAGGTTGCACAGTCGGGTCGCTTTGACGATGAGTTCCACACTGGTCATTCCGGCCGCCGAAACTCCGATTCGAGCTCACGGACGAGAGCTTCCTCCGAAGGGTCGAGCACGTCCACCTGTTCCACGCGCATGCGGTCGTGAGGACCGGCGTGACGCCAGGCGAGGTCGATGAGGATCGCGCGCTCCCTCTCGGAGAGTTCCGCATTGCCCCAGTCGAAGAGCTTGGCCGCCAGATCGGCCGCCGTCTGCTTGTCCGGCTGCACTGCCGAGGTCGATTCCATGCCGTTCCTCACCTCTGCCGCTGAATGAATCTCACCCACGACGGGCCTGCCTCCTTGATGTACACGCGCTTCCCGGGACCCTCCTGCTCGTACCGGAAGCGGTACAGGAGGCTCTCCAGAGGAACCTCGATGCTGAACTTGTTGAACTTGAAGCCGCGCTCCTCAAGACTTGTCGTGCCGTGCTGCACGTCCTCAGGAGGAGTCATCATGGCCTGCAGCAGGGCCTTTTCCTTGTCGTCGAGGCCCTCGCTCCATTGCTCGAGCTTCCGGACGAATGCCGCGACCTCGTCTTCCGAAATGCGTTCGTGTTCCTCAGCCATGACGGCCTCCCTCACATGGAGTGGTGCGCCGCCCCGTCGGTCCGCCACCTCGTCGTGGAACGGGAGCCGACCCGGGCGGGTGATGTTGATCACGCCCCCTCAGCTTCTCCCGCGCGTGGGGTCAACGCCTCGGGCGGCGCGCCGCAGAGGCAGCGCCGTGCGGGTGAAGCTGCTGTGCGAAGCCCTGCGCGCGGCACAACAGGGAAAGGCTGGGGTTGCTGCAGGTGCTGGACGGCGACGTCATCGCGCTGCACACCATGCGCTGGCCGGACGAGATCCGCGACTCCTCCGCCGTCGCCCCGCCCGCGGTAGACATCGGCGACAGCGAGGTCGACGGTGCCGTCGCGCTCATCGACGCCATGACCACCGACACCCTCGAAGAGTTCCGGGACGAATACCGCGAGGAGCTCGAGGAGCTCATCCACGCGAAGGCCGAGCACCGCCAGCCCGTCCCGGTCGGCGGCGCCGCGCCGGAGCCCGAGGGGCAGCTGGTCGACCTGATGGCCGCCCTCAACGCGTCCGTCGAGCAGGCCCGCGCGTCCCGGGGCGAGGCCGGGGAGCACGCCACGGTGCACGAGATGCCCGCCCCGAAGAAGCCCGCGAAGAAGCCGGCCGCCAAGAAGACGGCGGCGAAGAAGACGACCGCGCGGCGGAAGAAAGCGTCCTAGCCGGCGCCTCGTGCCGGGACTCACCGATCGCCTCGACGTGCGCGGTGACCGCCGTCTGGACCGTGACAGCAGGGCCGGAGTGCAGCTCCTCCGCGACGGTCAGAAAAATCTCGACGCCCCGCAGCTCCACTGCATTCCCGATTGATCATTCCCGCTTATGACTCTCATGCGGAAACCGGCCTTGTTCAGCCCGCCAGCCCAGGGGAAGGTGGTTCGCGGCCCGCCGTCAGAAGCCGTTGACCTGCTCCTTCGCAGACTGCCGGCCGCCCAGCTCTGCCTCACCGCACCATGGTTCCAGTGACCGTCATCATCACTCTCCGGAGGATTGCCTCGTGAAGTTCAGCCGCGTTGCCAGGCTGGTCACCGCCGCCGCCGGGTCCCTCGGACTCGTCTTCGCCGCCAGCTCATCAGCACACGCGGATGGTCAGTGGCAGACGTTCAGCACCAGCTCACGCTGGAATTGCGGGGTGACGAGCATCTCGTACCTCTCACAGAACATCCACTTCCAGACGTGCATCATCGCAAGTCCGGGGACTGCCGCTCAGGCTGCCCTCATCGTGCTCAACAAGGGAACCAAGGTCGCCAACATCACGGGACTCGTCGAGCCGAACACCATCAACGGCGGCGTAGCGGGGTTCTACTGTGACACTGCCCCTCTCCCCGGCGGAGAGCGTCGGGCCTGTTTCGGACCGAGTGTCCCCTTCTCGCAATGGTGCGGACAGCAGCACCAGGTGTACTCGACCTTCCACATGAACAACGGCGTCCCGGAGAGGACCTTCCCCGCAAGCTACGGGACAGATTGTCCCTTCTGATACCGCCAGCAGGTGCTGTCCATCGGGCCCGAAGGCAGGCACTGCCGCCGGGGGAGTGGCTGCGTCCTGTCCTGTCCTGCCCGGTCCGGAGCCAGTCACAGGGTCGACGAGGACACGCCGGTGCAGCGGCGTATGCGGGTCTGCCCCCACTTGTCCGTGCCACAGGCGTGGATGACGGCAGTGACAACCTCGAGCAGAGCACCTGTCGCCTGAGCGCCCCCGCAACGGGGCCTCGGGCTGGGCGCGATTCTGCGGGCGCCACGTCATTACGCGGGAGAGAGCGCCGGAAGGTCCAGCGGATGTGCGCGCACGCCGGTGCGACCGCCCGTGCCGCGTCCCGGGCCTGTAAGCAGCCCGGCTACCGGAGGGGCTGGGAGCAGTCGATAGCGGCACACCCCGCGACCCGGCCAGGTCAGGCCGTGGCCGAGTCGATGTGGCTCGGCTGCTCCGACGGCTCACGCGGCCCGTGTGCGACCCGCAGCACCGGCTGCGGCCACCGGTACGCGCGCACCGAGTGGGCGTCGTCCCGGACCGGCATCAGCACGAGGTAGACGGCCCGGCCGTCCGGAGCCGGGTAGTCATGGCGGGCCTGTACCTCGGCATACACCCAGCGCCGCCCGGTCCACACCCGCAGCGCGGGCCGGGGCCCGGGCACCCAGGACGTCACGCGCGGCCCCGGACCCCCGCTCCACGGAGGCTCCACCTGCGGCCGGGCCTCGCTGCCTGTCGTGTGGTCGCCGCCGTCTGCGTGGGCCGCTTTCCGTACGGCCGCCCTCCGTGTCGGGATCGTCAGGCCGCTTCCTTCCGCCGAGCTGCCGTTCAGTATGTGGTGTTCACGCGCCGTTCGGCCCGAGCTGTGTTCCGGCCGACTGCGGCTGGTCGTGGCGGGGGCCGCCGCGCCGCGCCGCGCCGCCTTCGCGCCTGGAGCGTGCGCGGGTTGAGGTCCTGCGTGCCGGCGCCGGGCCCGCTGGGTCGCTTGCCGGGCTGCCGCTGCGCCGTTCGTCCGTCGTACGGCACTTCGCGCGTGCCTGCGGCTCCGTCGTGCCGCCCTGCCGCCCGTCGTACGGCCGCCAGCCGAGGTCGCCGTACGGCCGCACCCCGCCTGGACCGTTCGCCGTCCGCTGCTCCGCGCCGGGGTCGCCATACGGTCGTGCCGCCGTACGAGGTCGTCGTGCGGTCGCCGCTCCGCTTCGCCCAGCGCCGAGGTCGCCGTACCCCGCACGCCTCCGCCGATGAGGTCGGCCAGGCACTGCCCACGGGCCCCGGGTCCGGCCAGGCCGGCCGCCGTCCGGCCTTCCGCCGCTCCGTGCCGAACGCAGCTCCGTCGTCCCGTGTCGGGGTCTTGGTACTCACCGCTCGCACGGCCGCGCGCTCGCGCGCCGTTCCGCCGGGTCGCTGCCCGCCGCGGGCGCGCGCGTGCTGCTGCTGGCCGGTCGTCGTACGGCCTGGCCGGCACCGCGTCGTCTTGCCGCCTGTTGCTGCTGCGGTCGCCGTTCCGCCGTGCGCCGTACCGCGCGTCGGGGCGGTGCCGTGCTGCTTGAGGTCGCCGCGCGTGGCCGGTGTCGTTGCCCCGCCGCCGGTCGCTGTGCCGGAGCCGCGCTGCCGCGCCCGCCGCTCTGTGCCTGGTTCGGCGATCCGCGCCACCGCCGCCTGCTGCTCGTGCTGGCACGGCAGCCCGCGCGGCCGCGACCCTGCTGCGCCGTACCCATGAGGTCCTGGGCCTGCCCGTCCATCCGCCGACCGGGAGATGGGCAGCGCCGGCGTGAAAGGCCCGCCACCGTCGCCGATTGCCTCATCCCGGCCGCCCGCGCGCAGTTCGCACCGTCATCCTCGCCCGGGTCAGCGCCGGCACTGGGCAGCGGCTCGCCCCGGTAGTCGACCCTGCCCCCAAGAGCAGCCCGCTCCCGGGCTGCGTCCACGTCGTCCAGGACGGCGATGCCCAGCCAGCCCAGGCCGTGCTGAACCGACGCCGAAGCCGCCAACTGGCTCACCGCCACGGCGGCCGAGGAGATCTGATCTCAACGCACCATGGACCCCGGGGGTCAGCCATGACGTCCCCGGGGGCCCGGCTCGGGGGTCGCATCGTCCAACGACGTTGCGACCCCCGCCGTCACGCGGTGGCTGGCTGCGGCTCCTCCAGCACGCTGGTGACCTTCCTCGCCAGCTCCGCGACCGTGGGGCGGGTAGCTGTCCAGCGAGGCGACGTCGTCGCACAGGCGGGCCTTCAGGCCGTGCAGAACGGTCTCGGTGAACAGCCTCTGCGGGCCGTGCTCCGCCTTCTGCGCATGCGTGGCGTGCCGCTTCCCGGTAAGGAACTGCATGCCGGATCAGGTCCCCGGCTCGCTTGCCTCCGCGGGAGCGTCCTCGCCGTACGACGTGCGAAGGGGCGGGCCGTCTGCCGGACCGCCCCTGAGTCGCTGTGTCCGGCTCCTAGAGCAGCAGGACGCCGAGGATGAGGCCGCCGATGGTGCCCTCCGGGCCGGGTGGCGCAGGAAACCGGGGAAGCTGTTGGCGAGTTCCGCCCGTCGACGAGTGGGACACCAGGAACAACCCGCTGCTGCCGGCCATGCACGCCGCGGACCTGGCCCGGTTCCTGGGCCTGTAGGCGGAGCGGGTGATGACATCGCGCGTGCGGGCGGGTGGGTGGAATGCGGAGTGAGCGACGATGGAGCCATGACCGAGATCCTCACGCCCCGCCTCCTCCTGCGCCGCTGGACCGACGACGACCTCGCCCCCATGGCCGAGATCAACGCCGACCCCGAGGTGATGCGTTGGATCGGTGACGGGTCCATCCATGATCTGGAGCGGACCGCCGAGTCCATCGAGCGGTGGGAGGAGGAGTGGGACGACGAAGGCTTCGGGCTCTTCGCTGTCGAGCTCCTCGGCTCCGGCGAGCTGATCGGTTTCGCCGGACTCTCCGTGCCCGAGTTCCTGCCCGCGCTGCAGCACGAGGTGGAGATCAGCTGGCGGATCGGGCGCCCCTTCTGGGGGCAGGGGTACGCCTCCGAGGCCGCCCACGCGGTCCTGGAGTTCGCGCTTCAGGACCGCGGCCTCGACCGGGTGATCGCCATCGCTCACATCTCCGATACGGCCTCCCAGAACGTCATGCGCAAGCTCGGCATGGCCCCGGAGCGCGACACGACCGACCCGCAGTACGGCCTCCCGCTCCGCGTGCACGCCATCGATCTCAGCGAGTACCAGGCGTGAGTCGGCGGCGGCCGTCAGGAACACCGGCTTCGTGAAGGCCTACCGCGCCCGCCGTTCGCGCTGGCCCGGGTCGGGCTGGACGCGTTCGCTGTCTCCGCTGCGCTCCGGCCTGTCCTAGCAGTCGCCGTGCTCTGCCCAGAGACGGCTGACGTGGCGACGGCGCAGGAGTGGCTGACATCGTAGACGCAGTAAAAAATGTCTTCGGAGTGAGGCAGCGTTTCGCGCCCGCCACTCGCCGACTCCGCGCGCTCGGGCTGGTCGCTGTACCGCGCCCGTCGTACGGGGGCCGCGCAGCTCTGCCTCGCTCGTCATCCGGTCGGCCGCTGCGCCGTTGTCCGCCGCTCTCGCAGGGCTGCCGCTGCGTGTTGGAGCCGCGCCGCCGCGGCCCGTTGTGAGGGGCCCCTGCGGGTACGCCGTGTCGCCAGCCGCGCCTGTTCTTCGGGAGCGGTGTCCCGCGCTGGGGTGGTCGTGTGTTCGTCGTCGGGCGGTGGGGCCGGTGGTGGGCGATCGGCGTACGCGCGCTGCTCGGCGGGCAGCCGTTGTGCGTTCGGGCTGGTCGTCCAAGTGCCGTTCGGGCGTTGCTCCGCGCGCTCGCGCGTCGGGGTCGCGCCGTGCCGCTGCCTGCCCGCTGCGACGTCGAGGTCGCCCGCCGTCTCGCCGCCCATCGTGGGGGCCTCCCGCGCCCCGGGGCCGCCCGCGCCGCCGTCCGCTGCCCGCTCATTGGCCTCAGAGGTCCGCCGTGCCGCTGGCCGCCCGCGGGCCCGGACCCTCAGCGCGTCGGCGGTGAGACGGGCTCGCTCGTACGGAGTCGCGGACCTTTTGCGGGGCAGGGGGTGCAGCACGACTTCAGCGCCCCCGCCGTATCGGCGGGGGCGCTGGACTGCTTGTGTGGCAGGGGTGACAGGAGTCGAACCTGCGACATCCGGTTTTGGAGACCGGCGCTCTGGCCATCTGAGCTACACCCCTTCGCGGACGCCAGCATGTCAGCCGGCCGGGTGTCGCACCATCGACTTTCCCGGCGGCCGCGGTCCAGCGCCGGGCCGCTGCGCGTGCCGGTAGCGAGCGCGCCGATGCGATCCGCCCCGCCGCTGCGTGCCGGGGCCGGTCCGGCGCTGAAGTCGATATTGACGGAGTTGCCACAGATGTACTGGCTAGCTGGAGTAAGGACGGAAAACGAGTCGTCCTGAAAGTCCGGACACCTAATCAGCTCAATGCGGAGTACCTGCGCCTCGACGCGGCCGGCGAAAGCGCCGTCAGTGAGCGGAAGGAAGGTCAAGGGGACTGGTGGTTTTCCAAGTACCCCGAGATCGCGCTTCCCGTCGAAGACCCGTTCGCTGAGGTGACCGTGCGGGTCGCCGTCGGCGGGGATACCTGGAAAGGCAGGGCGCGCGCAGCCTCACGGACCATTCGTCTTTCCCCGACCGGCGCAGCGTACGACAGGGAGACAGGCAAGAGACTGCCCTACAACCCGCTGTAGTTATGCCATGGGCCCGGTTCCCTGCCACCGAGCAGGGGACCGGGCCCTTTCATTTCCCCGCCCAGTGATCGCTCCCAGTCTGGATCGGTTGGCCCTGCCGTGGACGACCTTGACCTTTGGAAATCAGACCGGGTCAGCGCACCCCGGACAATGGTTTGCGCCGTCAGCAGCCCTGCGGGCCCACCCCGTCGATCCGGCCGCCGAAGTCGCCGAGGTAGCGGGAGCGCCAGTCCCCGTTGAAGACGTCTCTCGTTTCTCCACCGGGTTCCAGTTGATGAAACAGGCGCGGGTGGACGAGACGAAGGAGCCCACGTGGTCGCGAAGGGGGTAAGGAATGTAGCGATAGCCGCTGCTGGCGGTCCACTCCCAGTAGGAGCCGCTGAACCCTTCGCCGCTCCAAAAGCAGACGGAACCGGCGTGGCAGGAGGGCTGGGCGGCCTTGGCGGTCACGGTATGGGTGGGCAGAAGCACGGCGGTCAGGGCGAGGGCGGCGACCAGTGTCCAGGAGCGGAGCTGTTTCATAGGGCTCTCCAGAGAAGAGCGAGACGGGGTGGCCAGCAGGCGGTGCGCGGGCATCGTCATGATGAGCGCAGGCTGGCCTGACACGCCCGAGGACGCCTCCCCTTTCCCAATGTGAGGGAAGAAGTGAACGAGAGGTTGTCCCGTAACTGGTGGTGCGCTTGGTGGGTTGGTTGGGCATGGGCGGGGTGATCTCAGCGGGTGATCCCAAGTGGATCGAGCCATTTGCAGGGCTGCCCCAGGCGCAGTTCGCCAGGCTGGTGGCACTGGTGCGGCGGCGAGGGGGCGACGTGCAGCGCGGTCGGCCGTGGGGTTTGCCGCTGGAGGATCGAGTGTTGCTGGTGGTCACGTACTGGCGCACGAACCTCACGTTGCGGCAGATGGCGCCGCTATTTGGGGTCTCGAAGTCCGCTGCCGACCGCATTCTGGACCATCTCGCACCGTTGCTGGCCATCTCGCCCTCGCGCCCACCCGTGATCGCAGGAGAACGCTGTCCACCGCCGTGCACGAGCACGCGTGGAACACGCCCTGTCACGGCTGAAGAACTGGACCTCGCTGGTGCGGGGGAGCTCCACCAGGCGTGACGACAGCTCGTGCCGGCCGTATCGCAGCACCTCTTCCTGGGGGCCGGCCCGCTCCTGGCCGTGGAAGGCAGCAGCGACTTCATCTTCCTCATGCGCATGTCCGACCACTTGATCAGCCGGGGCCGCATCGGCCCGATCCCCAGCTGGCGATCATCCCGGTCGGCGGCATCGGCAACATGCTGGCCTTCGTCGCCGTCATGGGACGCCGACTGTCCGTCCGGGCGCTCATCGACGGAGCCGAGACCACCAAGGTGACCGCCAAGGTTCTCAGCGCTGCCGAGGCCGCCGAGGCCGCCTAAGTCGACACGTCCCACATCACCGTCATCGGCCAGCTCGACGGGCTCCCGGAGACGGCCGACATCGAGGACCTGTTCTCCACCAAGGACTACCTCTGGCTCTACAACAAGGCGACCGAGGTGACCATCAACGAGGAAGACCTGGTAATCCCCGACAAGCCCCTCCCGATCCTCAAGCGCACCGGGATCGCCCGGGAGAAGCAATGCAAGCCCCGAGACTTCGACCACGTCGCGCAGGTCGACGACGACACCCTCAACCGCTTCGAGACGGTCTTCAAGAAGCTCACGGCCTGAACCTGGAGACAGCACGAGACCCCGGGCGTGGCCATGGCAGCCCGGGGTTTCGTGCGCGTTCGACAGGTTCGACGCCCGCCGACGGCTGACGTCACGCCCAGGCCGTCTTGACCGAGGTCCCGGGGTTGATCGGCATGGTTTCGGCCACTGCGGGCAGGGACGGGATCGCCCCTGCCCCCTCGTGTGTCACACCGGGAGCAACTGCCACTGTCGGCCGCGGTGGTCGCCCTCCGACCCGTACTGCTTGATCACCGTGCGGGCATTGGTGTCGACTTGCAGGAGCAGACCGCTGTTGCGGTTCGCGATCTCGTACACCCGCGGGGTGTCGGTCAGCGAGCCCACGGGGATCAGCCGCCATTGCTGGTGATGTGCGTCGTCACCCCCGTAGGCGCGCTGCGCGACTACCGCCCCGGCCGTCTCCTGCGCTCCGACGACCTCCAGGACCTTGCCGCTGCGCACGTTCTCGATCGTGTACAGGACGTCGCCGTTGTCCTGGCCTGACACGACCAGGCGCCACCGCTGGTGGTCCCTGGGGGCGGTCAGGGCCTGGTGGATCTCGGCTCCGTCCTTGGTGGACTCACGCGCGGCCGCCATCCGCAACCTGCTCCGGACGTTGGCCCAGGAAACCACCGCGCCCGAGGCGGGGAGCCCGGCCATGGGTGCTGCCGCGATCTTCCGAACCCGGTGGTTGAAGTGGTCGGCGATATAGAGGGCGTCGACGCAGTTCACAGCGAGCCCCAACGGGTTGCGCAGCTGGGCCAAGGCGGCCGCATCGCCGTCACCGCCGAAGTCCGCGGTGCCCGTGCCGGCGACCGTGCTGATCCCCCCGTCAGCCGTGACCTTCCGAACCCGGTGGCCGTTGTATTCGGAGATGTAGAGGGTGCCGGTGCTGTCCACCACCAGCCCCGCCGGGCTGTATAGCTGGGCCGAGATTGCCGGGCCGCCGTCACCGTCAGAACCCTCGGTACCCGTGCCGGCGACCGTGCTGATCTTCCCCTCAGCCGTGACCTTCCGGACCCGGTGGTTTGCGTGGTCGGCGATGTAGAGGTTGCCTACGTTGTCCACCGCCACCCCACGCGGGCCATTCAGATGGGCGTCGGTGGCAAAACCGCCGTCACCGCCGAAGTCCGGGGTGCCCGTGCCGGCGACCGTGCTGATCTTCCCGTCAGCCGTGACCTTCCGAACCCGGTGATTGTCGGAATCGGCGATGTAGAGGATGCCCGCACTGTCCACCGCCACCCCACGCGGGGTATTCAGATGGGCGTCGGTGGCGGATCCGCCGTCACCGCCGAAGTCCGGGGTGCCCGTGCCGGCGACCGTGCTGATCTTCCCGTCAGCCGTGACCTTCCGAACCCGGTGATTGTTGCCATCGGCGATGTACAGATTGCCGACGCTGTCCACCACCACGTCGCGCGGGCCATTCAGATGGGCGTCGGTGGCGGAACCACCGTCACCGCCGAAGTCCGAGGCGCCCGTGCCGGCGACCGTGCTGATCTTCCCGTCGGTCGTAATCTTCCGAACGCGGTGCCCCTTGTATTCGGAGATGTAGATGGTCCCAGAGCTGTCCACCGCCATCCCATACGGAAGGTTGAGCCGAGCCGAAACAGCAGGCTCGTTGTCCCCTTCGCACCCTTCGACTCCGGTCCCTGCCACCGTACTGATCCGAGGGACGGAGTGCTCACCACCTGTGGCTGCCACATGGGCAGTGCTCATCGTCATCCCTTCACCGTTCACTGACCGTCGGCGCGTTCACACGCGAAGCAACCGTGCCGCCGGAGGCGCGCCGCTTCCATGCTGGAGGCCAGCGCTTCCCCGCCCCGGGTCTGCAGCGGGCAAACCCATCCATCAAGTGATCCGGAAGCACCACTCACCAGTCCGGTGAGCCTGCGCCCCGGCGTGCGCACCAAAGTGCGCCACGGAGAGGGCCTCGACAGCACTCCCCGAACGTCGCCTCCCTACCCTGGGACCAGCACAGCAGGGCCCGGTCAGGGCCTCAATGACGCCGGGCCACGACGGCACCGGGCTGCCGGGCGAAGACCGCTTTCACCGGTGCGTTCGCACAGCCCCTGGCACGTTCAACGTCACCGGCGGCGAGCTGGCAGCGCAACTACGTTGCCACCCAGTCCGCCGGGTACGGCGAGCCAACCGGGCCGCGTAACCGGGGCGCCCCGGAGGACCAGGACCACCAGGTTGCGACAGGGGTTGCGCCTACTGTTGCGCACCCCCAGGACACCCTTACGTCCGTGCAGGTCACCACGCGGTTTTTCCGTGGTCAGCTCGCTGACATCCCCGTCGCGGCCGCTCTGCCCATGTCCCTTGGCTGGAATGAAGGAGTAAGGGACGGGAGGGCGGGCGGTGCGGCCCCCAGCCGGGGACCGGGCCGTGCTCAGCCGGTTGCGCGTCGGCTGGACCGCCGCGCCTCGCCGCCGTCAGCCCGGCGGCGGAGGCCGGGACGGAAATCGCCAGCACCCCGATGCTGTCCTTCCCCAACCAAGGAATGAGGCGAGAAGGTCTCGCCGGATGGAGGTACTGCTGTGATTGTCCGCTGTCGAGGCGCTCTCCGCGCCCGTGCGCACGCCGGGGCGCAGGCTCACCGGACTGGTGAGTGGTGCTTCCGGATCACTTGATGGATGGGTTTGCCCGCTGCAGACCCGGGGCGGGGAAGCGCTGGCCTCCAGCATGGAAGCGGCGCGCCTCCGGCGGCACGGTTGCTTCGCGTGTGAACGCGCCGACGGTCAGTGAACGGTGAAGGGATGACGATGAGCACTGCCCATGTGGCAGCCACAGGTGGTGAGCACTCCGTCCCTCGGATCAGTACGGTGGCAGGGACCGGAGTCGAAGGGTGCGAAGGGGACAATGAGCCTGCTGTTTCGGCTCGGCTGAACTTTCCGTATGGGGTGGCGGTGGACAGCGTCGGCAATGTCTACGTCGCCGACCACGCAAACCACCGGGTCCGGAAGGTCTCGGCTGTCGGGAAGATCAGCACGGTCGCCGGCACGGGCGTCGCGGACTTCGGTGGTGACGGCGGCCCGGTCGCTTTGGCCAAGCTGAACGGCCCGCGTGGGTTGGCGGTGGACAGTGCGGGCGACCTCTACATCGCCGATTCCGGCAATCACCGGGTTCGGAAGGTGGTGGCTGATGGGAAGATCAGTACGGTTGCTGGCACGGGCGTCGCGGACTTCGACGGTGACGGCGGCCAGGCCGCCTCGGCTCTGTTGAGCTCGCCGCACGGGCTCGCTGTGGATTGCGCCGACGCCCTCTATATCGCCGACCACCTCAACCACCGGGTTCGGAAAGTCGCGTTGGCGGAGGTGGCCGGGCTGCCCGAGTCGGGCACGGTGGTCTGGTGGGCCAACGTCCGCAGCAGGCTGCGGATGGGGGTCGTGCGTGAGTCCACCAAGGACGGTGCCGAGATCCAGCAGGCCCTCCCCGTTCCCCGGGGGCATCAGCGGTGGCGGCTGGTCGTGGTCGGGCAGGACGACGGTGAGGCCCTGTACCGGATCGAGAACGTGCGCAGCGGCAAGGCGTTGGAGGTCGTCGGTGGGCAGGAGTGGGCCGGCGCGGTGGTCGCGCAACGCGCCTATGAGGGGGATGACGCGCATCACCAGCAGTGGAGGCTGATCCCGGTGGGCTCGGCGGCGGACGCTCCGCATGTGTACGAGATCGTGAACCGCAACAGCGGACTGTACCTGCGAGCGGACACCAACGCCCGCGCGGCGATCAGGCAGGACGGGGCGGAGGGCGACCACCAGTGCCGGCAGTGGCAGCTGCTGCCCGCGTGATGCCGAAGGGGGCAGAGGCGGTCTCGCCCCTGCCCCCTTCACGACCAGGAGCGTCACTCGGAGCCGGGCGGCTTGTCGGCGGTCGCCTTGGGTGCCTTGCCGGCTTCCGGCGCCTCGGGTTTCGCCGGCGTCTTGGGCATGCCGGTGTACTTGCCCTTGTCCGGATTGGTCTGCAGTTTCTCGTTCTTCTTCAGGTCGGGGTTGTTCGTCATCTTCGCATTCGACTGCTGCATGCCTTCGGACGCTGCTGTGGACACCGCGCCGAGATCCTTGGTGTACCCCGTCGGGCCGGCCGCCTCCTGGGTCTTTTGAACGAAGGAGCCGAGGAAGCCCATGATGAGGCGCGCTTCGGGCGACTGCTCCTGTACGACCTTCGCGCGCGAGGAAGCCCCGTGGATCGCATCGGCGGACAGGCTCGTGCTCTTGTCGTCGTACGTCGTGTCGGTGGCGTCCTCGAAGAAGTCGGGGTCCGCGGTCGGCTGCGTTCGGTCGCCGTGGGCCACGGAGAAGAACTCCGCGCTCTGGCCGGCGAAGCCGAAGATGCTCTTGAACACCATGGTGGTCACCTCTCTCTATTCGTCGTCCTCGTCGTGGCGGTGCTTGTGCAGCGAGCGGTCGCTGTCGGTCAGGCTCTGGCAGTCGAACATCGTGTGGTGGACGTCCAGGACGGAGACGACCTCGGCCAGCCCGTGCAGGTGGAAGCCGCCGCCGGCCAGGTCGAGGATGCTGATGGGGCGGGCGACCAGCTGGTCGAGGCCGGGATAGCCGTCGGACTGCGGGGGAGACAGGACCGGCACCGGCACGGCGTAATACACCGCGATGAACCCGGAGAAGGTCACCGGGATCTCGTAGCAGTAGTGCTTGTGGCAGCGCCGCTGGGTAACGACGGTCTCCACGCGGCCGCCCGGGGGGATCTCGCCGGAAATCTGCGATTTCGATGCCCAGCTGGTGCTCAGCGAACCGCTCACGGAGCCTTGGATGCCCAGCGCGAGCGAAGCGTTGAGCGTGCCGCTGCCGGTGGCACTGCCCGTGGTCGTGAAGCCCACCGAATCCGTCACCGCGTTCGACACGGAGTTCGTCGCCGCGTTCCGCACCGCGTTCTCGGTGGTATTCGCGTTGTCCACTCCGCGGCTGTCCTGGCTGTTCTTGTTCGTCACGGTGTTCGCGTTCTTGTTCGACACCTCGTTCTGGCACTGTGCCTGCATCTGCTCCTGGAGGTCCATCCGCAGCTGGTTCTGCAGCTGCAACTGCAGTTGTGCGCTGATGCTGCCGCCGAAGGTGAGCTTGGCATCCCCTTGGAGCGACCACTTGATGTCGTTCGACACGGTGAAATCGACCGAGTCGGTGAAGGTCATCTTGGACGTCTGACTGCGGTTGACGTAGACGCGCGAGGAGCACATGTCGGGCGGGGGCTGCCTGATGTCGCACCGCTCCTCGATAAGCGGCTCCCCGAGGTGCATGTAAGCGATCCAGCCCAGCTGGAACGCGGTGGTCACGGGATCGGGCAAGGTGCCGTAACGCTGCTTGTTCACGGAGAGCCCGATGGGTTTGTGCCGCACGCCGGAGTTGTCGACATGGACCAGGTTGGGGTGGTTCAGCAGAGCCTGCCAGTCGATGTGGAGTTCTTGCAGGTTTTTCTTCGTCAGCGGCTGGCGCTTGGTCCGTCCCAGGTTGTACGCGGTGGAAGACATTCCCCATCCTCGACTAGCGTGGCCGAATACCGCTCGGTAAATGTGAACGAAGTGCGCGCTCTGGCGATCGAAGCTAGCACGGCCTGTAACTCCCTGAAAGGTGTCACCGTCCATCACCCTCAATCGGGTGATTAAAGCTCCATGCCTTTTCAACTTGCCTCGTTCAACGGTAACTTCGGGAAGTGTCGATCGCGCGGTCGGACACCTCCGATAGCTCTTCCTGGGAAACCGGCCTCGCATTTTTTCCTCCGAAGAAGGTGCTTTCTTCGGCCATGTGCTTGCTTTAGCGTTTCCCGGCCAGCGGATTGACTGTGCAGTAAATCTGTGGAGTCGACCGCAGTGGTTTATCGGTCATATCGCTGAGCGTCCGACGCGTTGTTCTCCACATCTACAACAGGTGAGGTTTTCGCGATGTACACCCAAGAACGCACCACGATGTCGAACCTGGTGGTCGGCGGCCCGGTAGCGGTCAACAGCTACGACAACGCGATCGTGGCGGCACTGGTCGAGAACCGGCCCGTCATGCTCGTCCACGCCTTCAACGGCGGCTACCTGCGGCCCGCCGAACTGGCGGACTCGGTCCACGACAAGGGCGTCGAACTGGCCACCACACTGGACTCGCCCACCAAGGAGGCAAAGGGCCACCTCTGGTACATCACCCCCGCCGGCTTCTTCGGGCAGCGCCCCCTGTACTTCCTCGAGAGCGCCGCGGGCCAGGCGTCGCCCACCCCCGCCGTCGCCGGACAGGTGCCGTCCGCGCCCGCTGCCGCGGGGCAGACCGATACCGGGCGCGGTGACGACGGCACCCCGAAGCCGCAGCGCCGGCGTATCACCGTTCACCAGGACGCCCCCGCGAGCCCGGCCGACACCGTCCAGGTGGGACTGCCGGACAAGGTCGACGACAAGTGGCGCGGGAAGAACGGCGCGCCCGAGGACACACAGCTCTGGGTCGTCACGGTGACGCCATGGGGCGGGATCACCTTTGTGCCCATCACCCACCCCGACACCATCCTCGGGTTCAAGGACCACGCGGTGGCCGCCAAGAGCGAGGTGCGCCTCACCTACAACTGGGGCGGCGACTTCACCGGGACGGTCATCAACACCTTCTACCCGCGGCTGCCCAACGAGTGGAGCGTCCCCTACCACCACGTCTTCACGTGACCGGCAGCCACCGCCGCATCAGACCCATCCCGAAACTACGCCCGCACCGCCTGGAAGGGGCAGCGCGATGCCCGTACCCACGCAAGAGCTGAAGCTTCAGATCGTCAACGCCGCCACGGGGAAGACCCTCGGCGCCAAGGACGCGCCGGGCGCGGAGGGGGCACTCGTCGTCCGTGACCTGCCGGACGGCGGCCCGAGCCCGGAACTGTGGCAACTCGTCCCCGTGCAGGCCGCACAAGGCGGACAGACACAGGACGAGCAGGCATACGTGATCCGTAACGCGGCCGACGGCAAGGTGCTCGACAACCCAGCCGCCGCGGACCGCGGTGTCCGCCAGTGGAACGCCGCCGCCAACGACAAGGCCCAGCAGTGGCGTGTCGTCCCCGTCGAGGGCGAAGCCGGCTGCTACTTCATCGAGACCGCGACCGACGGCGCCGTCCTCGACCTCACCGGTCCCGCCATTACCGGCCCCGGCCAGGACGACACCGCGGTCGTCCTGAGCGAGTACGACGAGAACGCCAAGAGTCAGCGCTGGCAGTTCGTCACGGCCGAGCCCGAGCGCGCCAGCGACCCCGTGCTGCGCTGGGCCCCACTGAGCCACTGGAACAGCCGCCAGTCCTGGCGGCTGACCCGCTCGCCCGCACTGCGCCCGGCACCCGGTGCCACACCCCCCTTCAGCGACATGCTGCTGGTCCTTGAGGCCTTCGGGAGCGATCAGGAGGCCGGCGGGTGGAGGAGCGACGGAGTCAACCGCTCACCCGACGGGCGACCCACCTGGTGGGCCGGGCCCGGCGCACGGTTCCTCGCCGACACCTCCGGAGCGGGAGGAGCGGACATCGTCGGCCTCAAACCCGCGACGGGCCTGGTCACGGCCTCCAGCCGCGGCGACGGCACGTTCGACGACGAACGGGTCCTGCACCCAGCGGCACCTGCCGAGAGTCCGGCGGACCTGTGGACCCTCGCGGACACGACAGGCGGCGGAAAACCCGACATCGTCATCCTCTCCGCCGACGGCCTCCGTGTCCTTGCACGAGATCGGGACGGGACGTTCAAGCCCTCGGGTGGCGAGCCGGCCCTCCAGGCCTTCGGACACGGCGTCCAAGCCGGCGGCTGGCTGGCCGACAAGCACCCCCGCTTCCTCGTCGACACCACCGGCGACGGACGCGCCGACATCGCGGGCTTCCACGACGACGGATTCTGGCTGTCGCTCCAGGACGAGGACGGCACCTTCGCACCACTCACCGACGAACCCGCCCTCAAGGCGTTCGGCCACAACGAGAAAGCGGGCGGCTGGCTGGCCGACAAGCACCCCCGCTTCCTCGTCGACACCACCGGCGACGGACGCGCCGACATCGCCGGCTTCCACGACGACGGACTGTGGATCTCCCTCCAGGACGAGGACGGCGCCTTCGCCGAACCCCTGTACGTCCTCGACGACCTCGGGGTCGACCATGGATGGAGCACGGCCGAGGAGCACCCCCGGTTCCTGCTTCCGACCACTCGTGACGGAGCGGTGGACATCGTCGGCTTCGGCCCGCAGGGCGTCGTCGTCGCCCGCGGCCGCGGCGACGGCACCTTCGAGCCCGCGAAACTCGTCCTGAACGACTTCGGACTCGCCCAGGGATGGACCGGCAAGAAACACCTGCGGCTCCTGGCCGACGTCACCGGCGACAACTCCCCGGACATCGTCGGCTTCGGCGACGAAGGCGTCTGGGTGTCGCACAACCGCGGCGACGGGCAGTTCGACCAAGCCCAACTGGTGTGCCGCGGCTTCGGCCACCACGACGACGCCGGCGCCTGGCGGGTCGACCGCCACCCCCGCTTCCTCGCCGACATCACCGGCGACGGACGCGTCGACATCGTCGGCTTCGGCGGCCCGGGCGTGTACGTGGCCCGCAACCTCTACCGCCGCTTCCGAACCCGATAAGCCCCGAGTTGAAACAGCAAATAACAGCACCTCAACAATGGGTCACCAGGCTGCAGTCCTGCATACGGCGCCTGGATGCGGTCCCCGGTGCGGAACCGGCCACCCCGGCCGGTCCAGTGCTACGGCACCGGTTCGTCAGCCAGAGCGTCTCGCTGCCCGCACACGGGCCGAGGACCACATCCTTGCCCCTGGGGGGCGAGACGCAGCGCTCCGGCCCGGTCACCGGTTGCCCACCGCTGGAAGCCAGAACCACTGCCCGAACACTGCACGCACCACTCCTGCTCGGGGTCTCGCTGTCGCACTGCACTGGCGTACTCCAGGATGTCCGCTATGGAGGCGCCTACATCTTCTGTACTCGATCAACTGGGAGAATTCATGCGTAGGCCCACGACGGCATGCACGGTGCTCGCGCTGGGAGCGAGCTTGTTGCTCGGAGGACTGGCGCCCGGAGCCACTGCTGCGGCCGCTCCTGGTGCGGTCACGGCGCTCCGTGCGCCGACGCCTCCGTCGTCTGTCCCTGATCTCGATGCCCCGGGGCCGGCCGGGACGGTCGAGTTCCCGCCGGACGGGCGGGTCCGCTCAAGTCCGGGGCACGTGCAGATCCAGGCTCCGCAGTACACGCGCATCGTCCGGGTGGACCCCTGGTGCAGCGGCATGAGCTGCCCCGTGTCCATCGCTCCCGACGGCTCGTCCGCCAGCTTCTCCCTGCAGAGCAACAACCACGTGTGGAGCCGGCCCTGGAAGGTCGACGTCGTCGCCACGGATGACGCACCCATGGCAGGTGGCCGGTTCACCGGCACTCTCACCTTTGAAGGTGTGACGGTGGACTGGACCGTCAACATCACCCAGGGCACTCCCGGGGCCTTCGGCGGCTACGTCAGCAGCGTCCCCGGGGGAGGAGGCGCCCGGGTCCGTTTCGTCGACCCCGACCTGAACGCCGCCGCCGCCGGGTTCAAGGACAAGGACATCATCACGTCCGTCGACGGTCAGCCCGTCACGTCGGCGGCATCCCTCAGCTCCGTCCTCGCCGGCAAGCGAGCCGGAATCGCGGTGCCCGTGGGGATCACGCGCAACGGTACCCAGATGACCTTGCAGTACACGGTCGACGAGTGATCGCCACGACGTCCACGCACGGGCGCGCTTGCCGCCTGCCGCTCCTTCGGTTTTCGGACACGATCGGCAAGACCTCAGTCCTGGCCGCCCGAGACACGGTGAGGGGATGACGATGAGCAAGGCCCAGACAGCAGCAACGGAGGGTGAAGACTCCGCCCCCCAGATCACTACGGTCGCCGGTACCGGAGATGCCGGGGCCGTAGGAGACGACGGGCCCGCTGTCGCGGCCCGGCTTGACCGTCCCTACGGCCTCGCGCTGGACAGCACGGGCACCCTCTACTTCTCCGACCACAACAATCACCAAGTCCGGAAAGTCACCACGGACGGCAGGATCCGCACGGTGGCAGGGACCGGCACTCCTGGATCCGGGGGCGATCAGGGCCCTGCTATCTCAGCCCAGCTGGACAGCCCGCGTGAGGTAGCGGTGGACCGTGCCGGAAACCTCTACATCGCCGATTCCGAGAACCACCGGATCCGCAAGGTCACGGCCGACGGACAGATCGGCACCGTCGCCGGCACAGGCACTGCCGGGTTCAGCGGTGACAACGGCCTCGCCGCTGCCGCCGAGTTGAATTGTCCGTACGGCGTCGCAGTGGACAGCACCGGCAACCTCTACATCGCCGATACCGACAACCACCGGGTCAGGCAGGTCACACCAGACGGGCAGATCCGCACAATCGCCGGGACCGGAACCCCGGGATTCTCCGGCGACGGCGAGCCTGCCGCCACAGCTCAGCTGAACAGCCCGTACGGCGTCGCGGTGGACGGCGCGGGCGACCTCTACATCACCGATGCCGAGAACCACAGGGTCCGCAGGGTCGCCGGGGACGGCACGATCAGCACGGTCGCGGGCACGGGCACCGACGGCTTCAGCGGTGACGGCGGTGCCGCCACCTCCGCACAGCTGGACTTCCCCCTGGGCGTGGTAGCCGACACCACCGGCACCCTCTACGTCTCCGACCACAACAACCACCGAGTCCGCAGGGTCGCCGGGGACGGCACGATCAGCACGGTCGCGGGCACGGGCACCGACGGCTTCAGCGGTGACGGCGGCCCCGCCACCTCCGCACAGCTGAACTACCCATTCGGGCTCGCGGTCGACTGCGTCGGCGCCCTCTACATCGCCGACTACGTCAACAACCGCGTCCGCAAGGTCGCGGCGGCCGCCATGGCAGGACTGCCCGAATCAGGCACGGTGGTTTCCTGGGCGAGCGTCCGCAGCCGGCTGCGGATCGGGGTCACGCGCGAGTCGCTCAAGGAAGGGGCCAAAATCCAGCAGTCGCTCGCCGCTCCCCGCCAGTCGCAGCGATGGCGGCTGGTCGTAGCCGGGAAGAGCGACAGCGGCGACGTGGTGTACATGATGGAGAACGTGCGCAGCGGGAAGGTTCTGGAGGTCGACGAAGCCCGGGGGGCGCCCGGGGCGGTGGTCGCGCAGCGCGCCTACGAAGGCGACGAGGCACACCATCAGCACTGGCGGCTGATCCCGATGGGCACCGTAGCCGACGACCCCCGGGTCTACGAGATCGCGAACCGGAGCAGCGGTCTGCTTCTGGGCGTCGAAACCAACGCGCCTGTGGTGATCACGCAGCGCTGGGCGGAGGGCGACCACCGAAGCAGGCAGTGGCAGTTGCTGCCGGTGTAACGCACGGGCAGGGGGCAGGAGCGGCGAGGCCGCTCCTGCCCCCAGGGCTCTGGCGATACGGCCCGCCGCCGCGCCGCTGGAGATCGGCGGGGAGGGCATCGGCACGGATGGTCTCGGCGTTCAGCGCCTCCACAGCGGCCTGGGACCACTGCCAGCAGGGCGAGGGGCCGCGATGAGCCCGGTGTGCGGGCTTGTTGTGGTGTGCCGGCCGGGTTGTTCAGGTGACGACGACGGGCTCGCCGCTCAGTGCGACACCGGCCCGGCGCAGTTCGTCGAGAGCGGTGCGCGTGCTGTCGGCGGCAACGCCGGCGGTGTGATCTTGTTGGTGGTGCCGCGGGCCACCGCCGTCAGCCGCTCCGCCATCCGCGACGCCGCGCTCGGCGCGGACACGTGTACGTTCCCGGTCCGGGGCGGCAGGTCGAGCCGCTGTTTCGGCTGGGAGTGCCGTAACTCCCCGGCCCGCATGTGCTCGCACCGTTGCATCTGCCGGGGGAACGCCACGCCCGTCGACGCGGTGAGGGCCGGTAAGAAGGGTGACCAGCTTGCGCTGAATGGCGCATGGCCCTGCCGGGTGTGGCAGGGCCATGCGTGCGTGCGGTGGAGGGTCAGTGGGAGTCGTCGTAGGGTTCGCGGCTGCCGGACTTGGCCAGTCCACGGCTAATCATGTAGCCGACGGTCAGGATCACGACGTAGAGCCATGCCTGATCGGCGCGGAAGTAGTCACGGTGGCCGTCTTCGGTGCCCACGACCATGGAGGCGATCAGGACTGCCACCACGGAGGCGAGATAGATGAAGAACTCCGTCGTCTTCAGCGCCGACTTCGTCTCCGTCGACAGTCGGCGGGGCCGGTACGCAGCCGGGTCCGCGCCCGCGTGGTGGGCCGGACCGCTGGCCGGGTTCACACTGCTCATGGGTATGCATCCCTATCCGTCTTGCGAAGCACCTGATGCACTCCACCGGGGACCGCGTCAAGATCACGCTGTCCCTTCGCACGTACCCGGATACAGGCAGATAAACGGAGTATAAGAACCCGGTCAGTGGGCATCAGGGGACGCCCCTCAGATGAGCGTGATGTCGGCCCCGTGTGATGAGGCTGGCCCGGTCACAGCCAGGCCCGGAGAGCGTCGCCATGACAGCCTCCAGGCCTAGTTGATGCGGATGCCGATGCCGCGGATTCGCCGCTCCAGCCGCGCGGCCCGCCGTACCGCGCCTGTCGGCGGCTGGCCGGGGTCCCTGTACGGCTGCCTCGTGTCGGCTGTCCGTTGCCTTGCGCGGCCGCGGCGGATCGGAGGGTCTGGTGGTGGTCACCGCGCCCGGCTGGGCCGCGCGCTCGCGCACCGTTCCGCTGCCTGCTGCCCGCGCTGCCACCGATGGCCTCTCCTCCGTACGCGCCGCACGGTCGCCCAGTGCCCAGCGCGCCCTGCTCCGCGCTGGGCGGTTGCGCTGGACTTATCGCCCTGCCCGTGCTGCTCCATCTCCACGGCACCGGCCCGGCCACGACACGGCTGGCCACCGCCACCGAGGACAGTCGTTCCCGCTGTTCGGGGAGGAGCTGCGCCCAGGTGCCCGGTTCCTGCTGGGGCCACCGCTATGTGCCGATGCCGCTGACGACGGCTATGAAGAGGAGCAGCGCGGTGCGCTGCGACAAGTGCGCCGGCTTCCCGGCAGGGGCGGGTTCGGGCGTGACCCGTCGCTCTGCGCCCGCTGCGATGTCAAGGTCCGCCCGCCGTTCTGTACCAGGGCAGCGCCGCCGAACTGTCGTGCCGCGCCCGCTACCGCCGCCGCGTGCCCGCCTCCTGCCGTGCGCCGCTCGGCGCGGCCGCGTGCTCGTGCGCCGCTCGTGTACGGCCGTCGTGCCTGGGACCGCGTCGGCCATCTGCCGTCGCTGCGTGTTCGGGCAGTCGCTGCACGGCCGCCGCGCCCCGCAGTTCGTCGTAGGGGGCCTGCGGTCCGCCGTGCCGCCGACCGCGCCTGTTTTTCGGCAGCGCCGCCCCGCGCTGCGGGCGGTCGTGTGTTCGCTGTCAGGCGGTTGGCCGGTCGTGGCTCGGTCGGCGTACCGCGCGCAGTTCGACGGGCGGCCGTCGTGCGTTCGGGCCGGCATCGCCGCCCGCCCCCGCTGCCTGCCGTACGGCGCCGCTGTTGGCCGTACACCCTTGCTCCGCTTCGCCCATGCCGGGCCATCCGCCGTGCTGCGCGCGTCAAAGCCGCGCTGTTTTTGCGTCTGCCCGTACCGGGGCCGCCCGCCGTGCGAGGTCGTCGTGCGGTCGCCGCTCCGCTTCGCTCAGCGCCGAGGTCGCCGTACCTGCCTGCCTCCGCCGATGAGGTCGGCCAGGCACTGCCCACGGGCCCTGGGTCCGGCCAGGCCGGCCGCCGTCCGGCCTTTCGCCGCTCCGTGCCGAGCTGCAGCTCCGTCGTCCCGTGCCGGGGTCTTGGTACCCACTGCTCGCACGGCCGCGCGCTCGCGCGGCGTTCTGCCGTCGCTGCCCACCGCGGGCCCGCGCATTTCATCGCCTTCGACGTCCTCCAGGGCGAGGGCCAGGAGCTCCTGCACGTCCCGTACGGCGAGCGGCGCGCGCAGATGGAGCGGCTGTTCACTCATCGCGCTCTGAGCGCCCCGTGGACGCTCTGTCCCGAGACCTTCGTGTGGCGCACCGGCACCGGCCTCGGCGATGACCTGTCGGCCGTCCTCGACCACCTGCACACCCTCGCCGAGCCCCTCACCCGCCCGGCCGGCGGCAGGACGGCCGGGCGGGTGAGAGGGAGCTGCCCGTCGGCCTGCTGGACACCCACCCTGCGGGACTGCCTCCTCGACTACGCCGCAAGCCACGCCACCAACTGGCGCCGGGTCTACCCGCCCACCGGCCGGGAGGGCCTGGTGCCACTCGCGTTCGTGTTCGCCAACACCACCGAGGCGAAGGTCGACAACACCGTGAAGGTCCTCGAGGCAGCCGACGGCCACTTCGGTGTCGTCGGCCTCCACGGCTACTACCGGGCGCGGCTGCGGTCCGGCGCTCTGCCGGCGGCTGCCGCCGCATTGCCGCCTGTCGTGCGCCCGCCGACCGCCGGGGTTGTCGTACGGCTGCTGGCCGGGTCGCCTCCGGCCGGGCCTTGCTGGTCGTGTGGTCGCCGCCGTCTGCGTGGGCCGCTTTTCCGTACGGCCGCCATCCGTGCCGGGATCGTCAGGCCGCTTCCTTCCGCCGAGCTGCCGTTCAGCATGTGGTGTTCACGCGCCGTTCGGCCCGAGCTGTGTTCCGGCCGACTGCGGCTGGTGGTGGCGGGGGCCGCCATCCGTGCCTGGAGCGTGCGCTGGCTGAGGTCCTGCGTGCCGGCGCCGGGCCCGCTGGGCCGCCTGCCGGGCTGCCGCTGCGCCGTGCGTCCCGTCGTACGGCACTTCGCGCGTGCCTGCGGCTCCGTCGTGCGCCGTACGGCGCCTGCTAGGTCGTTGTGCGGTCGCCGCTTCCACGGCGCCGCCGTACGGTCGGGCGGAGCGGGACGGCAGGCGTCTTCGTTCGCCGTGCTCGCCGTGCGACCGCGCTGCTGTACGTCATCGCCCTGTACGGGGGCTGTGCCGGGCCGGTCGCCGTACAGGGCGCGCCAAGGCCGCGCCGTCCTTGGGCCTGACCCGGACACGCAGGTCGGGCTCTCTCATCGAGGTCCTCCAACTCGCGCACGTACAACGGCATCAGTAAAGGCAAGTTTTCGCGCGCAGCTCGACACCGGCCGCTGCGGGGCTGAGGCGTCGAGGACATGCCGTGGCGGTTCGTGAGGTGCCCGGCTGGGTACGCTGCACCGGCATAAGGACGTGGGGGCTGGCCGCCTTGCGGGGGGATGACATGTTGGATCAGGCGTTGGTTGTTCTGGCATCGGCGTTCGGGGCGGCGGTGGCTTCGGCGGCTGGCACCGAGGTGTGGTCGGGATTCCGGGATCGGGCGGCCCAAATCTTTGGCCGCCGGGACGCGCGGGAAAGCCAGGTGGTTCTTGAGCGGCTGGACCGGTCGGCCGTCGAACTGGACCGCGCCGACCCCGGTGGCGCCGACCATGTCCGTGCCCGGCTGGAAGCATCCTGGCAGGCCCGGTGCGAGGTCCTACTGGAGAGTCTGGGCGAGGCGGACCGCGAGGAAGCCGCCGGGCAACTGCGCGAACTGGTGGCCCGGCAGGCCGCCGGCGGAGCCACGGCCGGGGACGACGGCATCGCCATCGGCGGCAACGCCGACATCAAGGCCGACCGCGGGTCGGCGGCCGCCCTGCGCATGGGCGACGTGTCCTTTGGAAACCCTCCAGTGCCGGGGCCGGAGCAGCGCTGACCGGACCCGGCGCCAGCCAGGCGCCGCACATCTCTGCTCAGACATCGCTCTACGCGCAGTCCGGCGCCCTGGTGGTCGGCCGCGCCGATTCGGTGACGCACCATGCCGCGCCGCGGGCGCCGCTCTCGTGGCCGCGGCTGGTGGGCGTGGTCCCGCGGCAGGCGGACTGTTTCCAGCACCGCGATGCCGTCGATGCCTTGGAGCGAGCGGTGGCCGAGGGTGGGCCGGCGGTGCTGTGCCAGGTGCTGTCCGGGACCGGTGGAGTCGGCAAGACTCAGCTCGCCGCCCACCACGCCCGCACCGCGTGGCAGGCCGGGGCGGTGGATCTCCTGGTGTGGGTCACCGCGACCAGCAGGGACGCGGTCCTGAGCGCTTACGCCGAGGCCGCTGTCACGGTGACCGACCCCGACGACCCTCAATGCGCCGGCCTCGACGACCCTGAGCGGGCCGCCGTCCGCTTCCTGGCCTGGGCCCAGTCCACCGACCGGCGATGGCTGATCGTCCTCGACGACGTGAGTGACCCCGCGCACCTGAACGGCACGGATGGACGGGGTGATCTGTGGCCGCCCGCGCGCCCGAACGGCCGCACTGTGGTCACCACCCGCCGCCGCGACGCCGCCCTGCCCGGCCACCTCATCGACGTCGGCCTGTTCACCGAGGGCGAGGCCGTCGGCTACCTGAAGGCCAAACTCGCCGCCCAAGGCCGCCATGACGACCCCGGACAGGTCGAGGAGCTCGCCCGCGACCTGGGCCATCTGCCGCTGGCACTGGCCCAGGCGGTCACCTATCTCCTCGACCTTCACCTGGACTGCGTCACTTACCGCGTACGGCTGGCCGACCGCGCCCGTACGCTGCCCGACCTGGTCCCCGAGGACAGCGGCCTTCCCGACGCCCACCGCGCCACGGTCGCCGCCACCTGGTCTCTGTCCACCGAACACGCCGACCGGCTCCGCCCGGCGGGCCTGGCCCGCCCCATGCTCCACCTGGTGGCCCTGCTCGACCCCAACGGCATCCCCGCCACCGTCCTGACCTCGCCCACCGCCCTCGTCTACCTCACCGAACACCGCACCCCCGACGGTGGCACCGCTCCCGACGTACCCCTGCGCGCGGTCGGGGTGGACGATGCGGCCGACGCGCTGCGCTGCCTACACCGGCTCAGCCTGGTCGACCACACCCCCAACACCCCTCACCAGGAGGTGCGCGTCCATAACCTTGTCCAACGTGCCACCCGGGAAGCCCTGCGCCCCGCCGCACGCGACAAGGCGGCCCGGACCTGTGCCGACGCCCTGTACGAGGCCTGGCCCGAGGTCGAACGCGACACTGCGCTCGGCCAGGTTCTGCGCGCCAACACCGCCGCCCTGACTGCTCACGCCGCAGACGCCCTGTGGCAGCCCGACGGACACCCGGTTCTCTTCCACACCGGCAACAGCCTTGGCCTCACCGGACTCGTCACCGCCGCCCGTGCCTATTTCCAGGACCTGCACACCACCGCCCACCAGAAGCTGGGCCCCGACCACCGCGACACCCTGACCGCCCGGCACTACCTCGCCTACTGGCGAGGGGAGGCTGGGGATGTGGCCGGTGCCGTCACCGCCTCCGCAGATGTGCTGGCCGACCGGCTGCGGGTGCTGGGCCCCGACCACCCCGACACTCTGTCCGCCCGGCAGAACTTCGCTTACTGGAAGGGTGCGGGGATGGCGGGGGATGTGGCGGGAGCCGTCACCGCGTTCGCAGATCTGGTGGCCGACTCCCTGCGGGTGCTGGGCCCCGACCACCCCGAGACTCTGACCGCCCGGCACAACCTCGCCCACTGGCGGGGGATGGCGGGGGATGTGGCCGGGGCCGCCGCCGCCACCGCAGATGTGCTGGCCGACCGGCTGCGGGTGCTGGGCCCCGACCACCCCGAGACTCTGGCCGCGCGGCACAACGTCGCCTACTGGCGGGGGATGGCGGGGGATGTGGCCGGGGCTGTCACCGCGTTCGCAGATGTGCTGGCCGACCGGCTGCGGGTGCTGGGCCCCGACCACCCCGAGACTCTGGCCGCGCGGCACAACGTCGCCTACTGGCGGGGGGAGGCGGGGGATGTGGCCGGGGCTGTCACCGCGTTCGCAGATCTGCTGGCCGACTCCCTGCGGGTGCTGGGCCCCGAGCACTCCGCCACCATGGTCACCCAGGATTACCTCGCCCACTGGCGGGAGCAGGCTGATGGTGCGAGCGGCGGTGTCCGATAACGAACCTTTGACGACAGGCCGCCGCCGCGACTGGGCTGTTCCCCGTGTCCGTGGGGATGGCCCCGTCTACCGGCTGCTGCGCACGGCCGATGACACCTGCTTCCCGTGCTTGCGGGGATGGCCCCAACGAACGCGACAACATGCTGCGGAAGTCCTCCTGCTCCCTGTGCTTGCGGGGATGACCCCTGACGGACTGCCGCAGCAGAACGTGTACGCCTTCCAGTCCACCGTGCCCGGCTCCAGGTGCGGCGCCGCCAGCACGAGACGCCGCCACGAGCCGCTCAGCAGGGCGGTGTCGATCTCGGCGGGGCCGACCTTCTTGCGGCCCATCAGTTCCGGCAGTGACAGCAGCGCGGCCAGCACCGGCTCGCCCTCCGGGGTGGCGTCGAAGTCCACCACGCTGACCAGCAGCTTCAGGAACGGCCGGACGGTGCCGAACCGGTTGATCAGCATGGCCCGCCATGCCTCATCCGCGTCGGAGTCCAGCGGCGGGGTCAGCTCGAACAGCGCGGCGATGGCCGCGGCCAGCTCGTGGCGGGGCACCACCTGCTCGATGGCCGCCCACATCCCTTCCAGGCTCTCCACCTTCGGCGGCGCGATCTCCCCGGTGTCGGTGTCGACCTGCTCGCTCGTGGTGTCGAAGACGACCTGGAACGCGGTCGCCAGCTTCGCCGACGCCCGCTCCACGCGCGGCAGAGTCTTCAGCTTCTCCTTCGCGCTCTCGCGCTCCGCCCTCGCCAGCAGCTTCGTCGCGATCAGCACCTCCAGCAGGTCCAGCGCGTCGTCCACCGCCTGAGGTGAGGTAGACCGTGGTGGCCAGCAGCGTCGCCAACCGGCGGGCATCGGAGTGCCGGCGCAGCAGCGACGCTTTGCCGTCCACCCCGTACCGCGACAGCTCCGCCAGCCGCCGCGGCGGTATCCCCGACACATCCACGGCGCCCATCCCAAGCGCGGCGATCTCCTCCGCCCGCTCCAGGGCCCGCTTCATCTGCGGGCCCGAGACCCGCACCGGCCCCCGGCGCAGCCGGTCCAGCTCCGAGCCCCGCTCACCCGGCGGCACCGTCAGCAGCGAGTCCAGCACCGCCCGCTGCCCGACGCCCAGCATCTCGTACAGGGGTGTCCCACAGCCGCTGGTTCGCCGCCTCCCGCACCGTGCCCACCAGCCGGGCCAGACGGCTCACCCCCGGCAGCAGCACCCGGCCCTCGCGCAGCCAGCCCGCCGCCGCGTCGAACAACGCCTTCGGCCCCTCCCCCGTCGTCCACGCCCGCGCGCGAACCGAAGGAGCCCGACATGGACTGCCTGACGCTCTGCTACAGCTCCCCGTGGACCGGCTTTCGGAAGAGCTGACGGGTGCACTGATCACTGCTGGCGCCACCAGCAGCGGAAGCGACGGCCGGAGCGTTTCCTTCTACGCGTGGCTTTGTTCACCGGTTTCGGTTCTGGCACAACTTCTGTGGTGACGATCCGATGCCTGGCGGATCGGGTCGGTGAGCGCGGGGAAATGGCAGGTCAGGAAGTTGATCCCCCGCGAAGCTGAGCCAGAACCCGAGAACGGGACGCACCTGTCCAGCGGCTCGACTTTCGCGCGGAGGGCGGCCGATCCTGATAGCCACGGCCCTTGCCGTCGACGAAGCGGCTGTGGTCGGGCGAGTAGCCGATCAGTCTTTTCTGATGAGGCCGGTGTAACCAGCGACGGCGAGGGTGGATAGGGCCCAGCCCAAACCGGTCGCCGTCCAGGTGCCGGCGATCCAGGCCCAACCCCAAGGGGCGTTGCCATTGACGCGCCAGTTGTCGGCCTGGTGGGTCTTGATCAGGGGGATGACCACGTCGACGGCGTAGCCAGCCGGGTAGAAGCAAGGGTAGTTCTTGGTGCAGTGCTGTGGTGTGGGGGCGGGACTGATGCTCTTGGTGTCCTTGGCCGGAACAATGGCGGCGTCGTGGTGCTGGGCTCCCCAGGCGGCGAGCAGGACGAGAAGGTAGACAGCGGCGAGCAGTACGACGGCGCGCAGCGGCTGGTACCCGTGCTTGATCGTCTTGTCGAACAGCCAGCTGCTCATCTTCCGCCAGGGGCCGAGGTCACCGTAGATGCGCAGGTCGTTACGGCGGGCGATGGCGATAGTGCGGGCATCCTTCTCCCGCCCACCCTGCCGATAGACGCGGGCCAACTGCTCGTATGGCTGGAAGGCGAATCTGCCTGGCTTCCCGGGCGAGGCGATGGTGTGGCAGTGGCGGATCCAGTCCAGGCGTCTCTCCGACGTGTCTGAGTTGTCGTCGCCGAACCCGTCATAGGTGAACCCCACCAGCCGCAGTTGCCCTGTCGGTGGCCAGTGGGCGAACGGCAGGCTCCAGTCATCCACCAGTCGGTGCACCGACGCCCGGTCCAGGTCGACCAAACCCGCCACTGGCTGCTTCGGCTGCCACCGCAGCTCGTGGCCCACACGCATTCCTGCCGCCAGCAACGCTGGCTCGCCACACAGCTCGCCACCGATAAGCAAGGACCCGTCGATGCGCGTCGTGTTGAGATCGACCGTGCCGACCGCACTGAAACCCCCGTCTAGGGCCACGTGGCCGCTGACCTTCAGCCCGTCGGCAGACAGGGCATTGCCGTCGCTGTCGGCGCGGGTGAGTTTCGCTCCACGGAGGGACAGCCGGCCAGTGATCTGCGCACCCCGCAGCCGCACCGCGCCAGCCGCAAAAAACCCGACGTCGAGGAACGCTGCGGTGGCCTTCAGTTTGTCGGCGACCACCGCATTGCCGTTGCTCTCGGCGTGAGTGAGTTTCGCCCCCTGGAGGGACAGCTGGCCGGTGATCTCCGCACCCGGCAGCCGCACCGCACCAGCTGCGGAGAAACCCTGGTCAAGCAACACGCCGCCAGCCTTCAGTTTGTCGGCCATCAGCGCGGTGCCGTTGCTCTCGGCGTGAGTGAGTTTCGCCCCCTGGAGGGACAGCTTGCCTGTAATCTCCGCACCCGGCAGCCGCACCGCACCAGCTGCGGAGAAACCCTGGTCAAGCGCCACGACGCCAGCCTTCAGATGGTCGGCCATCAGTGCGATGCCGTTGATGTCGGCGCAGGTGAGGTCGGCCCCACGGAGGGACAGCCGGCCGGTGATCTCCGCACCTTGCAGGGACACCGAGCCTGCCCTGAAGAGCGAACCAGTGAGGTCGAGGTCCTTGGTGACGACGAGTGTGTCGCCTCTGAGGCCAGCAAGTGAGCAACGAAGCAGGGCGATGTGGGAGCCGGTGGCGTAGTCGAGGGTGACGGGTTTGGGGCTGTCGAAGAAGCAGTCCTCGCACACGAGCGGGCAACGCAGGGTGGCCGATTCAAGGTCTAGGTGGCCGCTGATCTTGGTGGCGCGTAGCCGTACCCCTTTGGGGTGCACGGGCCACTGGGGCTCGACCAACAGGCGCCGCAGCACAGCTGCCCTGATAGTCCGCTCGGCGCCCCAGGCTGGCATGGTCGACCAGTCCACCCCAGCCCCACCAGCCAGGTCCAGACGCTCCTCGGCCGCCACACGGTCGAGCATCTCCTGCTCTGGCGGCTGCAGGCACCCCCCGGGCCATTCATGGGGGCCCGAGTCCTGGGGCGAGGCCATTCCGGTTGACACCCTTCTGTCTGTCATCAGCAGGCTCCCAGGCCAGCTCTGCCCCTGACCTCAGCGTACGAACCAGGCGCACACCGCGCATCCGGAGACCACAGCGTCATGCCCGATACGTCCCAGATGCAAGGCAGCTTGTGGCCCGGTGTCCCAGCTGGGACTCCGGGGTCAACTACTTCCGCAGCGCACCGCCTGCATCTCGTCGGTTTCCTCGTGGAGTGCCTTGAGCGGAGCATGGGCGAACGGTCAGGGAAACTGGCGAGCAGTGGCCACACTCGGCAGCGAGGAAAGCCCAGCGAACAGTGCCGTGAGCGCTCGTGTCCGCAGCTGACCAACCCGCTGACGTCCCCTTCTCCCAGGCCACCGGCCCGACCCGCAGAGCGTCGGCCCTTCACCACAGAAGTTGAGCCAGAGCCCCGGTTTCGACAGCAGTTGTTCAGTGCTTTGGGAGGCACCCGGACCGCGACGTGTTCGATGTTCACGAGAAGCGACAGCACCCGCCCACGCCGATGAGAATGTTGCCGTTCCGGGCGGACCCTACGAGCTACTGGATGCTCCAGCGGTGCGGACGGTCGGAACCGGTGGGGGAGGCGGGCAGGTCTCGGTCCTGGCGGCCAACCGTCGGCGTGGCCGTCGGGTGCCACTCGCGACGGAGGAGGCCGAAGACCCAGGAGTCGGAGACGTCGCCGTTGACGACGCAGTCCTCGCGGAGGGTGCCCTCGCGGACGAAGCCGAGCTTCTCCAGGACCCGGGCGGACGCCACGTTGCGGGTGTCGGTCTCGGCCTGGACACGGTTCAGATCCAGGGTGTCGAACGCCCACCGCAGGACGGCGTGCGCGGTCTCCGTGGCGTAGCCGTGGCCCCACGCGGCGGCGTCGAAGGCGTAGCCCAGGGACGCGCTGCGGAAGTCCGGGTTCCAGCTGGTCAGGCCGCACCAGCCGATGAACGCGCCGTCGGAGAGGCGGTCGACGGCCACCCGCGCTCCCGTACCTTCCTCCTCGATCGTCCGGCAGATGGCGATGAAGCGCTGGGCGCGGGCCGGTTCGGTCCACGGCGGAGAGTCCCAGTAACGCAGCACGTGGGCGCTGCTGTGCAGCGCGTAGAGCGGCGCCGCGTCGGCGTCGGTGAACGGCCGTAGTCGCAGGCGGGCGGTGTGCAGTTCGGGGGTAGGCAATGTCATGCGGAGCATCCTGACTCGTCACGCTCACCCCCGGCCATCCGTTTTTCCAACGCACCCCACCAGCAACCTTTTCGTGCCAGTGCTGCCGTCGAAGCCCGTGAACATTTCGATTCCCCCTCGGGCAGCGGCTGCCTCCCAACCCGGTGTACATCCGCTGCCCGTTCTCAGGCTCTGGTCCACTCTCTGTGGGTCGTCACTAACTGTGACGACTCGTTTATGCGGGTGTGCGGCTGACCCCGCTGAACTCAGCTTCCGTCTAATTGGATGGGCTGTGGGCTCCCCGGGCGATAGTTTGACGAGATGATCAACCTGCAGGTTCGTCACGAGTCCGGGACCGTGGTGGCTGGGTCCGAGCATGGCGTCGCCTGGGACGAGTCGCTCGCAGAAATCGAGCGGTCGCAGTTCCCGATGCTCGCCGGTGTCTGCCCGTTCGCCGACACCGTCTTCAATATTTGGCAAATACCCATGCTGCTTGCAGAGTTGGGCCGATTGCCGGCAGAGCGAGGTGGCCCCTGGGTTGATGCGGTGCGAGCCTTGTGCCGGACTGCGGAGGAAGGCTCTCACCGATACGTCTGGTTCGTTGGTGACTGATCTCGCGCCCTTGGGTCCTAACCGTGGACATCACGCTAATAGGACTCGCTTGCGGAGGAGTTCGAAGCCTGCGCGGCCGAACATCTGACGTTTGAGCATCTTGATCCGGTTGACATGGCCTTCGACGACACCCGAGTCCCACGGTTGCGTGAGGCCGGCGATGACCGCGTCGAGGTCGCGTTCGAGGTGCTGGGCGAATCGGCTGAGGCTGGGCAGGTCGGCGGTTGCTCGGGCGGATTCAATCCACTCCGGCAATCGGTCGCCTTGCAGCTCGGTGACCATGCGGGCGAAGGAACGCACGTGCTCGACAAGTGCCGTCAGTCCGGGACAGTTGGCCAGGGCCGTCTTCAGCTGGAGCCGGTCGCACTCGGCCAGGGCGTCGGGGTGGGTCAGGATCCAGCGTGTGACGGCGCGGGCTGACGGTGGCCGGGGCCCGACCGGCTGGGGCTTGCTGCGGAGAGTTCTGCTGACGTAGTCACGAACGTTGCCGTAGCCGTCGGGGTAGCCTGTTCCTTGATCTCCTCCCACAGTTTCCAGGCGTTGGTGCAGCCTGCCTGCCATCGCTGGTCGAGGAAGGGCTTGAAGACATCGAGCTTGGTGGGGCGGCTTTGCCACTGGCCGGTGAACAGCTGCTCCGGCTCGGTGGCGCGGGCGAAGCGGAGGACGGTGTTCAGGCCCATGCCGAGCTGCCGCGCGATGGACCGCTTGCTGTGGCCGGCGGCCAGAAGCGTGTGGACGATGGCGTGCTTGGCGCGGGTCCGCTCAGCGAATCGGTGCCCTGTCGGCCACAGCGATGACGCGGGCGACTCCGACGCCTGCTGTGGTTCCTCCAGCTGTGCCGGTGACGGTCGCAGGCAGGCGCGGTGCCGGTAGACGCACTTCTCGGCCGCTTCGCCGAGGTTGTGCCAGAGGTGCCATCTGTCGGCGACCTGGAGAGCTTGCGGGGCGCCGCGGGTGGCGCCTTCAGCGTAGAAGAGGGCGCGGTCCCGGCAGATGATCTCGATCCCGGGCCGCTCGGACAGCCAGGCCGCGAGAGTGTCCGCCTCCCGGTCCGGCAGGAGGTCCACGGGGCGGCGTGTCTCGACGTCGACGAGCACCGTTCCGTAGATCCGGCCCTTGCGCTGAGCGTATTCGTCGACTCCGACCACGCGGGGCGTGGAGGCGGCCGGATCCGGCAGCGAGGTGATCAGCCTCAGCAGGGTGTTCCGACTGACCGGAACACCGAAGGCATCTGCCATCCGGGCGCCGGCCCGTCCTGCGAGCGCGAGTCCGACCGAGACCAGCGTCGATCGCAGCCGCTCCGTCCGCCGACCGAACCGACGCGTGAGGCCAGGCACCTGCTCGGCAAACGTCTTGCGTGGGCAGGAGTCTTCCGCGCAGACGAACCGGCGCACCCGTAACGACACCACGACGAGCTTGCCTGCTGTCGGCAGGTTACGGGGAAACCGCAGGTAAGAGCCGTGTATTCGCCCAGACCAGCACCCGCAGCCCGGACAGGCCGCCCGCCTGGCCATGGTCCTGGCCGCCACCCGGACAACCGTGTCAGCCACCTCGACCGACTCCACCGATTTCTCCACCGACCAGAACAGCAGCTCATCCAGCTGCGGCGGTACTTCGTTCACGCCGCAGAACTGTCGACGCCCCCACACTCGGGCGGGACGATTTTCTGGCAACCTTCACCGTCGGCGCTCGACGATGAACGGTCACGCTACGTATGCGACCACAAGAAGTGAACCAGAGCCCGTTCTCACGGACAGAGCCACGCGTGCGCGCCAACCCGCTGTCACCGGCACCTTCGGGAGCTTCCTCACCGAGCAGGCCGGCCAGGTGCGCCCGCTCGGCCTCCCCCGGCCCTGCCGCCCGGCTGCGCTGCTGCTGCGTCTGGAGGTACGACGCGAGGGTGTCCAGGGCCATGCCGGTGCGCTGGCAGTACGCGGCGATCAGCATGGCAGCCATGTGCATCGCGTCGGAGGCGTCCGTGGCACGGATCAGCGGCATCCGCTTCCAGTCGCGTGCGATATCCGGCTCGGTGTAGCGCAGCGCCTCCTAGCAGTTCATGACCGCTTCGGAGACCAGCTGGTGAATCGCCCGCCGCAGCGGCTCGGGCATCGGGGCAGCGAGACGGCAGCGAAACGGTTCCCCGCCCGGACCTGGAGCCGATCTATACCGATCTCGCCGGCCGGTGGGAGAGCGACGGCCGTCTCGTCCCCGGCAGGGTGGATGAGGAGTGGATGGTCCTCGCCCGCCGCTATCCCTGGCCCGGCCGCTGACCGCGCGGTGCGGGCACGGCCCCCACCGCCGCCCGCACCGCACCCCCAAGGGGCCCGCTGGCGCCGACGGTGCCGCGTCCCCGGGCTGCTGGACCGGCACACCGTGGTTGGGCCCCCGGTCCGGCAGCCCCACCAGTCCACCAAGTAGGTTCGGGGCGCACACAAGGCGCCCGGCAGCACGAAGCCCTGGTCCCGAGGGGAGGCCTTCTGGCTGCTCCGGCCTCCTTTGCGGTGGGGGAGTGGCACCCCCCCCCGCGCCGAGAGCACGACCCCGAGAAAGGCATCTGTGATGAGCGCGCGCACCGCCGAGCCGGCACGGGTACGGCGGCTGTGTGCGTGCGGAGCGGCGGACGGCGCGGTGCGCCGCTCACCAGCATTTCCGCCCGGTGGGCTGGGCGGCGCACTACGCCGGAGCCGAACAGTCCTGGGAGCGCCAGGCCGCTACTCCGCGCTCCGCAGTCTGCCCGCCATCGCTGCGCTCGTCCGCGCTGGGGCCACCCCGGGCCCCGGCCGAGCCTGCCGACACCGCCTGCTCCCCGTGCCTGCGGGGACGCTGTTCCCCGTGCCCACGGGGATGGCCCCGGTGCATTCGGGACCGGCGTCGTCTACCTCGGCTGCTCCCCGCGTCCGCGGGATGGCCCCGCGTCGGTGGCGGCCGCACTGGTCGTCGCAGCGGGCGCCGCTCCGTTCCGAGGCCAGGCCGTCCCGCTGCTCGCCGTATGGCCGGGAACGCCGTTCACCGGGGCGTTCCGCCGTACGGCCGCGCGCTCGTGCCCCGTGCGCCGCGCTCCGCTGTGCGTTCGGGTCGGCCGTTCAGACGTTGCGCCGCTCGTCGAGCTGCCGCTCGTCCGAGCTGCCGCTCCGCGGCCGCCGTACGGCGGCGCGCTAGCGTGCCGTTCGCGCCGACGCCGCCGTACGCCAGCCGATTCTGCCCGAGCTCGCGGTCTGGTTGCCGCGTTGTCCGCCCGGGAGACGGGTGGTGGTACTCCTTCCACGGCGTGATGGTTGGCGACGGCCGCCGCCCTGCGGGCGACAACGCCACCGGATCCAGTCGCCGCATGACGCCCGTGCCGCCGATCCGTGATCTCCGGGCAACCTAGTCGTCCGGCTTCAGTGCGTGCACCAGGATCAGACAGATCGATATCACGGGGGAGAGACCAATGATCACCGTGACCCAGGGAGTTAAGGTCACCTCGCCGTGCGCGACCTGTGGTGGCATGCTGGTCCGCGACGTCGGTCAGTTCATCGACCGGGGACAGCTACGCTGGGGCGCCGAAGGACGGTGCCAAGTTTGCGGCAGCGCATGGTGCGAGATGGGCACAGGTCCAGCTCCCGAAGAGATCAGGCAGGCACTGCTGGCCGAGCACGGGGTCACTCGGCTTCACCTGGCGACCAGGGAGGCCAGTCTCGTCCCTGTGTTGCGAGCCCTGCGCGAGGTGCGGCACCTGTCACTGGGCGAAGCCCGGCTGGCGGCTGCCGACCTGAGGGGAGCCGGCATGGTCGGCACGTCTGTAGAAATGGCGCACCTGGCAGAAGGACTCCGCAAGCGGTCCGTCACCACGACCCTCGCTCCATCGCCCATCTGACCGCTCTCGAAGCTGCCCGGGCCGGTTGACAAAGCGCATTACGAATCGATGTGACAGGCCAACGCGGACCGGGCGGATCGGGCTTGAGGTGCCGACCGGGTAAGCAGACGAGTCACCGCCGCGCCGACTATGCCCAGTGGATGCCGAGTTTCCGGAGTGCGTCCAGCTGTTCGGGGGTGAGCTTGTCGCGCCTCTGCTTGGTGTTGCTGTACCAGATGCCGAGCTTGGTCTCGGTCCCGTCAGGCAAGATCACCACTGCCTTCCTCGGTACGGGCCGGTGGGCGCCTTCCCGTTCCACCCACTGCGCGAGGGCCGCAAGTCCCCGCTGGAACGCCTGCTGCGCCTTGCCCTGGCCCTTCGTCGCACCCTTGGTGGCCGGGGCGGGAGACGGCGCCTGGTCGGGCTGTACGCCCAGCTTCGACAGCCGCTGCTGCTGCTCGGTCGACAGCTGCGCCCAGGTGCCTGGCTGCTTCTGCTGCTGGAGCCACCGCCCGATGTCATCACCGTCGAACAGGACGCCGGGTGCGATGTCAGGCAGGTGGCCGTCGGCGTCGACGAGGTCCGCGAGGACGCGGTGGGGGCGTTGCCAGTGCAGGGGCCAGGGGCAGTTCCAGTCGGGGTCGATCGCGGCCAGCTGCGCCGCGCGCTGCTCCGCCCGTTTCGGGTCCTTCCCGAGGCCGCCTTTGCGTCGGAGGTTGGCCATGAGCTGCCCGATGGGCACCATCCCCTCGGCCTCGGCCTCGCCCCAGACGGCGTCCTGGCGGGGTGCGAGGTGCCCCATGGCCCGCCGGAATGACCGCAGCGCGGCCAGCTTGGCTTCCCACGCTTCCTCGCCGGGCTCCCAGACCATCCCGGCCTCCGGGGCGTCCAGCAGGGTCTTGCGCCGGTCCTCCAGCTCCCCGGCTCGCAGTGCCTTGCGTTGCTGGTGGACCCACCGCCCGAGCGGGAAGTCTTTGGTGACGCCGACCTCGACCTCGGTCTCGTACGGGACGGCGTACAGGCCGGTGATCTCGTTCTCCCTGCGCCAGCGCAGCAGGGCCTGGTAGCCCTCCAGCCACACCAGCGACTCCGGCCGGTAGACCCGGGTCCGCAGGAACGCCGCGATCGTGGCGGCGTCGCGCGGGCTGGAGAAGTGCAGCAGGGCCGCTTCAGCGGCAGCCTGGGTGTCGTCGTCCTCCTGGCCCTCGCCGTCGCCCGCGCCGCCGGCCCCGACGATCCGCCCGTCCTCGTCGCGCCGGATGTGGATCTTGCGCTTGCCGCTCGTGAGCGCCCGGGAGGCGAGCTGCTCGACCACGCGCTCGTCATGCGAGCGCAGGCCCTGGAGCACGGCCACGAGCGGCCGGAAGCTCGCGGAGGCGACCATGTCCTGCGGGTCCTCGCCCGGCTCCAGGAACACCGGCACGATGATCCGAGCGACCTTGGTGGAGCCGTCGCGGTGCAACCTGAGCGCCCGGCCGATGTTCTGCACGATCTCCACCTGCGAGCCGCGGGTGTCGGCGAAGCAGACGGCTTCGACTCCCCGCTCGCCGGTGATGTCGACGCCTTCGCCGAGCACGCGAACGCTGGCGAGGAAGGCCCGGTGCACGCGCCGGTTGTTCGCGTCGATGCCGCCTGCGAACTGGCGCAGCACCTCGCGTCGCTCGGAGACGAGGTGGTCGCCGCACAGCCACGCCGACCACACCCGGTTTGGGGGGACGTGGCGGCCGGACTCCAGCTCGTAGAACTCCGCGTCGATCGACGACGCGGGCAGCTCCTCCGCCCGCGCCAAGTCCTCATCGGAGGCGTCGTTCATGTACAGCTCGGCCGCTGTCTCGGGCAGCTTCTCCGCGAACGCCGCCGCTTCCTCGACCTTCTGGTGGAACGTCATGACCGTACGCAGGTTCCACCTCGCGGCGTGCTCCAGGAGCGCGGTCTGCAACAGCGCCAGGCGCCGGCCGCGCCGGGCCTCCTCCGATTCCCCGAGGACGGGGGAGGGGTCGCGGATCTCCAGCACGTCGATCTCGAACCCGGCGAGGATCTCACGCTCGATCGCCTCCGAGAGCCCGAGCTCTGCGATCCACGCGCCGTAGGTACCCTCGGGGTCGTCGGCCATCGACGCGAGCATCATCTCCTGATCGTCCGCGCTCTTCTGAGGCCGGGGCGAAGCGAGGATGCGCGGGGTCGCGGTGAGGTAGAGCCGGAAGTCCGCGGGGATCCGCTGGTTGTCGTGGATCGCCGCCCACGGCCGACCAAGATCACCGGCGGTCCCGTGGGCCTCATCCACGATGGCGAGGTCGAAGCCTGCCATCCGCTGGCCGTAGAGCCGTTCCCCGCCCGCCAGGGCGGCCTCCAGCGGACCTCGAACCTTCCGCGGGCCCTCGGGCGCGTCGATGCCCTCCCGGTCCACCAGCGAGGCATACGTGGCGAACACGACCACCGGCCCGGACCCCGCCCAAAGGGCGAGCTGGATCGCGTTGGTAGTGGCGCGCACCCCCAGTTCGTTCAGCACCGGGTCGTTCTCCAGCGAGCACACCGCCACCATCGGGGCCCGGTGCCCCACCAAGCGCCACGCCTGAGCGGTCTGCACGAGCAGGTCCAGGGTCGGCACGGTCACAAGGATCCGCCCGTCCCGGAAGCATTCCAGCGCGCACGCGGCCGCCGTGATCGTCTTGCCCGACCCGGTCGCTGACACGATCGTGCCCCGGGCACCCTGCGGGGGCACACGTGATCTTGCAGGAAATCCCACCCACTTACGAAACGCCGACCGCTGATCTACCTGGTGTTCCTTGAGTGAAATCACGACCCTCAGCCCGCTGTCCTATGATCAATCCCATGATCCGCCCCCTCGCAGGACCTCCTACGTGGAAGCATCTGGCTTGCTCACTTGCCCTTACTGCCCTGGTCTGGACGGTTTGGTATGGCACGCAACCCATCTATTCGCCGTGCACCTATCTCGGCAGCCATTCATACGAAAAAGCCATCGCGTACGGCCAATGTGATCCACCAGAAACGAGATTCAGCACCTGGATCCGCTAAGGCATCACCCATGGCGTGTCCCGTGTTTCCACCAAAGGTACATGCTGCATCAAGCTGATGCACGCGCTACCACCGGAAGCCGACTCGAACGGGCCCCCACCACAGCACGGGCAGCTGAAAGAGCTGAGTTAACCGCCGGTGGATGGCGTGGATCGGGGTACATGGGCCAGCATGGCGCCGAAGACTGAACACCACATGTCCCTGCGGGCCGTACGGCAGCTGCGCCGAGTCCGCGCCTTCTATACGGCAGGTGCCCTGTTGTGGGCGGCCGCCGCGGCATGGACGGGATGGACCCATCCCGGAAGCCGGCAGATGTGGCTCTCCCTCCTCCTACTGACAGTCTTCACCGGCCTGCTCGCCGCCGCCTCCCTCTGGCTATACCGCCTTCAGGCAGCCCCGGGGCCCAGGCCGGCGCATCAGGCCGCACCCCGACGGGCCATCACTCCCCGTCACGCAAACGCCTGAACTCCACCACCCGGCCCCTCGCCCTGTAGCCAGCCCGGCCCGCGGCAGCGGGCCATGGGCTTGAAGGCGAAGCCGGAAAGCCCAAAGCGGGGGAGCGCAGCGGACCCGCTGCAGCCGGTCTGCAGCGAAGCGGAAGACCGGCCGTGGGACGGAGTCCCACAAGCTCCGAGAGCGCAGCGAACGGAGCGTCAACCCGCCCGCGAAGCGGGCGGGTTGAGCGGGACGCGCAGCGTCCCACTAGCGCTCCCGCGGAGCGGGAGCGCAACCCCCGCGCGCAGCGCGGGGGTTCGCTTGCACAGCGCGCAGCGCTGTGGGACCCGCGCCGCGGG